>DATFGA010000256.1:0-3019 GCA_035249775.1 Nocardioidaceae bacterium | reverse complement strand
ATCTCGTCGGGGAGGTCGGCGTACCGGGCGTCCCCGATCTGGGAGCACGTGTCGTCGTCGGCGATCCGCGGCGGGGGCGTGTCGTAGGAGCGGCGCCAGAGCATGAACTGCTCCTCGCCGAACTCCTCCTTGGTCTCCTTCTTGTTCTTGCCCTGCAGCGCGCCGTAGTGCCGTTCGTTGAGCCGCCAGGAGCGTTTGACCGGGATCCAGTGCCGTTCGCAGGTGTCGAGGGCGAGCTGCGCGGTGGTGATCGCGCGGCGCAGCACGGAGGTGTGCAGCACGTCGGGAAGCACGTCGGCGTCGGCCATCAGCGTCCCGCCGCGGGCCGCCTCGGTCCGGCCCTTCTCGGTCAGCGGCACGTCCACCCAGCCGGTGAACAGGTTCTTGGCGTTCCACTCGCTCTCGCCGTGGCGGAGCAGGACGAGCGTGTACGGCGCGTTCGCAGTCATGTGCTTCACACTAACGAAGCGCGACCGTGCCCTAGGAGGGGAGCGGTACGTCCGCGAAGTCCGGGTGCTCTGCGGAGACGACGGGGACCTCGACCATGACGGTCTGGCCGCGCTCGAACGCGAAGCTGAGCTCGATGAACCGGCCGGGCTGGATCTGGTCGCCGGTGACCGTGACGTTGCCCTCGTCGGCGAGCTGCTGGAGCTGACCGGCCGGGATCTCGATCGGTGCGCCGGCGGTCTCCACGGCGATCGAGCGGTCGTCGCCCGTTCCGGCGACCTCGGTCAGCGCGTCGTCATTGCGCTCGTCGTTGTTGACGAGCCCGGCGATGATCGTGCCGCTGCCGTCCTCACCGGAGACGATCAGCGCATGCAGCACGTCCACGCTGCCGTCGCGGTTGTTGACGCCGATGCCCGGCGTGTACACCTGGTCCGTGGGCGCGTTGAAGTTCGAGCCGCACGACGACAGCACGGGGACAGCGAGCGCAACGGCTGCTGCGGCGATGCTGCGACGAAGGGTGGCGTTCACGGCCGTCACGGTTCCTCTCGGTGCGCTGCCGGACCGCTCGGAGCGGCCCGCAAAACACGCAGGAGTCTAACTGGGTCACTGCCGGACGCCGACGGTCAGGGCGGCGATCACCACCCCCACCGCGGCGAGCAGCGTGAACGCGATCGAGATCCACAACAGCCGGGGCGCACCGATCTTCAACGCGATCCGCAGCGGCAGGTGCCGGATGCCGGTGTCGTTGTCCTCCACGAGATCGGGCAGCGTGTTCAGGAAGTGGATGCCGACGCCGAGCAGCGCCGCGAGCACGGTCATCGCAATCGTCGGTGGGCCCCCGTGGAACCCGCCACCCAGTCCGCCGTACGACAGGAACGCCGGCAGCAGACCGAACGAGACGGCGTACGGCAACCAGGACAACACGGTCTTCTTGAACCAGAAGTTGTACGTCCACGCCGACGCGACCGCGAGCAGGTGCGCGATGCCGGCGACGGTGCCGTTGGCGATCGAGAGCGGGATCAGCAGGAGTACGACGCACGCGATCGCGAAGGTGACCGTTCCTGGGTCGACCCAGCCGAGCGCGACCGGTTTGTCCTCACGGGAGACCCGCTTGTCGCGGTGCCGGTCGACGACGTCGTTCATCCAGCCGATGGTGAGCTGCCCGGACAGGACCGTGGCAGCGACCAGCGCGCACTCGACGCCGGACCTTCCGGTGAGGGCAGCCGCGGCGGTCAGCAGGATCGTCATGGCCGCCGTCGGGAGGGGATGGCAGGCCAGGACGAGCGACAGGACCAGCCCCGGTTGCTTCCTGAACTTCATGGCTCGCAGTATTGAACAGGTTGGGCGCCGATGCGTGAACAGACCCGCGAATCCCCTTGTTTTCAAGGAATCTGCCGCTGCTCGACGCCATGCACTTCGCCCCATAACGCATATCGAGGACGCTTCTGTCAAGCCCCAATGTGCCCTCTGACCTGCGCAAACGGTAAAGGGACCACTTCTCCGGCCGTGTTAGACTAGTCACCTAGGAAGGGGTACTTGGCACATGACATTTACCGTCGGCGAAACGGTTGTTTATCCAAATCACGGGGCTGCAGTAATCGAGGACATCGAGACCCGACAGATCAAGGGTGAGGACAAGCAGTACCTGGTCCTCCGGATCGTCGCCCAGCAAGATCTCGTCGTCCGCGTCCCTGCTTGCAACCTGGACCTCGTAGGGGTTCGAGACGTAGTCGACAAGGAAGGTCTGGATCGGGTCTTCGACGTGCTGCGCGCCGCGCACACGGAAGAGCCGACCAACTGGTCCCGTCGCTACAAGGCGAACCTCGAAAAGCTGCACTCCGGTGACGTGATGAAGGTGGCGGAGGTCGTCCGCGACCTGTGGCGCCGCGAGCGTGACCGTGGCCTGTCGGCCGGCGAGAAGCGGATGCTGGCGAAGGCCCGCCAGATCCTCGTCTCCGAGCTGGCGCTTGCCGAGCACACCAACGAGGACAAGGCAGAGGCACTTCTCGACGAAGTCCTCGCGTCCTGAGCTCCTGCTCCATCGCAAGACCCCCGTGGCTCCGGCCGCGGGGGTCTTCGCATGTCCGGGCCCGGTGAGTACGTCGGACGTGGCCGACGCGCCTTCGGGGGCCGACCGTTTCCGCGCCGTCGGTGTCGTGGTGGACGCGGTCGCCCTGGCCGGCGTACTCCTGCACGGCGAGCCGTTGACCGCCCATGCCTCGCGAGCCCTGGTCGCGTCGCGGGTCGAACCGGTGACGGCCGATACGCCGTGGGCGAGCGTGGTCGCACGCGGCCTGCCCCTCGTCGTGCATGACGCCGCCTGCCCGTTGACGCCGGCCTGGTTCATCGCCGCCCAGGTCGACTACGCGGTCGTGCTGGACCGGGTGCGTGTCGGCGTGCGACCGGTCACCGACACGATCAAGACCGTCGCGGCGGGCCGGGTCGGTGCCACCGTCGACCGGGAGTCGCTCGTCGAGGTGGCCGCACCCGTCGTCCTGCCGGCGTCGCTGGTGGCGAGTCTCGGCGGGTGGCCGGACCTGGCGGACGTGCCTGCGCTGGTCGGCCGGCTACG
>DATFGA010000255.1:0-3940 GCA_035249775.1 Nocardioidaceae bacterium | reverse complement strand
CACCGGCGCGGGCCAGCCGGCCCTCGATGTGGCCCATCATCCAGCGGGAACGGCGCCACGACGCGCTGCGGTCGTCGATCGGGGTCACGCCGTCCGCCCGGCCGCCGTGCAGCATCAGGACGAGGCCGCGGGGCTGGTCGTCGACGTCACGGCGGGTGAGCTGGGGCGCTGGCATGGCTCGATCCTCTCAAGGCGGACAAGCCGGGTCGGGTGCTGGCGCGACGGTGTCGGTGCTGCACGGCAAGATAGGCGCATGACGCAGACTCCTGAGCTGCCCGAGACGTCCGGCGCCACGGTCGAGGCCGCACCACCCGAGGCCCGCGAGGAGCACCTCGAGATCGCCGAGCGGGTGGAGGAGGCGCGCTGGCGCTACTACGTCAAGGACGCGCCGACGATGTCGGACGCGGAGTTCGACGCGCTGATGCGCCGCCTCGAGGAGCTCGAGGACCGCTATCCCGACCTGCGCACCCCCGACTCGCCGACGCAGAAGGTCGGTGGTGCGGTGTCCACCGAGTTCACCCCGGTCGACCACCTCGAGCAGATGATGAGCCTCGACAACGCGTTCTCCGCCGAGGACCTGCAGTCGTGGAAGGCACGGCTGGACCGGGAGGGCGTCCAGGGTGCGGAGTTCCTGTGCGAGCTGAAGGTGGACGGACTGGCGATCAACCTGCTCTACGAGGACGGCCGCCTGGTCCGCGGCGCCACCCGCGGCGACGGTCGGACCGGTGAGGACGTCACGCCCAACGTCCGCACGATCGACAACGTCCCGCACAAGCTGACCGGGACGGAGGAGTATCCGGTGCCGGCGCGGGTCGAGGTCCGCGGCGAGGTGTTCCTCCCGGTCGCGGCCTTCGAGAAGCTCAACGAGGACATGGTCGAGGCCGGCAAGTCGCCGTTCGCGAACCCCCGCAACGCGGCGGCGGGTTCGCTGCGCCAGAAGGACCCGCGGGTGACGGCGACCCGACCACTGGCGATGGTCTGCCACGGGCTGGGCTACCGCGAGGGGTTCCAGCCGGAACGCCAGTCGGAGTCCTACGCAGCGCTCGACGCCTGGGGCCTGCCGGTCAGCGAACGCGCGAAGGTGGTCCCGGACCTGCAGGCGGTCGACGAGTTCATCGCCTACTACGGCGAGCACCGGCACGACGTCGAGCACGAGATCGACGGGGTCGTGGTCAAGGTCGACCAGGTCACGCTGCAACGGCGGCTCGGGTCGACGTCGCGCGCGCCGCGGTGGGCGATCGCCTTCAAGTACCCGCCCGAGGAGGTCAACACCAAGCTCCTCGACATCCGGGTCAACGTGGGCCGGACCGGCCGGGTCACGCCGTACGGCGTGATGCAGCCGATCAAGGTCTCCGGATCGACCGTGGAGATGGCCACCCTGCACAACGGCTCGGAGGTCAAGCGGAAGGGCGTGCTGATCGGGGACACCGTCGTGCTGCGCAAGGCCGGTGACGTGATCCCGGAGATCGTCGGCCCGGTCGTGGAGCTGCGCGACGGCACCGAGCGCGAGTTCGAGATGCCCACGCACTGTCCCGAGTGCGGCACCCTGCTGGCTCCGCAGAAGGAGGGGGACGCCGACATCCGGTGCCCCAACACACGCTCCTGCCCGGCCCAGTTGCGCGAGCGGGTCTACCACGTCGCCGGACGTGGCTCGTTCGACATCGAGGTGCTCGGCTACGAGGCGGCCGTCGCGCTCCTCGACGCCGGCGTGATCGAGGACGAGGGCGACCTGTTCTCCCTGACCGAGGACGACCTGTTGAAGGTGCCGATGTTCACCCGGGCCGCGAAGAAGGGGGAGGGCGAAGGGAAGGTGCTCTCTGCGAACGGCGCCCGGTTGCTGGCCAACCTGGAGGTTGCCCGGCAGCGGCCGCTGTGGCGGGCCCTGGTCGGGCTCTCCATCCGGCACGTCGGGCCGACCGCCGCCCGCGCGCTGGCCACGGAGTTCCACTCGCTCGAGGCCATCGAGCAGGCCTCGCTGGAGGACCTCGCCAACGCCGAGGGGGTCGGGCTGACGATCGCGGAGTCGGTCCGCGACTGGTTCGCCGTCGACTGGCACCGGTCGGTGGTCGACAAGTGGCGCGCGGCCGGCGTCAACCTGGAGGACCAGGTCGACGAGTCGACGCCGCGCACCCTGGAGGGGATGAGCATCGTGGTCACCGGCTCGTTGACCGACTTCAGCCGCGACCAGGCCAAGGAGGCGGTCCTCGCCCGTGGCGGCAAGGCCGCCTCCTCGGTGTCGAAGAAGACCGACTTCGTCGTCGTCGGCGACTCACCCGGGTCGAAGTACGACAAGGCCGTCTCGCTGAAGGTGCCGATCCTCGACGAGGACGGGTTCAAGGTGCTGCTCACCGACGGCCCGGACGACGCCCGGAAGGTCGCTCAGGTCGGCGAGTGAGGTCCGCGCGTGTGCCGCCTGTCCCGCGGGTCAGGGCTTGGCCTGCTGCGGGATCGTGACCGGCTCCCACCCGGTCGGTGCGATGTTGTGGTTGGACCGGAACAGGTTCGTCGGGTCCCACTGGTCCTTGAGTGCGACCAGCCGGGCGTACTTCTCCTCGCCGAACCCGGAGACCACGTCGGCGGTCGTGGTGCCCGGCTCGAAGTTGAGGTAGACCCCTCCGGTCCGGTCCGGCTCGACGGCCGCGCTGAACCGGCGTACCCAGTCCATCTCGTAGTCGGTCTGGTCCGGGGTGCCCCAGCAGGCGATCGGGTGCGCCATGTACGGCGCATCCCGGTGGCCGGCGGCGGTGGCGTCCTCGGGGACCCGGCTGATCGCACCGCCGTTGCGGAACATCACGCCCTGGGTCATCGGTGAGTGGATGGTCTTGCCGACCTCCAGGTAGTCGTCGATCACCTCGTCACTGAGCCGCGACAGGTGCATGCCGCGGTGGTAGTTCAGCCAACCCTTCGGGGCGAAGTCGTCGATCATCGCCTGCAGTGCGGTGTAGGGCATCGGCTGGAGGAGGTCGACCCCGCCCGCGGCCATCTCCCGCAACGGAGCCATCGCGTCGAGCGCCTCGGTCGGGTCACCGACGTAGGCCGCGACCAGGGCTACCACCGGTTTGCCGACGAGCTCCGGTGGGACGAAGTCCGCCGGCGGCGCGAGGAGGGTGACCAACCCCGTGCCGAGCTCGTCCGGCGCCTGCTCCACGTAGTCGCGGTAGGCGCGGGCCAAGCCGTCCGCGTCCTGGTTGGGCACCACCAGCATTCCGGCCAGCAGCAGCGGCGGGATCTCGTGCACCTTGAGCTCGTAGGACGTGACGACGCCGAAGTTCGCGCCGGCGCCGCGCAGACCCCAGAGCAGGTCAGGGTTCTCGTCCTCGCTTACGTGGACGAGGCGACCGTCCGCGGTCACGATGTCGGCGGCCACGAGGTTGTCGCAGGTGAGCCCGTACTTGGCCGACAGCCAGCCGTAGCCACCGCCGAGGGTGAACCCGCCGAGGCCGGTCGTGGTCACCCGACCGCCGGGGGTCGCCCGGCCGTAGAGCTCTGTCTCCCGGTCGAACTCGCCCCAGAGCACGCCGGCCTGGGCGAGCGCGGTGCCGCGGTCGGGGTCGACGTGGACGCCCTTGAGGCTGGACAGGTCGATGAGCACGCCGCCCTCGCAGATCGAGGTGCCGGCGATGCTGTGGCCGCCGCAACGGACGGCGAGCGGCAGCTGCGCGGTGCGGGCGTAGTTGACCGCGTCCATCACGTCCGCGGCGCCGGTGGGCCGGACGATCAGCGCCGGTCGCCGGTCGATGCCCCCGTTGTAGACCGCGCGAGCCCGGTCGAAGTCCGGGTCGTGCGGTGCAATCGTCTCCCCCCGGAACCCGGCACTGAGCTCGAGCACGGCTTGGCTTGTGGTGACGTCGGTCATTGCGTTCCACCCCTCCCAGGTGTGGTCTGGTCGCTGACTTCCTCGGCCCACGTAACGCCTGATGCTTGTGGACTGCAATGACCC
>DATFGA010000254.1:0-7421 GCA_035249775.1 Nocardioidaceae bacterium | reverse complement strand
GACCAGCCGCCCATCAGCGTGCCGATCACGCCGACGCCCATCACCGCGAGCACGAAGAACAGGCCGAGGTCGAGGTCCTGGCCGACCAGCCCCGGTCCGAGCGGGATCGCGATCATCGCGATCAGGTAGGGCAGCAGCGCGATCGCCGGCGCCAGCTTGAACACCGTCCGGTCCGCGGCGGCCGGGACGACGTCTTCCTTCTGCACGAACTTCACGCCGTCCGCGACGAGCTGCGCCCAGCCGTGGAAGGCGCCGGCGTACATCGGCCCGACCCGGCTCTGCATGTGCGCCATCGCCTTGTGCTCGGCCTGGCCGACCAGCAACGGCAACGTCAGGAAGGCAGCAAGCACGACGAGCAGCCGCAGCACCACCTCCACCAGCTCAGGCATCGCCGCCTCCCCGGTCCGGCTCGGCCGGTGCTGCGCGCGGGGTACGGCGGGGGCGGGCTGTTGCGGGCGCGGCGGCAGCGGCGGCCAACGTGTCGGGCTTGTCGGTGCCCGGTTCGCGGGGGCCCCACTGCTCGGGCTCGGGGACCCCGGGAGGACGGGTACGTCGCCGCGACGGGGCGGCATCATGTTCTGACTCCCCCGGCTCCTTCGCGCCGGGGAAGGGCTTGGCGACCCGGGACGCGAGAACGAAGTCCTTGCGCAGCGGGTGCCCCTCGAAGTTCTCCGGCAACAGAAGCTTCTCGAGAGCGAGCGGCTCCCCGTCCACGGTGAAGTCGACCCCGAACATCTCGTGGGTCTCCCGCTCGTGCCAGCCGGCGCCGGCGAACAGGTGCGCCACCGAGGGCACGGCGGCGGCGTCGCGGGGCACCAGTGTCCGCAGGATGAGGTGGTCGATGCCGCCCACCCGGTGGTCGGCGAGGTGGCACACGATGCGGAAGCCGTCGGTGAGCTCGTCGACGGCCGAGAGCCAGTCGAAGAACGTGCAGGCAAGACCCGCGCGGGCCAGCGCGACCGCGTCGACCCAGGACTCCACCGGGACGTCGACGGTGACCGGGCCGAACCCGTCGTCGACGGTCGCAGTGTCACCGAAGGCCTCGGTGAAGGCAGACCGAACCCGTGCGGGCCACGGCGTCTGTGATGCGGTCACAGCAACAGCCCCGAGACCGGGTCCACCTCGGGCTGGGTAACCATGCCGCGGGTGACCGAGGCGGCTCCGTTGTCGCGGTAGCTGCCGGCGTACCGCTCCGGAAGCGACTCCCCGTCGATCTTCTCCTGCAGCTTGAGGATCCCCTGCAGCAGCGCCTCCGGCCGCGGCGGGCAGCCGGGCACGTACACATCCACCGGGATGATCTGGTCGACGCCCTTGGTCACGCAGTAGGAGTCCCAGTAGGGGCCGCCGGAGTTGGAGCAGGACCCGAACGAGATCACGTACTTCGGCTCCGGCATCTGCTCGTAGAGCCGCTTGATCGCCGGCGCCATCTTGTCGGTGACCGTCCCGGAGACCACCATCAGGTCGGCCTGCCGCGGGCCTGGCGCGAACGGGATCACGCCGAGCCGGATGAAGTCGTGCCGCGCCATCGAGGTGGCGATGAACTCGATAGCGCAGCAGGCCAGGCCGAAGTTGAACACCCACAGGGAGTACTTGCGGCCCCAGTTGAGCACGTAGCGGGCCGGTTTCGGTGCCAGCTTCTGCAGCGCACCCAGGTGTGGTTCGGGCCGTCCCACGTGCGGCATGCCCAGGTCGGTGGTCTCGCGACCATCGGTCACGTCCATGTCAGCACCCCCTTGCGCCAGGCGTAGACAAGGCCGACCGCGATGAAGCCGATGAACACGCCCATCTCCCCGACGGAGATCCAGCCGAGCCCGCCGAACACGGTCGCCCACGGGAACAGGAACACCGCGTCCACGGCGAAGATCACGTAGAGGTAGGCGTAGACGTAGTAGCGCACATGGCTCTGCGCCCAGCCCTCGCCGACCGGGTCCACACCGCACTCGTAGGTCGTCAGCTTCTCGGCCGTGGCGTGCGTCGGGCGGAGCAGCCGGTTGCCCGCGAACATGGCGATCACCAGCACCGTGCCGATGACGAGGATCGCCAGCAGCGGGAGGTATCCGCCGTAGTAGTCCGCCACGCGCCCGAGTCTAGGGGTGATCCGCCGATCCGGCGCCGACCAAGTTGTCCTCGGCACGCCTGTTTCACGATCGCGCGAGGTCCCCGGTACCGTGCTGGGGTCCTACTTCGGCCCCGAACGCAACCAGTTCGGGGCTCGTGGCGTCATTACTCATAGAAGACGGCACAGGGCAGGTCTACTCGGGTGGAGGACAGTAATGCGACGGGGACGAAAGATCGCGGTGGCGATCCTGACAGCGCTGATGGTGCTGGTGGCAGGCGCAGGGGCCGCGTTCGGCGTACTGGCGCTGACCGATCTCACCGACACCACGTCGCGCGCCTCCGCGGCACCGGCAGCGCACACGCCGGCCTCTCCTGCAACGCCCGTGCCGACTCGCACCGTCGCACCGACCCCGACGGTCACCGCCGAACCCGAGCCGGAGCCGGTCCTCGAGCCCGGCGACCAGGGCAAGCAGGTCCGTGAGCTGCAGGCGCGGCTGGCGCAGCTGGCGTGGTACTTCCCGCCGATGACCGGCGACTACGACCCGGCTACCCGCAAGGCCGTCCGCGGCTTCCAGGCAAAGCGCGGCTTCGACGCCACCGGCGTGGTCGACGAGCGCACCTGGCGCCGTGTCGTGTCGATGAGCCGGACACCCACCGGCGACGAGATGTTCAACCGCGCCGGCCCGACCCTCTTCGCTCCCGGCGACTCCGGTCCCGAGGTGCGCGAGCTCCAGGCGCGCCTGCGCCAGATCGGCTGGTTCTTCGGCGACGTCTCCGACAACTACGGCGACCTCACCACCGAGGCGGTGACCGGCTTCCAGGCCAAGCGGATGATCCCGGCAACCGGCGAGGTCGACCAACGCACGCTGGACCTGCTCGCGGGGATGACCGCCGAGCCCACTGCCGACGAGCTCGCCAACCGTGAGCCGGACCCAGCTGAGGGCGCGGCACTGGACCCGAGGTGTACGACGGGGCGCGCACTGTGCATCGACAAGACCAGCAACAGCCTGCGCTGGGTCGTCGACGGCAACGTGATGCTCAACGTCGACGTCCGGTTCGGCATGGAGGGGCTGGAGACCCGCGAGGGGCAGTTTGCCGTCAACTACAAGTCCCGCGACCACGTCTCCTCGCTCTACAACACGTCGATGCCGTTCGCGATGTTCTTCAGCGGCGGCCAGGCCGTGCACTACTCGCCGGACTTCGCCGCCAACGGCTACAACGGTGGCTCGCACGGGTGCGTGAACGTCCGCGACTACGACGCGATCGCCTCGCTGTTCGACCAGGTGAACGTCGGCGACAAGGTCGTCGTCTACTGGTCCTGAGCACTCTCCGGCGCCGGTCGACGGGTCTCCAGGAAGTAGGCGCCGAGGCTGCCGGCGAGGGTGGCGAACACCACCACCGAGAACGCCGCGAGCACCACCTCGAGGACCTGTGCAAACGCGTCCGGCTGCGCGAGCGGCTCACCGGTGATCGTCGCGAGCGCGGCCGCGTGCAGAGCCTCGCCGTACCGCGCGTAGTCCCCGAACTCGTACAACAGCTGGCTGCTGCCGAGCACGGTGATCGCCGAGACCGCGCCCAGCCAGCCGACCCGGCCGCCCAGCACTCTTCGTGCCGAGCGTGACGAGCGGACCGCCGAGGACAGCACCCGGCCGGTGCGCAGGAAGCGCAGGCTGCGGATCAGCCGGAGGAACCGCAGGAACGGCAGCACCAGGAACAGCACCTGCCACCAGTTCCGCTTCAGGAACCGGTCGGTTTCCGGGGCAACCACCATCCGGGCCGCGAACTCGACCACGAACACCGCCCACAGCAGCCACCCCGCAACGGCCAGCACCGTGCTCAGGCCACTGCTCTCGCGGGCGAGCTGTTCGGCCAGCACGACCAGCAGGAACAGGATGCCGAGTGCGCTCATCGCCGGGGTGAGCCGGTCGAGCAGCTCGTCGGCCCACCGCTCCCGCTCGGTGTAGCTCCTTCGGGTGATCGCAGTCATGCGCGCGACGTACCCAGATCCCCGATTTCCGGAACGCGCGCGTGCCCGCTCGTGTTGTGGACTTCACGCCCGACCGGTTGGCCACAGTCGTAGCATGAAAGGGAAGGGGACCCTGATTCAGCGGGAAAGAAGGCGACAGCGTGACCAAGCAGGTCAAGCAGATCGACCGCGTGATCATCCGCTTCGCCGGCGATTCCGGCGACGGTATGCAGCTCACCGGTGATCGCTTCACCCAGGAGACCGCGGCGTATGGCAACGACTTGTCGACGTTGCCGAACTTTCCTGCCGAGATCCGGGCGCCGCAGGGGACGTTGCCGGGGGTGTCGTCGTTCCAGGTGCACTTCGCCGACCACGACATCCTGACTCCGGGTGACTCTCCGGACGTGCTGGTGGCGATGAACCCGGCGGCGTTGAAGGCGAACCTTTCTGACATCAAGAACGGTGCGACGATCATCGTCGACTCTCATGACTTCACCACCCGGAACCTGAACAAGGCCGGGTATGGGGAGAACCCGCTGGAGACCGACGCGCTCGACGAGTACGCGGTGCATGCGGTGGACCTGACCGAGATGACGGTGGAGGCGGTCAAGGAGTTCGGGCTCTCGCGCAAGGACGCCGGCCGGGCGAAGAACATGTTCGCGCTCGGGTTGTTGTCGTGGATGTACGGGCGTCCGACCGAGCCGACGATCACGTTCCTGGAGCGCCGGTTCGCGAAGGTCGCCGACATCCGGGACGCGAACGTGACCGCGTTCAAGGCGGGCTGGAACTTCGGGGAGACCACCGAGGCGTTCGTGGCCTCGTATGAGATCAAGCCGGCGCCGATGGCCGCGGGCACGTATCGCAACATCACCGGGAACCTGGCGTTGGCCTACGGGCTGATCGCCGGGTCCACCCAGTCCGGGCTGCCGCTGTTCCTCGGGTCCTACCCGATCACGCCGGCCTCGGACATCCTGCACGAGCTGAGTAAGCACAAACGGTTCGGGGTGACCACGTTCCAGGCCGAGGACGAGATCGCCGGGGTCGGCGCGGCGCTGGGTGCCGCGTTCGGGGGTGCGCTGGGGGTGACCACCACCTCGGGTCCGGGGATCGCGCTGAAGTCGGAGACGATCGGGCTCGGGGTGATGATGGAGCTGCCGCTGCTGGTCGTCGACGTCCAACGCGGCGGCCCCTCGACCGGGTTGCCGACCAAGACCGAGCAGGCCGACCTGCTCCAGGCGATGTTCGGCCGCAACGGCGAGTCACCGGTGCCGATCGTCGCCCCTCAGTCGCCGGCGGACTGCTTCGACGCGGCGCTCGAGGCCACCCGGATCGCGGTCACCTACCGGACCCCGGTGATGCTGCTCTCGGACGGGATGCTGGCCAACGGCTCCGAGCCGTGGCGGATCCCCGAGGTCGCCGACCTGCCGAAGATCGACCCGAACTTCGCGACCGGACCCAACCACGTGTCGAAGAAGGCCGCCTTGGCCGGGGAGGCGGAGCCGGACGAGTTCTGGCCCTACCTGCGTGATGAGGAGACCCTGGCCCGGCCGTGGGCGGTGCCGGGCACCGCCGGCCTCGAGCACCGGATCGGTGGCCTGGAGAAGGGCGAGGGGCACGGCAACATCTCCTACGACCCGACCAACCACGACCTGATGGTCCGCACCCGCCAGGCCAAGGTCGACCGGATCGCCGAATCGATCCCGGCCCTCGAGGTCGACGACCCCGGCGCCACCGACGGGCAGCCCGCGAAGGTGCTGGTGCTCGGCTGGGGATCGACCTACGGGCCGATCGGCGCCGCGGTCCGCCAGGTCCGCAAGACCGGGATCCCGGTCGCCCAGGCCCACCTGCGCCACCTCAACCCGTTCCCGGCCGACCTCGGCGAGGTGCTCAAGGGCTACGAGAAGGTGATGGTTCCTGAGATGAACCTCGGCCAGCTCTCGATGCTGCTGCGCGCGAAGTACCTGGTCGACGTGGTCGGCTACAACCACGTGCGCGGGCTACCCCTGCGGGCCGCCGAGCTCGCCGAGGCGATCACCGAGCTCGCCGAGACCACCACCCGCGAGATCGCACCCACCAACAACGGTGCCGCCCCGAACGGCACCGCCCCCAAGGAGACGGTCCGATGACCACCCCGTCGACTACCGACGCTCTGCCGTTCCCCGGCCTGCGCGACGTCCCCACCAGCCAGGACCCGCAGAACCGCAAGGAGTTCACCTCCGACCAGGAGGTCCGCTGGTGCCCCGGCTGCGGTGACTACGCCGTGCTCGCCGCGGTCCAAGGCTTCCTGCCCTCCCTCGGCCTGAAACGGGAGAACATCACCTTCGTCTCCGGGATCGGCTGCAGCTCGCGGATCCCCTACTACCTCGACACGTTCGGGATGCACTCGATCCACGGCCGCGCCCCCGCGATCGCGACCGGGCTGGCCACCTCGCGGGCCGACCTGTCGGTGTGGGTGGTCACCGGAGACGGCGACGCGCTCTCGATCGGCGGCAACCACCTGATCCACGCCCTGCGCCGCAACGTGAACATGACCATCCTGCTGTTCAACAACCGGATCTACGGGCTCACCAAGGGCCAGTACTCCCCCACCAGCGAGCTCGGCAAGGTCACCAAGTCCACCCCGATGGGATCCCTGGACAACCCGTTCAACCCGGTCTCCCTCGCGCTCGGCGCCGAGGGCACCTTCGTGGCCCGCACCGTCGATTCGGACCGCAAGCACCTCACCGCCGTGCTGTCCGCGGCCGCCGCGCACCGCGGCACCGCGCTGGTCGAGATCTTCCAGAACTGCCCGATCTTCAACGACGGCGCGTTCGACGCGATCAAGGACAACGACACCAAGGCCGACGCGATCATCCCGCTCGTCCACGGCGAACCGATCCGGTTCGGCACCCCCGATTCGGACGGCCTCGGCTCCAAGGGCGTGGTCCGCGACCCCGCCACCGGAACCGTCCGCGTGGTCCAGGTCGCCGAGGTCGGCGCCGACGCGCTGATGGTCCACGACGCGCACGCCGAGGACCCCACCACCGCGTTCGCCCTGTCCCGGCTCACCGACTCCGGCTACCTCAACCAAGCCCCGATCGGGATCTTCCGGCAGGTGGAGCGACCCACCTACGACGACCTCGCCCGCGACCAGATCCACACCGCCGCCACCGGCAACCAAGAACCCGCAACCGCACTCGCCGGACTCCTCAACAGCGGCGACACCTGGACCGTGGTCTGACCGAGCCGCAGCCGTCTCATGTCAGCGGCAAACGGTTTGGTTGATCCTTACACGTGCGTTAACCTTCAACGGTGGCAGAGACTCGACGCGGCTTCCTTTTCGGCGTCGCGGCCTATGCCATGTGGGGGCTGTTCCCGCTCTATTGGCCGCTGCTCGAGCCCGCCGGAGCCGTAGAGA
>DATFGA010000253.1:0-6342 GCA_035249775.1 Nocardioidaceae bacterium | reverse complement strand
CTGACCCCGCTGGCGCGGATCGTGTCCACCGGTGTCACCGGGCTGTCCCCGGAGATCATGGGCCTGGGCCCGGTCGAGGCGTCCAAGCAGGCCCTCGCGCGGGCCGGGATGACCATCGACGACATCGACCTGGTCGAGATCAACGAGGCCTTCGCCGCCCAGGTGATCCCGTCTGCCCGCGACCTCGGCATCGACATCGACAAGCTCAACGTCAACGGCGGCGCGATCGCCGTCGGCCACCCGTTCGGGATGACCGGCGCCCGGATCACCAGCACGCTGATCAACTCGCTGCAGCACCACGACAAGCAGTTCGGCCTGGAGACGATGTGCGTCGGCGGCGGGCAGGGCATGGCGATGGTGCTGGAGCGACTGTCATGACCCAGCGGTTCGAGGGCAAGGTCGCGATCGTCACCGGCGCGAGCCGCGGGATCGGCCTCGGCATCGCCGAGCGGCTGGTCGCCGAGGGCGCCAAGGTCTGCGTCACCGCCCGCAAGCAGGAGGCCCTCGACGAGGCGGTCCGCGCCCTGGGCGGTCCGGACCGGGCGATCGCGGTCGCCGGCAAGGGCGACGACGTCGACCACCAGGCCGACGCGGTCAAGCAGACCCTGCAGGCCTTCGGCAGCGTGGACCTCCTGGTCAACAACGCCGGGATCAACCCGGTCTACGGCCCGATGGTCGAGATGGAGCTCGATGCCGCCCGGAAGATCTTCGAGGTGAACTGCCTGGCCGCGCTGTCCTGGACCCAGCAGGCGCACCGTGCCTGGATGGGCGAGCACGGGGGCTCGGTCGTCAACGTCTCGTCCGTCGCGGGCCTGAAGCCGGCGCCCGGGATCGGTTTCTACGGAGCGAGCAAGGCGATGCTGGCCCACATCACCGCCGAGCTTGCGGTCGAGCTGGGACCCGACATCCGGGTCAACGCGGTCGCCCCCGCCGTGGTCAAGACGAAGTTCGCCACCGCGCTCTACGAGGGCAAGGAGGAGCAGGTCGCCTCGACGTACCCGCTCAAGCGTCTCGGAGTGCCCGAGGACGTCGGCAGCGTGGTCGCCTTCCTGCTCTCCGAGGACGCCGCCTGGATGACCGGGCAGGTGCTGGTCGTCGACGGCGGCCTGACGCTCACCGGCGGAGTCTGATGGACGTGCGCGGCAAGGGCGTCGTGGTCACCGGCGGCGGTCACGGGATCGGCCGGGCGATCGCCCGGCGGATGGCCGACGAGGGAGCCCGGGTGGTCGTCAACGACCTGGACGCCGACGCGGCCGCCGTAGTGGCCGAGGAGGTCGGCGGGCACGCGGCCCCGGGCGACGCGGCCACCGAGACCGGTGTGGACGCCCTCGTCGCGACGGCACGTGAGCAGCTCGGCGCGATCGACGTCTTCTTCGCGAACGCCGGCACCGACACCGGCCGCGGCCTCGACACCCCCGCCGAGGACTGGGCGCGTGCGCTCGAGGTCAACGTGATGGCGCACGTGCGCGCCGCGCAGCGGCTGGTGCCGGATTGGCTCGAGGGTGGTGGCGGCCGGTTCGTGGTGACCGCCTCGGCCGCCGGGCTGCTCACGATGCTCGGCAGCGCGCCGTACTCGGTGACCAAGCATGCCGCGGTGGCGTTTGCCGAGTGGCTCTCGGCCACCTACGGGCATCGCGGCGTCACCGTCCAGGTCATCTGCCCGCAAGGGGTACGCACCCGGATGCTCGACAACGCCGGACCGCTCCAGGAGCTGCTCAGCCACGACACCGCGCTCGAGCCCGAGCAGGTCGCCGACGTCGTCTGGAAGGCGCTCCAGGACGACCGGTTCCTGATCCTCCCGCACCCGGAGGTGCAGGGCTACTACGAGCTCCGCGCCGCACAGACCGACCGGTGGCTGGCCGGGATGCGCAAGCTCCAGCACCGATTGGACGAGGTCGGGTGACTGCCGTCGACGCAGTCGTGTTCGACTACGGCGGCGTGCTGACCACCCCGGTCCGGGACTCCATCGGGTCCTGGCTCGCCCGCGAGGGCATCGACCCCAGCTCGTTCTCGCGGGTGCTGAAGGCGTGGCTGTCTCGCTCGGCCCCGGCAGGGACCCCGATCCACCGGCTGGAGACCGGCGAGCTCAGCATCGCGGAGTTCGACGCGCTGCTCGGCGCCGAGCTCCGCCGGCACGACGGCTCACCGGTCCCGCCGGTCGACCTGCTCAAGGGGCTGTTCGCCGACATGCGACCCGACCCGGCGATGTTCGACCTCGTCGAGGACCTGCGTCGCCTCGGCGTCCGGGTCGCGCTGCTGTCCAACAGCTGGGGCAACACGTACCCTCGCGAGCACATCGACGCGCTGTTCGACCCGGTCGTGATCTCCGGGGAGGTCGGGATGCGCAAACCCGACCCGGATATCTTCGAGCACCTGCTCACGCGGCTCGGCGTCCCGGCGGACCGGGTGGTCTTCGTCGACGATGCCGAGCCCAACACCGAGGGAGCGGGACGGCTGGGCCTGCACACCGTGCTGCACACCGACCCGGACACCACCCGCAAGGAGCTCAGCCGGCTCGTACCTGAGCTGGACGGCGACCACCACAGCACAGAACCGAAGGAGAACCCATGACCGAGCAGACCAACCCGAGGCGCACCGCGATCGTCACCGGCGCGGCCCGCGGCATCGGCGCCGCCGTCGCCAAGCGGCTCAGCGCCGACGGCTTCGCGGTCGCCGTTCTCGACCTGGACGAGGCGGCCTGCAAGCCCGTCGTCGAGCAGATCGAGGCGTCCGGCGGCAAGGCGCTGGCGGTCGGCGTCGACGTGGCCGACGAGCAGGCGGTCGACCACGCGGTGACCCGGGTCGCCGAGGAGCTCGGCGCGCCCACCGTGCTGGTCAACAACGCCGGCATCACCCGCGACAACCTGCTGTTCAAGATGACCGCGGAGGACTGGGACGCGGTGATGAACGTGCACCTGCGCGGCTCGTTCCTGATGAGCAAGGCGACCCAGAAGCACATGACCGACGCCAAGTGGGGCCGGATCGTGAACCTGTCCAGCGTCTCCGCGCTCGGCAACCGGGGGCAGGCCAACTACGCCGCCGCGAAGGCCGGTCTGCAGGGCTTCACCAAGACGCTGGCGATCGAGCTCGGCAAGTTCAACGTCACCGTCAACGCGATCGCTCCCGGCTTCATCGAGACCGAGATGACCGCCGCGACCGCCGAGCGGGTCGGGATGCCGTTCGAGGACTTCAAGGCCGCCGCCGCGGCGCAGATCCCGATGGCCCGCGTCGGGCAGCCCGAGGACATCGCGGCCACCGTCTCCTTCTTCGCCCGCGAGGACGCGTCGTTCGTGTCCGGCCAGGTCATCTACGTCGCAGGAGGGCCGCGCGCATGAAGACGTTCCACGGTCTCGACGAGTTCGAGAAGGCGGTCGGCACCCACCTCGGCCACAGCGACTGGCACACCGTCACCCAGGAGCAGGTCGACCTGTTCGCCGAGGCGACCGGTGACCACCAGTGGATCCACGTGGACCCCGAGCGCGCCAAGGACGGGCCGTTCGGCGGCACGATCGCGCACGGCTACCTCACCCTGTCCCTGGTGCCCAAGCTGGTCTGGGAGGTCTACAAGGTCGAGGGCCTGAGCATGGGCGTGAACTACGGCTCGAACAAGGTCCGGTTCCCCTCGCCGGTCCCGGTCGGCTCCCGGATCCGGGCAGGCGTCGAGCTGGTCAACCTCGAACGCGGACCCAACGGCGCCCAGGCGACCGTCCGGGTGACGATCGAGCGTGAGGGTGGCGACAAGCCGGCGTGCGTCGCCGAGACCGTCTCGGTCCTGGTGCCCTGACATGGATGCCACCGACGAGCACCCCGGACTCGACCTCGACCGGTTCCGCGCGTTCTTCGACGACGCCTGTCCCGGTGCCGCGCAGGCACCGTTGCGGGCCCGGCTGCTCGCCGGTGGCAAGTCCAACCTGACCTACGAGGTGAGCGACGGCATGCGCAGCTGGGTGGTACGCCGCCCGCCGCTCGGGCACGTGCTCGCCACCGCCCATGACATGGTGCGCGAGCACAGGGTGATCACCGCGTTGCGGGACACCGACGTGCCGGTGCCCGCGACCTACGCCCTGTGCGAGGACCCGGACGTGATCGGGGCCCCGTTCTACGTGATGGAGAAGGTCGAGGGGACGCCGTACCGCCTCTCTTCCGAGCTCTCCGCGCTCGGCCCGGACCGCACCGCTGCCATCTCCGCCCGGATGGTCGACACCCTGGCCACGCTGCACGCGGTCGACCCGGCCGACGTCGGGCTCACCGACTTCGGCAGGCCTGAGGGCTTCCTGGAGCGTCAGGTCCGGCGCTGGAAGAAGCAGCTCGACGCCTCGCACAGCCGGGACCTGGCCGGCGCCGACGAGCTGCATGCCGCGCTGACGACCGGCGTGCCGGAGCAGTCCCCGCCCGGCATCGTGCACGGCGACTTCCGGCTCGACAACCTGCTGGTCGACGACAGCGACCAGGTGGCGGCCGTGCTCGACTGGGAGATGGCCACCATCGGCGACCCGCTCACCGATGTCGCGCTGTTGCTGGTCTACCAACGCCTCGCCGACCTGGAGAGCGGCTACGCCGTCGCCGACGCGTCGACCGCGCCGGGCTTTCTCTCCAACGACGAGATGCTCGCGCGGTACGCCGACCGCAGCGGCCGTGACCTGTCGGCGATGGGCTTCTACCTCGGACTGGCCTACTTCAAGATCGCCGTGATCCTCGAGGGGATCCACTACCGCTACATCCACGGGCAGACCGTCGGCGCCGGGTTCGACACCGTCGGCGCGGTCGTCGAGCCCCTGATCCACGCCGGCATCACCTCGCTGAAGGAGCACCCCTGATGGACTTCGCCTACGACACCGAGACCGACGAGCTCCGACAGCGGCTGCTCGCCTTCCTCGACGGCAAGGTCCGCCCGGCCGAGCCGGTCTTCGCCGAGCAGCTCGCAGCCCTGGACGACCCGTGGGCTTGGAGCACGGTGCCGGTGCTCGACGAGCTCCGCGCCGAGGCCCGTGCCCAGGGGCTGTGGAACCTGTTCCTGCCCGGTGAGCACGGGGCCGGCCTGACCAACCTGCAGTACGCGCCGCTCGCCGAGATCACCGGCCGCAGCCCGCACCTGGCACCGGCGGCGCTGAACTGCTCGGCGCCGGACACCGGGAACATGGAGGTGCTGGCGATGTTCGGCACCGACGAGCAGAAGAAGCAGTGGCTCGATCCGCTGCTCGCCGGGGAGATCCGGTCTGCCTTCGCGATGACCGAGCCCGACGTCGCCTCCTCCGATGCCACCAACATCAGCACCCGGATCGAGCGCGACGGCGACGACTACGTGGTCAACGGCCGCAAGTGGTGGATCACCGGCGCGATGAACCCCAACGCCGAGATCTTCATCGTGATGGGCAAGACCGATCCCGCCGCGGACCGACACCGGCAGCAGAGCCAGATCCTGGTGCCCCGCGAAACCTCCGGCGTGGTGGTCAAGCGCGGGATGGAGGTCTTCGGCTACGACGACCGCAACCACGGCGGGCACGCGGAGATCGAGTTCCACGACGTCCGCGTCCCCGCGAGCAACCTGATCGGCGAGGAGGGCGACGGCTTCGCGATCGCCCAGGCCCGTCTCGGTCCCGGCCGGATCCACCACTGCATGCGCTCGATCGGTGTCGCGGAACGCGCGATCGAGCTGATGTGCGACCGCGCGTCGGACCGGGTCGCGTTCGGCAAGCCGCTGGCTGAGCAGGGCGTGATCCGGGACTGGATCGCCGAGTCGCGGGTGCGGGTGGAACAGCTGCGGCTGCTCGTGCTCAAGACCGCCTGGCTGATGGACACTGTCGGCAACAAGGGCGCGCACACCGAGATCCAGGCGATCAAGATCGCCACCCCGAAGACAGTCGAGTGGATCCTGGACAAGGCGATCCAGGTGCACGGCGCCGGCGGCCTGAGCCAGGACTTCCCGCTCGCCGAGGCGTTCGCCGGCATCCGCACCCTGCGGTTCGCCGACGGCCCGGACGAGGTGCACAAGAACGCGTTGGCCCGCAACGAGCTCAAGCGCCGGGCCGCGGCGCGGACGTCGTGATCGAGGACCGGGTCCGGGCGCTGCTCGCCGCCCACGACCCGGCGACCACCGACCGGCTCGAATTCCTCCGGGCCCGGTTCGACGCGGGGCTGGCGTGGGTCCACTTCCCCGAGGGGCTCGGCGGCCTCGGCCTGCCGCGCTCCGACCAGGGGTACGTCGAGCGGCTGCTCGCCAAGGCCGGCGCCCCCGACAACGACCCGCGCCGCAACGGGATCGGGCTCGGGATGGCGGCCCCGACGATCCTCGCCTTCGGCACCGAGGAGCAGAAGCAGCGGTTCCTGCGGCCGCTGTGGACC
>DATFGA010000252.1:0-3294 GCA_035249775.1 Nocardioidaceae bacterium | reverse complement strand
CTCGCTGGGCATCCCGGTCCCCTGCCGCTCGACGCGGCGGATCACCACCCCCGGCTTGGTCGCCGGCGGCTCCACCTCGTCGGCGGACACCGGGCGCGTCATCTGCCACCAGGTGCGGACCTTTCGGTAGCCCGCCCGCTCCAGCCACCGGTGCTGCCGGGCGTCGTCGGCGAATGCGCCGCTGTCGATTTGCTGCTCCTCGAGGCCACGGCCGGCACCCACCCGGGTGGCCGCCTCGTCCGCCCACTCGAACAGCACCTCCGCGGCCCGGTCGCCGAGGGAGTCGTCCAGCCGCGGATCCACGATCACCATCAGCAGCATCCGACCAGCTGCCCGGTCGTGCGCGCTCGCCCAGCCCCTGACCACGCCGTGATCGTCCCGCACGATCAGGTTCTCGCGGACCATCGAACCGGCCGCAGAGATCTCGACGAGGACGTCGTCCTCGGAGGAGCTGGCGGAGCCGCGGGCGTGTTTCTCGTGCCTTCGCAGCAGCTCGGTGAGCTCGCCGGCGTCGGCCTCGGTCGGGGTGGAGACCGACCATCCAGCAGGCAGGTCAGACGTGTATGTGGGCTCGTCGGAACGGTCTTCGCTGGTGGAAATCACCCACCAAGTGTTCCGTATCCGGTCGACTTCGTCCGAACCGGGGGGTCAGGCCAGGTCCTCAGGCGTGCTTCTTCTGCTCCGCCTCGTGGCCCGCGCCGGCGTTGACCTTCTCGTCCCAGGCCAGCAGGTCGACGACCGTGTCGGCCTCCATCGCGCCCTCCCAGCCGTCCCAGGTGGCCAGCTCGTCGGCCTCCTCGGCCTTGCGGATCTCCAGCTGCTGCTGCAGGTCGGCGACCAGCTCCATCGCCTCGTTGGCGCGGCGGGACTCCCGCTGCACCCGGGTCTCGGCCTCCATCGCCCGCTTCTCGGCGAGCACGATCGTGCCCTCGAGCTCCTTGATCGAGCGCTCCCGGCTGGTCAGCCGCTCGGTCATCGCGGTGGTGAACTCGGCGTGCTCCTCGGCCCGCTCGGAGAACATCGACTTGTAGGCCTGGGCCTGCGCCGCGCGGTCGGTCGCAGCCTCACGCCGGCTCTGCACCAGCTCGTTGTAGACGATGCGCGCGGCCAGGAACCCGCACACCAGCGCGAACACCGAGGAGACGCTCAGCCAGGCCGGCGACTGCGTGGGCAGGGCGAGCACCACGACCAGGGTGGCGACGGACAGGAGGCTGACTGCGACGGTGACGCGCACGGAGCGCTGGCGCCGACGGCTCACAGGACGTTTCGGGGAAGAAGTGGCCATACGCTCAGCGTAGGTCCGCCTCATCGTCCCCACGGACACGACACGCTCGTTCCAGCAGCAGCGATCCGATGACGATCAACACACTCGCGAGCGCCGCCAGCAGCGAGCGGGCGATCCGTTGCCCGGCCAGCTGTGCCTCATTGATCCCGACCCAGCTCAGCGCGTAGCCGAGGTAGCCACCAGCCACCATCGCGCCGGCCAGCGCGCACGACTTCGCCAACACCAGCCGGTTCACCGCGCGATGCGGTTCGATCCGTTCCCCCCGCCGGTGCAGGGAGCGGTACGTCGCCCAGGCGACCGAGCCCACGATGACCGCGACCAGGAACAACGCCAGGACAGGGGTCCATCCCACGGTCGGGGCGGCCCCGTTGAGCTCGATGCTGACCGGCCGGAGCAGCCAGCCCAGGACGAGTCCGACGAGCCCGAAGACCACGAGGGGACCAGGGCCCGTCGTACGGATGTGTCCGACCGGATCCGGCGGCTCGTGGTCCTCTGGGTCGTCGTCAGGCTCGAACTGACGGGTCACTGAAGGTCGAGCACCACATCGTCGCGCCGGGTAACGCCCTCGCTGCCCGCCTTCTCCAGCAGCTCCGCGACCAGCCCGTAGTCGGGGATCTCGGCGTCCGGCTCCACGTCGTGCCACGGCGCGAGCACGAACGCACGCTCGTGGGCCTTCGGGTGCGGCAGCACCAGGTCCTCGTCGTTCGCGCGGCGGTCCCCCACCACGATCAGGTCCACGTCCAGGGTCCGCGGCGCTCCGCGCTCACCGGTCCGCTCGCGGCCGAACGCGTCCTCGATCGCCAGCGCCCGGTCCAGCAGGGTGCGCGCCGACAGCGTGGTGTCGACGAGCACGACCGCGTTCAGGAAGTCCTTGGAGCCCTCGGGGGCGTCCACCGGCCGGGTCTCGTAGACCGGCGACACGGCGGTGACCCAGACCTCGGGGGTGTCGGCGAGCGAGTTCACGGCGCCCTGCAGGCTGGCCCGCCGCTCGCCCAGGTTGGAGCCCAGCGCGAGCACCGTGCGGCGGATCGGGTGCATCTCCCCGGTCAGGGTGTCGGTGTCCACGATGTTCGGGTTCGGGGTCTCAGTCACGCTCGGCTCCGATGAATCGTCAGGGCGACGTCGGAGAACGTCGCCTCGATGGGGGCGTCCGGCTTGTGCACGGTCACTTCCGTCCATTGCACCCGTCCGTCGGTGAGACAGACGTCCGCAATGCGCTGGGCCAGCTTCTCGATCAGGTCAACCGGGTCAGTCTCAACTGCCTGCTTCACCGCCGCTACGAGACTTCCGTAGTCAACTGTGTCGTGCAAGTCATCGCTTCGCGCCGCCGGCCCGGTGTCCAGGCCGAGCACGAGGTCGACCTTGAACACCTGGCCCTCGCGGCGTTCGAAGTCGAGGACACCGTGGTGACCCAGGGCCTCGATCCCGTAGACCGCGAGCCGGTCCGTTTCACTCTTCATGATCTCCACCCGACATTACCGGTGACGCGTGGTGGATCCACAACCGCCAGCCCTGGTCTGTGCGAACCAACACATTCGTGGCCACCGCCTTCGCCCCGTTGAAGGACCCCTCGTCGGTCATCTCGTCGGCGGTCAACACGTTCTCGGTGCAGGTCACCGAGGCCACGTCGCCGAGCACGCTGACCTCGACATCGGTGAGGAAGAACTGGATGTACGGCGTGTTCGCCATGATCAGCGCCCAGGACCGGTTGATCGCCTTGGTCCCCCGCACCGGCATCGCGCCGGGATGCACGCACAGCGACTCCTCGTCCTCGATCCACAGCTCGGTCATCGTGTCGAGGTCCGCGGACTCGAAGGCGTGGTAGAACGCCTCGTTCACCGCCGCCACATCGTCCCTGTCACTCATCCGGCCGCCCACCTCGCCGCGACCTTGACCGCGTCGACGTTCGCCCGGACGTTGTGCACCCGCACGCACCAGGCGCCGGCCGCCGCGGCGAGCGTGGTCAGCGCGGTGGTGGCGTCCTCCCGGTCCAGCACCGGCCGGAGCTC
>DATFGA010000251.1:0-6427 GCA_035249775.1 Nocardioidaceae bacterium | reverse complement strand
GCGAGATCAGGTAGTCGGTCATCAACGCCTGGGCGTCATCGTCGGCGACCAGACCGACCACGGGCAACCGCCGCTCGCCGGTGCGGGAGAACGTCATGCGGAACGGGTCACCGATCTCCAGCCCCTGCTTTACGGCGACCTTCTCCGCGAGCACGATGCCGCCCGAGTCCAGTTCGTCCAAGCTGCCGGCAACCATCTGCACCGACGTGACCGCCGGGAGCGTCTGCGGGTCGATCGCGGTCAGCGCCCGGGTGGCGCCGCCCTCCTTCCAGTGGCCGTAGCGCAGGCGGGACGCGACCTCGACCTCCGGCAGACCGCTGACGTCACGGTAGATCTCCGGCGACAGGCCGCCGAGCATCTCCCCGCGGGCGCTCTCGACGACGTAGTCCGCTGAGATCACCTCGCGGTAGCTGTCTGCGATGGAGCCCTTGATCGAGGACGCGACCACGGTCATGAAGGTGATCAACGCCAGGCTCAGCGCGAGCGCCATCGCGGTGGCCGCCGTCCGACGAGGCGCGCGGGCGGCGGACTCAGTGGCCAGCCGGCCGGTGACTCCGGTCGAGCGGAGCGGCCGTCCCACCAGTCGCGCGAGGCCCGGGGTGAGGACCGGCGCGAGCAGGGTGAGGCCGGTGAGGCCGAGGACTGCGCCCACGCCTACCAGTGCCACCGGGCCGTTGCCCAGGGTGACGGTGACCACCGCGCCCGTGTCGAGGACGGCGAACGCGCCTCCGATCAGCAGCCTGGCCCGGCTGATCCGCGTCGCGGCCACCGTGGACTGTCGCATCGCCTCGACCGGGGCCACCCGAGCTGCCCGGCGGGCCGGACCGGCCGCGGAGAGCAGGGTGACCAGCACACCGACGGCGCAAGCCACGATCACGGTGCGGGGTGCGACCACCACGTCACCGTCGGGCAGGGCGACGCCGAACTGTCCGACGAGGTCGCGCAGCCCGACCGCCGCGGCCACGCCGAGGACGGTGCCCAGTGCCGACGCCAGCACACCGACGAACGCCGCCTCGCCCAGCACGGAGCCGACGATCTGCCGTCCGGTGGCGCCGGCCGCCCGGAGCAAGGCGAGCTCGCGGGTGCGCTGTGAGATCACGATCGAGAACGTGTTCGCGATCAGGAAGCCGCCGACGAGCAGGGCGGCACCGGCCAGTGCGAACAGCATCAGCTGCAGGTAGCTCAGCTTGGTCTTGGCGGCCTCGGCGCTGGCCGCGGCGGTGTCCTGGCTGGAGGACACCTCGTACGCCGCACCGAGTCCGTCACCGATCCGGTCCCGGAGCTGTGAAACCGGCACGTCCCCGGCGATCACGAGCACCTCCGACACGGCGTTGCCAAGGTCGAGCAGCTCCTGCGCCGTACCGAGGCTGGTCAGCGCGACGGTGGTGTTGGGCAGCCCGGGACGGTCATCGAAGCCGGCCAGCCCGACCACCCGCATCGACTCCGACCGCACCGACCGGACAGTGACGGTGTCACCGATGGCGATGCCGTGCTCGTCGGCGGTGGCCGCGTCGACCACGACCTCGCCCGGACCAGCCGGGGCCTCCCCCTCGCGGATCACGAAAGCACCGAACGGTGCGGGTGACCACGAGCTGAGCATGGTGGGGCCGTTGGGCACGACCGGCTCACCGTCGACGACGATCAGGCCCTGGCCCTTGGCGACCGGTCGGGTGTCCTGCACCCCCTCGATGCCGTCGATCCGGGCGGTCAGGCCAGCCGGCAGCGGGTCCCGGTCCACCTCGACGCCCATCGCCGCGTCGAAGGCGACGGCATCGCGCACGGTGAGATCCACCTTCGCCACTGCGCTGCGGAACTGGTCGTCGAACAGCCGTTGCGAGGTGTCGGTCAGCACCAGGCTGCCGGTCACGAACGTCACGCCGAGCACGACCGCGAGCAGGGTGAACGCGAGTCGGAAGCGTCGGGCGAGCACCTGGCTCAGGGTCAGCCGCCACATGCCGTTCACCTCCCCCGCCGCTGTGCGGCAGCGTCGAGCCCGGCCATGTGCGAGAGGATCGTGTCGACCGACGGGTCGGTGACCTCGTCGACCACGCGACCGTCGGCCAGGAACACCACCCGGTCCGCGTAGGCAGCGGCAGCCGGGTCGTGGGTGACCATCACGATCGTCTGACCGAGGTCACGGGCCGCGCGCCGCAGGAACCCCAGCAAAGCCTCGCCGTGCCGGGAGTCGAGGTTGCCGGTCGGTTCGTCGGCGAACACGATGTCCGGCCGGGAGACCAGGGCCCGGGCAGCGGCCACGCGCTGCTGCTGGCCGCCGGACAGCTCGGAGGGCCGGTGGGTGAGCCGGTCCTTCAGCCCCAGGATGCTGACCAGCTCACCCAGCCACTCGGGGTCGGGACGCCGGCCGGCCAGGGTGAGCGGCAACGCGATGTTCTCCGCCGCCGTCAGCGACGGGACCAGGTTGAAGCTCTGGAAGACGAATCCGATCCGTTGCCGCCGGAGCAGCGTTCGCTGCTTCTCGCCGAGCCGGGTGATGTCGGTCCCACCGAGATACACCTGGCCGCCGTCGACGGTGTCGAGCCCGGCCATCGCGTGCATCAGCGTGGACTTCCCGGACCCGGACGGGCCCATCACCGCGGTGAAGTCGCCGGAGGTGATCGTCAGGCTGGCCCCGTCGAGGGCCGCCACGGCGGTGTCCCCGTGCCCGTAGACCTTGACCACGTCCCGGGCCTCCGCGGCCACGGCGGTGTGGGTTCTCGGCGGTGTAGCGAGTGAAGTCATCTCGGTCGTTCCTTTCAGGTGAGTGGAGGGGTGTGCTGATCGTGTCCGCGCCGGCGGCGGACTCGCACCGGTGGAATCGCCGGGTTCGCCGCTCAGGACGCCTCGACGGTGAACGGCACGGTGATCACCGCACCGGCTGCCAGCCGGAACTGGCCCCACAGCTGGTAGAGCCCGGGCTCGTCGAAGTGGGTGTGCACGGTCAGCTCGGGACCGAACTGCTGGCCGGGAAGCGCGAACACCGGCCGGCCTTCGTCGTCCTCGACCTCGGCGTGTTCGTGGGCGAAGCCGTCGCCGCCTTCGGGCATCACCACCACGTGGCCGGCAGCCGCGAGGTAGGGCTGCAGGTCCGTCACCGGCTCACCGGTGGCCGCGTCGGTGAACCTGAACTCGAGCTCGCTGGACTCGCCGGCGCGTGCCTGGCCGGCCAGCTCGACCCGGACGCCGTCGACCACCCGGCTGCGGGCGCTGACCTCGAGGGGTCGTGCGGGTGCGGGCGGGCCGGACACGGTGATCGTCCGGGCGTCGTGGATGTCGGTCATCTGCCCCTGCCGGCGGAACTCGGTGTTCACCAGGTAGCGGCCGGCGGTCGGGAACACGAGGTCCACCTCGAGGGTGCCGTCACCGGTCGGCTCGGGGTGCACGTGGGCGAAGGTGCCCAGGTCCTCGCGGGTGGCGATCAGGTGCATCCACACCTCGTGACTGCGGGTCAGGTCCTCGATCGGGTCACCGGTCTCCGTGTCGGTGACGGTGACCTGGACGCTCGTCGGCTCGCCGGCCCGGGCATCGGCCGGCAGGTCGAGCGTGACCTCGACCCCGGCGTCCTCGACGCTCACCGGTGGCACCTCGGCGGTCATCATCACGCTCATCGCCGGACGCATCGGCATCCCGGTGCTCTGCGTCCACGCCAGGATCCCGTTCATCCCGCGCTGCGCGAAGTCGGTGCGGCTCAGCGCGGTGAGGCCCACGCCGAGGGCGACGGCGACGACCGCGATGCCGGCGAGGTAGGCGTACTGGGTGAACCGGGCACGCAGCGGTGGGTGCAGGATCTCCTCGGCGGTCTCCGGTCGGCGGAAGCCGCGCAGCCGCAGGGCGTTGGTGACCACGCTGACCGAGCTCATCGCCATCGCGGCCGCCGCCAGGATCGGGTTGAGCAGGATTCCGTTGGTCAGGTAGAGCAGCCCGGCGGCGACCGGGATCAGCAAGATGTTGTAGGCGAACGCCCAGAACAGCCCGGCCTTGATCGTGGCGACGGTACGTCGGGACAGGGCGATCGCGGCCACGATGCCCCGGAGGTCCCCACCGACCAGGGTGATGTCCGAGGCGGCGATCGCGACATCGCTGCCGGTGCCGATGGCGATGCCGAGGTCGGCCTGGGCCAGGGCCGGTGCGTCGTTGATCCCGTCCCCGACCATGGTGACCACGCGGCCCTGTGCCTGCAGGGCAGCGACCTTGTCGGCCTTCTGCGCCGGCAGCACGTCGGCGAGCACGTGCTCGATCCCGACGCTGCTGGCGATCGCCTCGGCGGTGGCGGCGTTGTCGCCGGTCAGCATCCACACCTCGAGCCCGAGCGCGTGCAGCTGTGCGACGGCCTCCGCCGACTCCGGCTTGACCGTGTCCGCGACGATGATGAGGGCGGCGACCTGGCTGCCCACGGCGACGTACATCGGGGTCCGTCCGGACCGCGCAGCCAGCGCGCTCTCCGCGTCGAAGGTCGCCACGTCGATCTGCGCGGCCGTCATCAGAGCACGGTTGCCGACCCGCACCCGGCGTCCGTCCACCACGGCGTCGATGCCGTGACCGGGAACCGCCTCGAACTGCTCCAGGACGGGAAGGTCGAGCCGGCGCTCGCGGGCGGCGGCGACGATCGCCTCGCCGACCGGGTGCTCGCTGCCCACCTCGGCGCCCGCGACCAGGGCGAGGATCTCGTCCTCCTGCCAGCCGCCGCGGGTGTGGACCTCGGTGACGCTGGGCCGGCCGACGGTGATCGTGCCGGTCTTGTCGAGGACCACCGCCGTGGCCCGGCGCGCCTGCTCGAGCGCCTCGCCGTCGGCGATGATGATGCCCAGCTCGGCCGCCTTGCCGGTGCCGACCATGATCGCGGTCGGCGTGGCCAGTCCCAGCGCACAGGGGCAGGCGATGATCAGCACCGAGATCGCGGTGCCGATGGCCAGGGTCATCGCGTCCGTCTCGGGACCGAACAGGGCCCAGCCGGTGAAGGTAAGTGCGGCGATGCCGAGCACGGCGGGGACGAACCAGGACGAGACCCGGTCGGCCAGCCGCTGGATCGCCGCCTTGGAGCCCTGGGCGTCCTCGACCAGCCGGACGATCTGGGCCAGCGTCGTGTCCGCGCCGACCGCCCCGGCGCGCATCACCAGGGTGCCGGTCCGGTTCAGGGTGGCGCCGATCACCGGGTCGCCGGGAGCCTTCTCCACGGGAAGGCTCTCGCCGGTCAGCATGCTCTCGTCGACCGTGGACGCACCCTCGGTGACCGTGCCGTCGACCGGGATCTTGTCCCCCGGTCGGATCCGGACGAGGTCACCGACCACGACCTCGTCGATCGGGATGTCGTTCTCACCGTCCTCGCGCAGCACCCGGGCGGTCTTGGGTGCCAGCCCGACGAGCGCCCGGATCGCGGCGGCGGTCCGCTTCTTCGCGCGACCCTCCATCCACCGGCCCATCAGGATCAGCGCGGTGATCACCATCGCGCTCTCGAAGTAGACGTGAAGAGGGAGACCCCAGCTCTCGGCAGCGGTGGGCCACAGCGTGACGAAGGCGCTGTAGCCGTAGGCCACCCCGGTGCCGAGCGCGACCAGCGTGTTCATGTTGGTGGCACCGTGCCGGGCGGCCGCCCATGCTGCGCTGAAGAAGCTGCGTCCGGCCCAGAGCTGGACGGTCGTCGAGACCACCAGCAGCACGGCCATCAGCCAGTCCATCGTGTCGACCGAGATCGGCACGTACATCAGCACCATCATCGAGAGCCCCACGGTCAGCGAGACCTGCCACTTGCGCTTGAGGTCCGCGAGCTCGGCGTCCCGCTCTGCGCCGTGGTCCTCGGTCTCCGCCGTGGCCGGCTCCGGGCCCTCGGACGGGACGGTGACCCGTGGTGTCCCGGTGTAGCCGGCGGCGGCCACGGCGGCGGCCATCTCGTCGAGGTGCACCGCCGCCGCGTCGTAGCGGACCACGGCGACCTCGGTGGCCAGGTTCACCCGTGCCTCGACGACGCCGTCGAGGCGGTTGAGCGCCTTCTCGACGCGTCCCACGCAGGACGCGCAGGTCATCCCGCCGATGTCCATCGTGCACTCGATGGCGCCGGCGGAGGTCGCGGTCGGGGTGGAGCTGGTGGTGGTCATAGGGGTTCTCCAGGTTCCTGCGCTCAGAAGGTTGGTCGGGAGGAGGTCCGGGGTGCTGCCGTTCCGCGCCCGGAACGAGCGGCGCCACGTCGTACGCCTCGGAGCTCGCGGCCACGGCGGAACGCGGTGGCCTGGGCGACACGCTCGGCGACCTGCAGCCGGGCCAGGTCGAGGGCCAGGGCGTCCATCTCAGGCCTCCTTCTCGGCCGGCTCGTCGTGCAGCAGCGTGTAACCGGCCTCGGTGACGGCCGCGTCGACGTCGGTGACGTCGAGCTCCTGCTCGCTGGCGATCTGCACGGTCCCCTTCGCCACGTCGACGTAGGCCTGGAGGACACCGT
>DATFGA010000250.1:0-8621 GCA_035249775.1 Nocardioidaceae bacterium | reverse complement strand
GCGCAAGACGATGCGCGAGATCGCCGACGGCAAGGATGCGGTGATTCCGTCGACGATCGAGGACGAGGCGGTGCTCGACCGGATGCGGCCCGCCCTGCGCCCCGCGCCCTGACGCCTGGCGCCGCTTGCCACCCCAAGGGTCAGGAGCATCTCAGGCGGTAGGTGCCTGACATGCTCCTGAGCCTGGTGGTGGACCGGTCGCCGGACCGGCGGATGTCCACAGGTGGCGAAGTCCGGGTGTCCGCACAGGACCCGATTCGGCCAGCCTTGTGCGGTGGATCAACGCACACTCGACCGGCTGCTCCTGGAGCAGGCCGGCGTGATCAGCCGCCGTCAGGTGCTGGCGGTGCTGGAGATGCGGCCCAACCTTCCACGTCGCGCGTTCCTGGTCGACGTGCTCGGCGATGTCGCCGCGGGGGTGTACTCGGTGCTCGAGCACAGGTCCCTGACCCGCGTCGAACGGCCGCACGGGCCTCCGACCGGGAAGCGCCAGCGGCGGGTGCGCCCGGGGAGGACGAGTGCCTATCGGGACGTCGAGTACGTCGGCCTGGCAACGGTTGCCGAGCTCGACGGGCGGCTCGGCCATGAGGAGACCCGGACCGGTGGAACGACATTGACCGCGACATCGACAGCCTGACGCTGGGCGACGTGACCCTGCGGATCGGCTGGCGACACGTCGAGGACCCCTGTCGGACGGCGATCGCCGTGGGGCGGGTCCTCACTGCACGTGGCTGGACGGGGGAGGCGTGCGGTTGCTCGGACAGCTGCCCGGCCACCGGGCTCACCGCGCCCGACTCGGGCCTAATGACCGCCGATGAGGGGAGACATGGCGCGGGCGATCAGGCTCGGTCGCCGGGTCAGCTGCTCCTCCCGGTCGGCCACGGTCATCGCCCGGAGCCCCGCATTGACACCGAGCCAGCGCAGCGGTTCCGGCTCCCAGCGGCGCGAGCGGTGGTTGACCCACGGCAGCCCGGTCAGCTCCGTGTCACGACCGAGGATCAGGTCGCGCAGGGTCCGACCGGCCAGGTTCGTCGTACTCACGCCGTCACCGACGTAGCCACCGGCCCAGGCCAGGCCGGTGGCCGGGTCCAGCCCGACCGACGCGGTCCAGTCCCGGGGGACACCGAGCGCACCACCCCACGCGTGGGTCACCGTGGTCCCGGCCAGCACCGGGAACATCTCGAGCAGCGTCGCCCACAGGCCTGCGAACACCCGTGGGTCGCGGTCGAAGCCGGGCCGGATCGAGGAGCCGAAGTGGTACGGCGCGCCACGTCCGCCGAAGACCAGCCGCCCGTCGGCTGTGCGCTGCCCGTAGACGATCAGGTTCCGGTGGTCGGTGAACGTCTCCCGCTCCCGCAGCCCGATCTGCTCCCACACGGCGGCCGACAACGGCTCGGTGGCGATCACCAGCGAGTACACCGGCACCACCGTGCGGGCGTGGCCGGACAGCGTCGGCGTGTAGCCCTCGGTGGCCCGGACGACGACTTCGGCGCGCACCGTGCCGTGCTCGGTCCGCACCCGCCCGGGGTCGATCGCGGTGACCCTGGTCCGCTCGTAGACCCGGCCGCCGCGCGCCTCGTCCACCGCCCGGGCCAGCCCGCGGACCAGCCGGCCGGGATGGATCGCTGCGCAGTCCGGGGTGTACGTCGCTCCGCGGACCCTGGTCGCGCTCAAGCGAGCCAGCGCCTCCTCCCGGGACAGCAGCCGGACCTCGTCCTCGCCGCGACCCCACCGGCGTGCACCCGCCACCTCGGCCTGCGCGCTGCGCCACTGTGCGGCGCTGCGGGCCAGCGAGATCGTCCCGCCCTTGGCGTAGTGGGCGTCGAGATGCTCGGCGTCGATGACCCGGCCGACCTCGTCGACCGAGTCGCGCATCGCCTCGTGCAAGGCCAGGGCGGCGACCCTGCTGGAGCCGGGGAGCGCCGCCATCTTGCCCAGGGCGGCGGGGAACAGCGCCGAGCACCAGCCGCCGTTGCGGCCCGAGGCGCCGAAGCCCGCGGTCTCCGCCTCCAGCACCACCACCCGCAGCGTCGGATCCTCGCGCAGCAGGTAGTAGGCGGTCCACAGGCCGGTGAACCCGGCGCCGACCACGGCCACGTCGGCCTGCACGTCACCGGGCAGCGGATCGCGGGGGACCCAGTCGTCGGGCGTGGTCTGGTGCCACAGCGACAGGTCCCGGTAGGGGTTGCTCAGCGGACGCCCCACGAGTAGGTCTGCTTGCGCAGCTTGAGGTACATGAATGTCTCGGTGGACACCACGTTGTCGATCTTGCGGATCCGGGTGGACAGCACCTCGAGCAGGTGCTCGTCGCTCTCGCAGACCACCTCGGCGAGCAGGTCGAAGGAACCGGCGGTGATCACCACGTAGTCCACCTCGTCCATGGCCACCAGCTCGTCGGCGATCGGTTCGAGCTCGCCCATCGCCTTGATCCCGATCATCGCCTGGCGGGCGAAGCCCAGCTCCAGGGGATCGGTCACCGCGACGACCTGCATCACGCCGCTGTCGGTGAGCCGCTGCACCCGCTGCCGCACGGCCGCCTCGGACAGGCCGACCACCTTGCCGATGGCGGCGTAGGACCGGCGGCCGTCCTGCTGCAGCTCCTCGATGATGGCCTTGGAGACCTCGTCGAGGTGGTTGCCGTTGCGCTCTGATTTAGCCACGGGCCGATCTTGACAGGGCAAAGTAAAGCGCGTCAAAGGAATCGCCCAAGCTTTTCAAGCGATTTCGTTGCATTGGCGTTTCATTTCTACTGAATCCCTTGTCGGTCGCCGTAGTCTTTGACAGTATCCACACCACTCAACGGTTGTCCGCTTGCAGGAGGTTCGGCATGTCCCAGGATCGAACAACGCTCGACGCGCTTGCGCGGATGAGCCAGGGCCGGGGACTCAGCCGGCGCGGCTTCCTGCGGGGTGCTTCACTCTCGGCGCTCGCGCTGTCCAGCGGCCCGCTGCTCGCGGCCTGCGGCACCGAAGGCGCCCAGCAGACCACGGAGTCCTGCGTCAGTGAGGACCTGTCGGCGACCGAGAAGCGGCTGCACTGGTCCAACTGGCCCCTCTACATCGACCAGGCCAAGGTCAAGCAGAACGGGGAGAAGGTCACCGTCTACCCGTCCCTGCAGCAGTTCCAGGAGCAGTCCGGCATCGAGGTCGAGTACGTCACCGACGTCAACGACAACGCCGAGTTCTTCGGCATCGTCCGCAACCAGCTCGCCGACTGCCAGTCGACGGGGCGGGACATCTTCGTGCTCACCGACTACATGGCGGCCCGGATGGTCAACCTCGGCTGGATCCAGAAGCTGGACAAGGCCAACCTTCCCAACGTCGAGGCCAACCTGGTCGAGAACCTCAGGTCACCGGGCTGGGACAAGAACCGGGACTACTCCGTCCCGTGGCAGAGCGGCCTGACCGGCATCGCCTACAACTCGAAGCTCACCGGCGAGGTGCGCAGCTTCGAGGAGCTGCTGACCCGCAGCGACCTCAAGGGCAAGGTCAGCCTTCTCTCGGAGATGCAGGACACGATGATCTTCATGCTGCTGCTCGAGGGGGCGAACCCGGAGGACTTCACCGACGACGAGTTCAGTGCCGCCTGCGAACGGCTGCAGAAGGCGGTCGACTCCGGCCAGATCCGCGCCTTCACCGGCAACGAGTACGCCCAGGACCTGGTCAAGGGCAACGTGGTGGCCTGCGAAGCCTGGTCCGGCGACGTGATCCAGCTGCAGTTCGACAACCCGGACATCAAGTTCGTCGCCCCTGAGGAGGGGCTGTCCCTGTGGAGCGACAACATGATCGTTCCGAACAAGGCGACCCACAAGACCAACGCCGAGAAGCTGATGAACTACTACTACGACCCGGAGGTCGCCGCCCAGGTGGCCGCCTGGGTGAACTACATCTGTCCGGTCGCCGGGGCGCAGGAGGCGATGACGAAGATCGACCCGAGCCTCGCCGAGAACCAGCTGATCTTCCCCGGCGCCGACCTGCTGGCCAACACCTACGACTTCATGAGCCTGGACCAGAAGACCGAGCAGAAGTACCAGCAGCAGTTCGCTGCGGTGATCGGAGCCTGACACCGTGACCGCTTCAAACGCAGCCTCCGACGCATCCGGCGCCGATCTGGCTCTCTCCTCCGTCACGAAGCGGTTCGGCAGCTTCACCGCCGTCGACGACCTCGACCTGCTCGTCGGTCGCGGCCAGTTCTTCGCGCTGCTCGGGCCGTCCGGCTGCGGCAAGACCACGACCCTGCGGATGGTGGCCGGGCTCGAGGAGCCGACCGCGGGGCGGATCGAGCTCGCCGGCAAGGACATCACCCGGCTCAAGCCCTACAAGCGGCCGGTGAACACGGTGTTCCAGAACTACGCGCTGTTCCCGCACCTGAACATCTTCGAGAACGTCGCGTTCGGCCTGCGCCGCCGCGGGGTCAAGGACGTCAGGGGCCGCGTCCAGGACATGCTGGACCTGGTCGAGCTCTCGTCGTACGGCGCGCGCCGTCCGGGGCAGCTGTCGGGGGGACAGCAGCAGCGGGTCGCGCTGGCCCGGGCCCTCATCAACCGGCCACAGGTGCTGCTGCTCGACGAGCCGCTCGGCGCGCTCGACCTGAAGCTGCGCCGGCAGATGCAGATCGAGCTCAAGCGGATCCAGACCGAGGTCGGGATCACCTTCATCCACGTCACCCACGACCAGGAGGAGGCCATGACCATGGCCGACACCATCGCGGTGATGAACGACGGCGTGATCGAGCAGATGGGCGGGCCGACCGAGCTCTACGACAACCCGGCCACCACGTTCGTGTCCAACTTCCTCGGCCAGTCCAACCTGGTCGCCGGTGAGGTGCTCGGCCGGAGTGGGCACGAGCTGGTCGTCGCGGTCGAGGGCAGCAAGCTGGGGGTGCCGATGGACCGGGCCCGGAGCACCAGCGGCGCGGTCTGGGTCGGCGTGCGCCCGGAGAAGGTGTTCCTGGCCGCGACCGGCACGGAGACCGAGGACGACGACAACGTGCTGCGCGGCGCCGTTGTCACCGACGTCAGCTTCATCGGCGTCTCCACCCAGTACCTGGTGCGGATGCCGTGGTCGCAGGAGCTCACCGTCTTCGAGCAGAACACCGGTGCCCGCGAGTCGTTCCGGCCCGGGGACCAGGTCGACCTGCACTGGATGGCGGCACACACGTTCGTGCTCGACGCCGCCCAGGACGCGCACGCCGGTGACGAGAGCTACGACGCCGACCTGGCTCCCGCGGGAGCGGGCACGTGACCGTCGCGGACGTCGGGCGGGTGGTCGAGGGAACCGAGGACGAGCCACCGCGCCGGCCACGTCGCCGCAGCGGCTGGGCCACCGGCTACCTCCTGCTGCTGCCCGGCCTGCTGTGGCTGGTGCTGTTCTTCGCCGTGCCCACGGTCCAGCTGGTGGCGACGTCGTTGTACGACCAGGCCGGCTCGTTGGACACCGGCTACGCGATGACGTGGTCGTTCGGCAACTACCTGGACGCGCTCTCGACGTACCGGCAGCCCTTCCTGCGCTCGCTGATGTACGCGACCGTGGCGACCGTGGCGGCGTTGCTGCTGGCCTACCCGCTGGCCTATGCCATCGCGTTCAAGGCCGGGCGGTTCAAGAACCTGATGCTGGTGCTGGTGATCGCGCCGTTCTTCACCAGCTTCCTGGTCCGCACCCTGGCCTGGAAGTCGATCCTGTCCGACAACGGCTTCATCGTGCAGACCCTGCAGACGATCGGGATCCTCGGCCCCGACGGCCGGCTGCTGGCCACCTCGGTCGCCGTGGTCACCGGCCTGACCTACAACTTCCTGCCGTTCATGGTGCTGCCGCTCTACGCCAGCCTGGAGAAGATCGACCCGCGGCTGATGGAGGCCGGCAAGGATTTGTACGCCAACGGCTTCACGTCGTTCCGCAAGATCACCCTGCCGCTCTCGATGCCCGGGGTGGTGGCCGGGACGCTGCTCACGTTCATCCCGTCCGCGGGTGACTACATCAACTCGGAGCTGCTCGGCACCCCGCAGCAGTACATGATCGGCAACGTCATCGACAACACGTTCCTGGTCCAGCTCAACTACCCGATCGCCGCCGCGTGCTCGGTGATCCTGATGATCGTCATCGTGATCATGGTGCTGGTCTACGTCCGACGTGCCGGGACGGAGGAGCTCGTATGACCGCCCTGCAGCGGACCGGACGCTGGATCGGGGACCACGTGGTGCTGTTCATGGCGGCGGTGGTGCTGCTCTACATGTTCCTGCCGATCTTCTTCGTGGTGCTGATGTCGTTCAACGACCCGGTCAGCCGGCTGGCCTACGAGTTCGACGCGTTCACCCTCGACAACTGGCTGAACCCGTGCAGCGCGGCGGGGATGTGCGACTCGGTGGTGAAGAGCCTGCAGATCGGCTTCCTGGCCACCCTCGGCGCGACGGTGCTCGGCACGCTGGTCGCCTTCGCGCTGGTGCGGCACCGGTTCCGCGGCCGGTCGGCGACCAGCCTGCTGATCTTCCTGCCGATGGCCACACCCGAGGTGGTGATGGGCTCCTCGCTGCTGGCGCTGTTCACCACGGCCGGTCTGGCCGGCAGCCTCGGGTTCTGGTCGATCCTGATCGCGCACATCATGTTCTGCCTCTCCTTCGTGGTGGTCACCGTGAAGGCGCGGCTGGCCGGCCTCGACTCGAGGTACGAGCAGGCGGCGATGGACCTCTACGCCAACGAGTGGCAGACGTTCTGGCGGATCACCTTCCCGCTGGTGTTCCCGGGCATCCTGGCCGCGGCGCTGCTGAGCTTCTCGCTGTCCTTCGACGACTTCATCGTCACCAACTTCAACCACGGCAACACGATCACCTTCCCGATGTTCGTCTGGGGGTCCGCACAGCGCGGCATCCCGCCGCAGGTCAACGTGATCGGCACGATGATGTTCCTGCTCGCGCTGCTGCTCGTCATCGGCAGCGGCGCCGTCAACCGCAGACGCGCCCGGTAGCCGTGGCGCGCACCGCAGTGGACCCCGGGCCGGCTCGCGCGCTGGCGGCGGCGGAGCCCGGAGTGTTCTGGCTCGCCGACCCGGACCGGCCCGAGCCGCTCCCTTCGCTCCGCGGCCACCACGAGGCGGACCTGGCCGTGGTCGGTGGCGGCTACAGCGGCCTGTGGACCGCGTTGCGGGCCAAGGAGAGGTACCCGGACCTCGACGTGGTCGTCCTCGAGGCCGGTCGCTGCGGGGACCAGGCCAGTGGCCGCAACGGCGGCTTCGCCAGCTCCAGCCTGACCCACGGGTTCGGCAACGGTCAGTCGCGATGGCCGGAGGAGCTGTCCGAGCTGGACCGGATCGGTGCGGCGAACCTTGAGGCGATCGGCGAGACCGTGGACCGCTACGGCATCGACTGCGGCTGGGAGCGGACCGGTGAGCTGATGGTCGCAACCGCCGCCCACCAGGTCGAGGAGCTCGCCGACCTCGCCGGTGACATGCGCGCGGCCGGCCACGACGTGGAGCTGCTCGACGAGCCGGCGGTGCGGGCACAGGTGGCCTCCCCGACGTACCTCGCCGGCCTCTGGGACCGGCACGGCACCGCGATGGTCGAACCGGCCCGGCTCGCCTGGGGACTGCGCCGTGCCTGCCTCGACCTCGGCGTCCGGATCCACGAGCACACCCCGGTGACCGGGCTCGCCCGCGAGGGTGCCGGCATGGTGCTGCGCGCCCGCGACGGCCGGGTCCGTGCCGCTCGGGTGGCGCTGGCGACGAACGCATTCCCTCCGCTGCTGCGCCGGCTTCGGCTGATGACCGTGCCGGTCTACGACTACGTGCTGATGACCGAGCCGCTGTCGGCCGAGCAGATGGACGCGGTCGGCTGGCGGAACCGGCAGGGCGTGGGGGACTCGGCGAACCAGTTCCACTACTACCGGCTCACCCGCGACAACCGGATCTTGTGGGGCGGCTACGACGCGGTGTACTACTACGGCAGCCGGATCCACCGCCGGCTCGAGCAGAGCGAGGTCACCCACGGCCTGCTCGCCGAGCACTTCTTCGAGACCTTCCCCCAGCTCGAGGGGCTGCGGTTCAGCCACCGCTGGGGCGGGGTGATCGACACCTGCACCCAGTTCGCCGCGTTCTTCGGCCGGGCGTACGACGGGCGGGTGGCCTACGCGATGGGCTACACCGGCCTGGGGGTCGCGGCCACCCGGTTCGGGGCCGACGTGATGCTGGACCTGCTGCACGGGGAGGAGACCGAGCGGACCGCGCTGCGGATGGTCCGCGAGAAGCCGTTGCCGTTCCCGCCCGAGCCGATCCGCTTCGCCGGCGTACAGCTGACCCGGTGGTCGATGGACCGGGCCGATGCCAACGCCGGGCGGCGGAACCTGTGGCTGCGGACGCTGGACCGGATGGGCCTCGGCTTCGACTCCTGAGCAGGCTGCGGTGAACTTTGGCCGCGGTCACCGCGCGTGACACGGGTAGCGGTCAGCGACCAGCAGCGTTTACAGCAGCGTCCAGGCCTGCTCGAGCACGCTGCGCAAGCCCTGCTCCATCTCGTCGAAGTGCTCCTGCTCGCAGATCAGGGGCGGCGAGAGCTGGATCACCGGGTCACCCCGGTCGTCGGCCCGGCAGTAGAGGCCGGCGTCAAAGAGCGCCTTGGACAGGAAGCCACGCAG
>DATFGA010000249.1:0-16500 GCA_035249775.1 Nocardioidaceae bacterium | reverse complement strand
GGGGTCGACGTGGACGCCCTTGAGGCTGGACAGGTCGATGAGCACGCCGCCCTCGCAGATCGAGGTGCCGGCGATGCTGTGGCCGCCGCAACGGACTGCGAGCGGCAGCTGCGCGGTGCGGGCGTAGTTGACCGCGTCCATCACGTCCGCGGCGCCGGTGGGCCGGACGATCAACGCCGGTCGTCGGTCGATGCCCCCGTTGTAGACCGCGCGAGCCCGGTCGAAGTCCGGGTCGTGCGGTGCGATCGTCTCCCCCCGGAACCCGGCACTGAGCTCGAGCACGGCTTGGCTTGTGGTGACGTCGGTCATTGCGTTCCACCCCTCCCAGGTGTGGTCTGGTCGCTGACTTCCTCAGCCCACGTAACGCCTGGTGCTTGTGGACTGCAATGACCCGGATGGACGGTTCACCCCTAGTCAGGGCTTCACATGCCCGACAAATCGCGGGATCCCCGACACCCATAGGATGGGTGCATCCAACCCGACCGTGTAGGGGACTGCTTCATGCCCGACATCACCCGCGAAGAGGTGGCCCACCTGGCCGACCTGGCGCGGATCGACCTGTCCGACGCCGAGCTCGACCACCTGGCGCCGCAGCTCGCCGTGATCCTCGACTCGATCAAGTCGATCAGCGAGGTGGCTGCCGACGACGTGCCCCCGACCTCGCACGCGCTGCCGTTGACCAACGTGTTCCGCGAGGACGAGGTCCGCCCCGGCCTCACCGCGGAGGAGGCGCTGTCCGGTGCCCCGGAGGTCGAGCAGCAGCGGTTCAGTGTCCCCAGGATCCTCGGGGAGGAAGCATGAGCGACCTCACCCGTCGTACCGCCGCCGAGCTCGCGGACGCGCTCGCCGCCGGGGACACGACCTCCGTCGAGATCACCGAGGCACACCTCGCCCGGATCGAGGATGTCGACCCTGCCGTGCACGCGTTCCTGCACGTCGACGCCGAGGGCGCGCTGGCAGCTGCCCGCGCCGCCGACGGCCGCCGGGCCGCGGGAAAGCCGTCCTCGGCCCTGGACGGGGTGCCGATCGCGGTCAAGGACATCCTCACCACCGTCGGGCTGCCGACCACGTGCGGCTCGAAGATCCTCGAGGGCTGGGTGCCGCCGTACGACGCCACCGTCGTCGCCCGGCTGAAGGCAGCCGGCCTGCCGATCCTCGGCAAGACCAACATGGACGAGTTCGCGATGGGCTCGTCCACCGAGCACTCCGCCTACGGCCCGACCCGCAACCCGTGGGACCTGGACCGGATCCCCGGCGGCTCGGGAGGTGGCTCGGCCGCGGCCGTCGCCGCGTTCGAGGCGCCGCTGGCGATCGGCACGGACACCGGTGGCTCGATCCGCCAGCCCGGTGCGGTGACCGGCACGGTCGGGGTGAAGCCGACCTTCGGCGGTGTGTCGCGCTACGGGCTGGTGGCGCTGGCGAACTCGTTGGACCAGGCGGGCCCGGTGACCCGCACCATCCTCGACTCCGCGCTGCTGCACGAGGTGATCGGCGGGCACGACCCGCGCGACTCCACCTCCATCGACCAGCCGCTGCCCGCGCTCGTCGACGCCGCCCGCCAGGGCTCCTCCGGCGACATGAGCGGGGTGCGGATCGGTGTCGTCAAGGAACTCGGTGGCGAGGGCTACCAGGCCGGTGTGCGGGCCCGCTTCGACGAGTCGGTGCAGCTGCTGGTGGACGCCGGCGCCACCGTCGTTGAGGTCTCCTGCCCCAGCTTCGTGCACGCGCTCGCTGCCTACTACCTGATCCTGCCGAGCGAGGCGTCCTCCAACCTGGCGAAGTTCGACGCGATGCGTTACGGGCTCCGTGTGCTGCCGGACGGGGTGGAGAACCCGAGCGCCGAAGAGGTGATGCGGGCCTCCCGTGACGCCGGTTTCGGTGACGAGGTCAAGCGCCGGATCATTCTCGGCACCTACGCGTTGTCGAGCGGCTACTACGACGCCTACTACGGGCAGGCCCAGAAGGTGCGGACCTTGATCAGCCGGGACTTCGAGGCCGCATTCGGCCAGGTCGACGTACTCGTCTCTCCGACCGCACCGACCACCGCGTTCCGTCTCGGCGAGAAGGTGGACGACCCGGTGTCGATGTACCTCAACGACATCGCGACGATTCCCGCGAACCTCGCCGGCGTGCCCGGGCTCTCGCTGCCCAGCGGCCTCGCCGACGAGGACGGGCTGCCGGCCGGGTTCCAGATCCTCGCCCCGGCGATGGCCGACGACCGGTTGTACCGAGTCGGTGCGGCGCTCGAGACGTTGCTGACCAAGAAGTGGGGAGGCGCGCTGCTCGACAACGCGCCCGAGCTGCAGGGGAGTGCGCGATGAGCGCTGTTGCGTCCGGCACGATGCCGAGGCTGATGTCGTACGACGAGGCGCTGGAACGGTTCGACCCGGTGATGGGCCTCGAGGTGCACGTCGAGCTGAACACCGCCTCGAAGATGTTCTGCGGCTGCCCGACCGAGTTCGGTGCCGAGCCGAACACCCAGGTCTGCCCGGTGTGCCTCGGCCTGCCCGGGGCGATGCCGGTGGTCAACGGGAAGGCCGTCGAGTCGGCGATGCGGATCGGGCTCGCGCTGAACTGTGAGATCGCCGAGTGGTGCCGGTTCGCCCGGAAGAACTACTTCTACCCGGATATGCCGAAGAACTTCCAGACCTCGCAGTACGACGAGCCGATCGCCTTCGAGGGGTTCACCGACGTTGAGGTGGACGGTGCGACGTACCGGGTGGAGATCGAGCGCGCGCACATGGAGGAGGACACCGGCAAGTCGCTGCACGTCGGGACCTCCGGTCGGATCCACGGCGCGGACTACTCGCTGGTCGACTACAACCGCGCCGGGATCCCGTTGATCGAGATCGTGACCAAGCCGATCGAGGGCATCGGGGACAAGGCACCGCTGGTGGCGAAGGCGTATGTCGCGCACCTGCGCGAGCTGCTGCTCGGCCTCGGGGTGTCCGACGTCCGCATGGAGCAGGGCTCGATGCGCTGCGACGTGAACCTGTCGCTGCGCCCGCACGGTCAGGAGAAGCTCGGCACCCGCACCGAGACCAAGAATGTGAACTCGCTGCGCTCGGTGGAACGCGCGGTCCGCTACGAGATCGGCCGGCAGGCCGCGTTGCTCGCAGACGGCGGCTCGATCACCCAGGAGACCCGGCACTGGCACGAGGACACCGGGGTCACCACCTCGGGCCGGGAGAAGTCCGACGCCGAGGACTACCGGTACTTCCCGGAGCCCGACCTGGTGCCGATCGCGCCGTCGCGGGACTGGGTGGACCGGCTCAGGTCCGAGCTGCCCGAGCCGCCGGCCACGCGCCGGGCGCGGTTGCAGCAGGAGTGGGGCTTCAGCGACCTCGAGATGCGCGACACCGTCGGCGCGGGCGCGTTGAGCCTGGTCGAGGAGACGATCGCCGCGGGCGCCTCGCCGGCGGCCGCGCGCAAGTGGTGGCTCTCCGAGATGGCCCGTCGCGCGAACGAGCAGGGCGTCGACATCGCCGAGCTGCCGGTCACGCCGGCCGAGGTCGCGCGGGTCCAGGCGCTCGTGGACGAGGGCAAGATCAACGACAAGCTGGCCCGGCAGGTGTTCGACGGGGTGCTCGCGGGCGAGGGCTCGCCGGACGAGGTGGTCGTCGCGCGCGGGCTCGCCGTGGTCTCCGACGAGGGCGCGCTGTCCGAGGCGGTGGGCCGGGCGATCGAGGCGAACCCCGATGTCGCGGACAAGATCCGGGACGGCAAGGTGGCCGCCGCAGGTGCGCTGATCGGCGCGGTGATGAAGGAGATGCGCGGGCAGGCCGACGCCGGCCGCGTTCGCGAGCTCATCCTCACCAAGCTCTCCTGACCCCCTGCCCATCCCCACCCCACCCCACACACCCACCCACCCTTCTCCCCGTCGTTCCGTTGAGACGCGAGTTTTTCGCCGTTGAAACGCGCTCTTTTCGCCGGTGAGAAGCGACTTCTTTACGGGTCGGGGTGCGGCAAGTGGGGCAGCGGGTTGCGCGGCTTTCCCGGCAGGGAGCCGATGCGCCGCGCTCAGCGTCGGCGGCACCGGACGTAACAAACGCGCGTATCAAGTGTGAGAACTCCACGTCTCACCGGTGAATTTCGCGCGTTTCAACGGTGAAAAGGGCGCGTTTCAACAGGAGGGGGCGGGAGGGGGTGGCCGGCTAGCGGAGGGCGATCTCGAGGATCCGGTCGTCCTGGGGGGCCGGATCACCGCGGCCGTCGCGGTTCGAGGTGGAGACCCACAGGTTGCCGTTCGGGGCGACGACCACGGTGCGCATCCGGCCGTAGTCGCCGACGAAGAAGTCCTGGGGCTGGCCGACGCTGCCGTCGGCGTTGACGGGGATCCGCCAGAGGCGTTGCCCGCGCAGGGAGGCCATCCACAACGACCCGTCCAGGAACGCCAGCCCGGACGGTGATGCTTCCGCGGTCCGCCACTGGGCATGCGGGTTGCGGTACTCCTCGAGGTCCCCGCGCCCCTCGACGAGCGGCCACCCGTAGTTGCGGCCCTTGTCGATCTGGTTCAGCTCGTCCCACGTGTTCGCGCCGAACTCCGAGGCCCACAGCCGGTCCTGGGCGTCGAAGGCCAGGCCCTGCACGTTGCGGTGGCCCATCGTGAACACGGCCGACCCGTCGACGGGGTTGTCCGGTGCCGGCTCCCCGTCGGTGGTGATCCGCAGGATCTTTCCGGCCAGCGAGCTCCGGTCCTGGGCCAGCTGTTCGTCCCCGGTCTCGCCGGTGGACACGTAGAGGTGACCCTCCGGCCCGAACTCGAGCCGTCCGCCGTCGTGGATGGCGCCCCGGGGGATGCCCTTCAGGATCACCTCGGGAGGACCGAGCCGGCGCCCGTCGTACGTCATCTTCACGACCCGGTTGTCGACCGCCGAGCTGAAGTAGACGTAGACCAGCGAGTCGGTCTCGAAGTCCGGCGACACCGCGATGCCGAGCAGGCCGGCCTCGACGCCGGGCTCCACCGCCTCGAGCCGGCCGACCGTGCGCACCGAGTCCTCGGTGACGGCGAGGATCTTGGTGGTGTCGCGCTCACCGACCAGCGCTGTGCCGTCCGGCAGGAAGTCGATGCCCCACGGCGCCACCAGGTCGGTGGCGATCGTGCCGACCACCCGCGGCCGCGCCGGCCCCTCGGGGGACGGTTCCTGAGCCGACGGTTCGGATGGCGTGGGCGAGGACGGTGAACCTGTCCGCGTGGTCGGCTGCGGCGTGGGCGACTGAGTACCGAGACCGTTCGGGTCACCCTCCGGCTCGTTGCATCCGGCGAGCACGAGCAAGGTGGCTGTGGCCAACGCCGCGAGGCGGGTGCGACGAGTGGGCGACAGGTGGCTCATCCGGACAGTTTTGCAGAACGAACCAATGCCGGCCGCCGCTCACCAGCCGCAGGATCGCAGGTGGTCCTCGAGCATCCGCTGGCAGGTGTCGAGCCAGGGCTCGTTCACCTTCTTGGCGGCGCTGAGCACCAACGAGGTGAGCTCCAACGCCTCCCACAGTGCGACGCGACCTGGCGAGACGGGCGCGTGCCGCCGGTACTCGTCGAGAAAGGCGCCCCTCAGCTCCGCGAACCTGACCCGGCGGCTCGACTCGGAGAGAGACGTCGTCACCTTGTTGACCGCCATGTGCTGCAGCTTGGCGGTGAACAGCGCGATGTCCGACGCGGGCTCGGCGCGGCAGTAGTTGTCGAAGTCGATGAAGGCGACGCCGTCTTCGGTCAGCAGGACCTGCGCCGGACGGAAGCTGTGATGGGCGGGGCCCAGCGGATCACCGGGAACGGATGCCGCGGCGGATGCGAGTCGATCGGGGACCGGCCCGATGCGGTCAGTGAGCGCTGGCACGACCCGGGTCAGCCGGTCCTGCTTCGCGCGCAGGGTCGCCAGCTCCTGCTCCCAGCTCACGGGTTCGCCGACGGCACAGGAGGAGCTGTGGAGAGCGGCGAGTCCCAACGCCGTGGCCCGCATGGCCAGCACGAGCTGGTCCCATGCCTCCGTGCCGGCGTCGAAGCCGCTGTGGAACAGGTCCTTCAGGGTGCACCGGTGCTCGACGTACTCCTGGATCGACAGGTGCAGCCCAGGGAGGTAGTCGATCGACTCCGCGAGGGCAATGTCGTCACCGGATGCCCTGGACAGCGCTCGCATCGCCTCGAATGCGCGCTTGCCCGTGTCATCGTGATGAACCTTGACCAGCACCGCGCGGGGTGCCGTCGTCTGGTCGTCGTCGTACCGGAGCCGGCAGACGACGGTGGCCCGGACACCGGACTTGTGGGTGACCACGGTGGGGACGCAGGCGATGAGATCGGTGCCTGGCGGCAGTCTGCCGTCGGCACGCAGGCACATCTCGAGCATCAGGCGTCCCTGCCCAGGGTCGATGATCGCGTCGAGACCCGGCAACGCGTCGTCACCCACCACACCCACGAGGCGCAGACGCAGTGCGGGAACGGTCCGACTCCAGCCATCGGCTCCGAACGTCAGCTCGTCGACCACGTCCGCGAGTGCCACGCCTGATGGCGTCAGCATCCCTCGGGCGACCAGGGTCTGTTCACGGCCGGTCGCGGCATCCCGCACATCCAGCTCGTAGATGGCGGTCCACACCTTCTGCCCCGATAGTGACCGGATGCGGCTGATCCGGCAGGCAAGCAGAGCCAACCTGCCGTCCACGAGCTCCGGGACCGTTGCGGCCAGCTCGGCCACGACACTGGTCGGGCGCAGGGCGTCCTCGAAGGATCCGACGGTCATGTCGACGCCCTCCGTTCGAGGTGAGCGGCAACACCCTCTGGCTGAGAGTCCCGGCGCCTTCTCTCAGGCTACGCCACCTAAGTAGCCCTGACGGGCCCTACCGCGGGCTCACCGTCAGGGGCACGATCGGGGCTATGGCACAAGTCTTGCTGGTGGATGACGAGGTGCGGTTCGCGCGGACCCTTGGCGAGGGCCTGACCGACCAGGGCTTCCAGGTGCGCCTGGCGCACGACGGATTTGAGGGTTACCGGCTGGCGAAGGACCCACAGTTCGACGTCATCGTCCTCGACATCATGCTGCCCGGCCTGTCCGGGGTCGAGGCGTGCCGGCGGCTGCGCGCGGAAGACGTCGCCACACCGATCCTGATGCTCACCGCCCGGGATGGCGAGTCGGACGAGGCGCAGGCGCTGGACTCCGGCGCAGACGACTATCTCCGCAAGCCGTTCTCCTTCCAGGTCCTGGTAGCGCGCTGCCGGGCGTTGCTCAGGAGGGGTGGCCGCGAGGGCTGGTCCGAGCTGGTCGTCGGGGACCTCGCCCTTGATCCGGCTCGGCGCGTGGCTCGTCGCGGCGACGTCGAGATCCACCTCAGTCGGCGGGAGACCGCCCTGCTCGAGTACCTGATGCGGTCCGGTGGTGACATCCGGTCGAAGGAGGAGATCCTCGACCACGTGTGGGGGGACGTGGAGGACCGCGGCACCAACCTGGTCGAGGTGTACGTCGGTTACCTGCGCAAGAAGCTCGACCAACCGTTCGGGAAGAACACCCTGCGCACGCGTCGGGGCCTCGGCTACCAGCTGGCGGATCCTTCGTGAGCCGACCGCAGCCAGCGTGGCACCAGCAGCTGTCGCTGCGGCTGCGCATGGTGCTGATCGCGGCATCGGCCTTCGCGATCGTCGTCGTACTTGCCGGAATCTTCATCGTCCTGACGGTCCGCGCCGAGCTGATCGACGCCGCCGACGAAGCCGGAGAGGCCCGGGCGGAGCAGGTGGCGAAGCTCGCCCGGCTCGAGATGCTGCCGCCCCAGCTTGTCGCCACCGATGAGGTCGAGGCCGCAGTGCAGGTCGTCCGGGGTGCCGAGGTGGTCAGCGCGACCCCCAATGCGCCGGGTCGCGACTTCTTCACCCTGCCCGAACAGCCGCCCGGTTCGGATGAGGTGGTTCAGGTCGCGAGCCTGGCCATCGACGATGACGGCCCGTTCCGCGTCACGGCCCTGGGGACCCGGACGCCGCAAGGGAACGCCACGGTCTTCGTGGCCGTGGACGTCGAGGACATCGGCGAAGCCGTGAGCGCGCTGGTCAGGCAAGGGGCGATTGCGCTGACGCTCCTCCTGCTGGTCTTCAGTGGCGTTCTGTGGTTCGTGGTCGGTCGCACGCTCGGCTCGGTCGACGCGATCCGTCGTCGTGCGGAGCAGATCACCGGGCAGCATCTGGACCAGCGTGTTCCCGAGCCAGCGGCCAAGGACGAGATCTATCGGCTCGCCCGAACGATCAACGACATGCTTGGCCGGCTCGAGCTCAGCGCCACGAGGCAGGAACGGTTCGTCGCCGACGCTGCACACGAGCTCAGGACTCCGCTTGCCACGCTGCGTGCCCGGGTTGAAACCGCCCTCGCCCGAGGGGACGGCGGCGTGGCGGACCAACGACTGTTGCCGGACCTGTTGGACGAGGCCGTGCGGATGAGCTCGCTCGTCGACCGGCTGTTACTACTGGCGCGCGGGGATGCGGGAATGATCAGCATGAACGCGCGTCCGGTGGACCTGGACGATGTGCTGCGGGACGTCGTCTCGTCCACCCGGGTAGGTGACGTGACGGTACGCGTGGGCGAGATCCGACCAGTGCAGGTGCTGGGTGAGCCGTCGTTGCTGGAGCAGGTCGTCCGGAACCTTCTCGAGAACGCGGTGCGGCACGCCCGCGGCACGGTTGAGGTCGCGCTGTCGTCGGATTCGGATAGCGCCGTGCTCACCGTCGACGATGACGGGCCGGGCATCCCGCCGCTGGTCCGCGACGACGTGTTCAGGCGGTTCGTCCGGCTCGATGACTCCCGCGGCCGGCAGCAAGGAGGTGTCGGTCTCGGCCTCGCGATCGTGGCCGAGATCGTGCACGTTCACGCGGGAGCTGTCGAGGTCGTGGACTCACCTACCGGAGGTGCACGTCTACGAGTTCGCCTCCCGCTGGCCGACACGAGCAACAGTCCGCGCGCCCCCGCGGTCAGCGGTCGACCTCGCCGCGGATGAAGGCCTCGACGCGTTCGCGGCCGAGGTCGTCGGCCATCTGCACCGGTGGGGATTTCATGAGGTAGGTGGAGGCGGACAGGATCGGGCCGCCGATGCCGCGGTCGAGGGCGATCTTGGCGGCGCGGATGGCGTCGATGATGATGCCGGCGCTGTTGGGGGAGTCCCAGACCTCGAGCTTGTACTCCAGGTTCAGCGGGACGTCGCCGAAGGCGCGGCCCTCGAGCCGGACGTAGGCCCATTTGCGGTCGTCGAGCCAGGCGACGTAGTCGGAGGGGCCGATGTGGACGTTGCGGGCGCCCAGATCGTGGGTCAGGTTGGAGGTGACCGCCTGGGTCTTGGAGATCTTCTTCGACTCGAGGCGGTCGCGTTCGAGCATGTTCTTGAAGTCCATGTTGCCGCCGACGTTGAGCTGGTAGGTGCGGTCCAGGACCACGCCGCGGTCCTCGAACAGCTTGGCCATCACCCGGTGGGTGATGGTGGCGCCGACCTGGGACTTGATGTCGTCGCCGATGATCGGGACGCCGGCGTCTTCGAACTTCTGGGCCCAGACCGGGTCGGAGGCGATGAACACCGGGAGTGCGTTGACGAAGGCGACGCCGGCGTCGATCGCGCACTGGGCGTAGAACTTGTCGGCCTGTTCGGAGCCGACCGGCAGGTAGGCGACCAGCACGTCGGCGTTGGTCTCGCGCAGGACGGCGACCACGTCGACCGGGTCGGTGTCGGACTCGTCGATGGTCTCCCGGTAGTACTTGCCGAGCCCGTCGAGGGTGGGGCCGCGTTGCACGGTGACCCCGGTCGGGGGGACGTCGGCGATCTTGATCGTGTTGTTCTCGGAGTTGTTGATCGCATCGGAGAGGTCGAAGCCGACCTTCTTCGCGTCCACGTCGAACGCGGCGACGAACTCCACGTCGGAGACGTGGTACTCCCCGAACTTCACGTGCATCAAGCCCGGCACCGAGCCTGCGGGGTCGGCGTCGCGGTAGTACTCCACGCCTTGGATGAGAGAGGTCGCGCAGTTGCCGACTCCCACGATTGCTACACGTACCGAACCCATCGGGCTCTCCTTCTTCCTAATCCGTTGGTTTGCTGTTCAAGGGCTTGCGCTTCTCGGGCGTCCACGGGGCCTGAGCCTCCGTGCTTTCGGTGCGCTCGGCATTGATCAGCTCCGAGAGCCACCGGACCTCCCGCTCGACGGACTCCACACCGTGCCTCTGGAGCTCCATCGCGTAGCGGTCCATCTGCTGCTGGGTGCGGGCCAGCTGCGTCTGGACACGCTCGAGACGTTCCTCCAGCCGGGTCCGCCGGCCCTCGAGGATCCGCAGCCGGATCTCCATGTCCGTGCGGCTGAAGAACGCGAACCGGACATCGAAGTTGTCGTCCTCCCACGAGGAGGGCCCCGCCTCCGACATCAGGTCCGTGAACCGGGCGTCGCCGGCCTCGGTGAGCTCGTAGACGATCCGTTGCCGCCGCGAGACGCCGACCCCGGCCGGCGTACCTTCCACGTGCTCGGCGATCCAGCCGGCCCGGAGCATCTTCTTCAGCGCCGGGTAGAGCGAGCCGTAGGAGAGCACCCGGCCCCAGCCCAGCACCGCGTTCAGCTGCTTGCGCAGCTCGTAGCCGTGCATCGGCGACTCGTGCAGCAGTCCGAGGACTGCCAGCTCGAGGGTCTCGCCACGACGGGCCACGACGCACCTGCTGCTCTCTACGACTCGTTTTGTTCTATCGGGGGCACCTATCGTAGCGATATATCGAGGGGCGGGCACCCCCGGCGCGGCGGAATGGCCAGCCGAGTTACGCCGGTCACACCGCCCGCTGCCCCGGTGGCGCGGATATGTCATGTTCTGGGCCCGCGCCCGTACTCTTCTTAGAGCAGTTGTTCCGCTTCCCCGCTTCCGGAGAGAACTCTTGAGTGCACAGCGCAAGGCCACGAGCGCGCCCAAAGGCACGGGCGCGCGCAAGTCGAACGGTGGCAAGAGCAAGCCGGCGTCCCGGCAGAGCCTGGGCCGACGGATCCTGAAGTGGACCCTTCTCGGCGGCCTGGTCCTCTTCATCATGGGGGCCGCCGCGTTCGCGTACGGCTACATGTCCACCGACATCCCGGACCCGAACAAGGACTTCCAGACGCAGACCACCTTCGTCTACTACGCCGACGGCAAGAGCGAGATGGGTCGCTTCGCGACCCAGAACCGGGTCAGCATCCCGCTCGCCGACGTGCCCGACCACGTCAAGGACGCGGTGATCGCGGCCGAGGACCGGACGTTCTACACCAACCAGGGGATCGACCCGAAGGGCATCATCCGGGCCGCGTTCAGCAACGCGACCAGCGACACCACCCAGGGCGCGTCGACGATCACCCAGCAGTACGTCAAGGTGCTCTACCTGTCCCAGGAGCGGACGCTGACCCGGAAGGCGAAGGAGGCGTTCCTCTCCCTGAAGATCCAGAACCAGGTGCCGAAGAACGAGATCCTCGAGGGCTACCTGAACACGATCTACTTCGGACGCGGCGCCTACGGGATCCAGGCCGCCGCCCAGGCCTTCTTCGACAAGGACGCCAAGGACCTCACCGTCCGTGAAGGCGCGGTCCTCGCTTCCGTGCTGAACTCTCCCGGCAACCTCGACCCGGCCCAGGGCAAGGACGCCCGGCAGGCGCTGATCGGCCGCTACCAGTACGTGCTGAACGGCATGGCCGAGATGGAGACGCTGCCCGAGGACGTGGCGGAGAAGGCGGCCCGGAAGCTGCCGAAGTTCCCCGAGATCCGCAGCCAGGACCAGTACGGCGGCCAGCGCGGCCACATGTTGATGATGGTGAAGAAGGAGCTGCGCGAGCAAGGCTTCAGCGACGCCCAGATCGAGGGTGGTGGGCTCCGGGTGACCACCACCTTCACCAAGAAGGCGATGCGGGCGGCGGAGCAGGCGGTGCGCGAGGAGCGGCCCGACGGCCTCAAGCAGCTGCACACCGCGGTGGCGTCGATCCATCCCCGGACCGGGGCGCTGCGCGGGATCTACGCGGGCCAGGACTACCTGAAGAGCCAGATCAACTGGGCGGTCGCCGGTGGGATGCCCGGCTCGACGTTCAAGGCGTTCGCGGTGGCGGCGGCGATCAAGGACGGGTTCAGCCTCACGGACACGTTCGACGGGAACTCGCCGTACGTCTTCCCCGACGGCACCGACGTGGAGAACCAGGGCAACACCGACTACGGCAGCGCGATCAGCATGCTCACGGCCACCGAGAACTCGGTCAACACCGCGTTCGTCGACATGACCGTCAGCATGGACGACGGCCCGCAGAAGATCATCGACACCGCCGTTGACCTCGGCATCCCGAAGGGCGCACCCGGGCTCAAGCCGGAGCCGACCGTGGCGCTCGGCTCCGCGACGGTCAGCCCGATCGACATGGCCAACAGCTACGCGTCCATCGCGAACGGCGGCCGGGCCAACGACTGGTTCGTGATCGAGTCGGTGAAGGCTGCGGACGGCGACGTGCTCTACAAGCACAAGGAGAAGGCCGAGCGCGCGATCAGCGCGGACATCGCCGCGGACACCACCTACGCGCTGCAGCAGGTGGTGCAGAGCGGCTCGGGCACCGCTGCCCTCGAGCTGGGCCGTCCGGCCGCCGCCAAGACCGGCACCGCGACCAACGGCAACGGCGACGTGTCCTCGTCGTGGTTCGTCGGCTACACGCCGCAGCTGGCGACGGCGGTGATGTACGTGCGCGGCGACGGCAACGACAAGCTCGACGGCTACATGCCGGAGTTCTTCGGCGGCTCCTACCCGGCGCGGACCTGGACCACGATGATGCAGAAGGCGCTCGAGGGCACCGAGGTGCTCGAGTTCCCGGAGCCCGTGTTCGTCGACGGCGAGGCGCCGACGAGCGGGCACGAGCCGGAGCCGACGTTCACGCCGGAGCCCGAGTTCACCCCGGAGCCCGAGTTCACCCCGGAGCCGAGCGAGGAGCCGAGCACACAGGAGCCCTCGCCGTCGCCGACGCCGACACCTCCTCCCTCGCCGACCCCGACGGAGGAGCCGACCGAGGAGGAGCCGGACTGCTCGCTGCTCGAGGTCGTCTGCGAAGGCGAGACGGAGCCGACCCCGACCTCCGAACCGCCGCCGCCCGAGGACGAGGGTGACACCGGCACGGGCAACGGAAGAACACCTTCAGCCGAGCGTGACTAGGCAACAATGAGCCGCATGGCCCGCCCCTCGCTCGACGACCCGCTGGCCACCGCCGCGAGCGAGGGCATCGGCGGCCCGGTCGGCGACCACGCGCGCCCCCACCCCTGGTGGACGCCGGTGCGGGTGGTGCTCGCGGTCGCCTGCCTGGCGTTCCTGCTCGGGATGGTGCAGAAGACGCCGTGCGTGAGCGCCAACTGGTCGGGCGGCACGGAGCGCTACGCGAAGATGTGCTACTCCGACGTGCCGTACCTCTACACCGGCCGCGGCTTCGCGGAACGGTCGGTGCCGTTCAGCGACGTCGACGGCCGGTGGCAGGTGATGGAGTACCCGGTCACGATCGGCTACTTCGCGTACGGCGCCACCCTGCTGACCCATGCACTGAGCGGCTGGCCGGATGTCGAGGATCGCCGCGCGCTGCCCCGGGACCAGGTGTTCTCCGCCCCGGGTGTCGCCGAGGAGAGCGGGCTGTACTTCATCGTCACCGCCGTCCTGCTGGCCGGGTTCGCCTTGCTGGCGGCGTACTTCATGGCCGGGGCGCACCGCGGGCGGCCCTGGGACGCGATGCTGTTCGCGGCGTCGCCGGCGCTGGTCCTCGCCGGACTGATCAACTGGGACCTGATCGCGGTCGCCCTCGTCGCCGGGGCGATGTGGGCCTGGGCCCGGGACTGGCCGGTCCTGACCGGCATCTTCATCGGACTCGGCACCGCGACCAAGCTCTACCCGCTGTTCCTCCTCGGCGCCCTCCTCATCGTGTGCCTGCGGAACCGGCGGATCCGGGCGTTCGGGCTGGCCGCGGGAGCGGCTGCCGCCACCTGGCTGGCCACGAACGCCCCGGTGCTGCTCTACGGGTTCGACCAGTGGAAGGTGTTCTGGACGTTCAACTCCGACCGGGGAGCCGACCTCGGCTCACTGTGGCTGGTCTGGCAGCAGATGGGCCACACGGTCACCCCGGAGCTGATCAACAAGGTGTCCTGGCTGTTCTTCATCGGGGTGTGCGTCGCCGTCTTCGGGCTCGGGATGCTCGCCCGGCGTACTCCGCGGATCGCGTCGCTCGCGTTCCTGGTCGTCGCCGGCTTCCTGCTGGTGAACAAGGTCTACTCGCCGCAGTACGTGCTGTGGCTGCTCCCGCTCGCGGTGCTGGCCCGGCCCCGATGGCGCGACATCTTGATCTGGCAGGCCGGCGAGGTGTTCTACTTCGGCGCGGTCTGGTTCTACCTCGGTGAGTTCACCGCGGCGGGGGCGAGCGGGGAGCCGGACCGGTTCTACTGGCTCGCGATCCTGGTCCGGGTGCTGTGCCAGCTCTACCTGGTGGCGGTCGTCGTCCGCGACATCCTGGTGCCGTGGAAGGACCCGGTCCGCGAGGACGGGCTGACCGACGACCCGATGGAGCCGGCTCGGCCGGCCGAGTCCTCCGGGTCGGCGCCGCCGCTCCACGCGTAGCACCGGACCCCAGTGGGCACACTGGTCGCATGCGTGCGCTGACCACACTGCCCCTGACCGCGAACACCCTCGAGGTCTCCGAGGTGCCCGACCCGGTCCCGGGCGCCGGCGAGCTGCTCGTCGACGGCCTCGCGGTCGGGGTGTGCGGCACCGACAAGGAGATCGCCCACGGCGAATATGGGTGGGCACCGCCGGGCAAGGAACGGCTCGTGCTCGGCCACGAGTCGCTGGGCCGGGTCCGCGAGGCGCCCGCGGGCAGCGGGTTCGACCCGGGGGACCTGGTGGTGGGTGTGGTCCGCAGACCGGATCCCGAGCCGTGCGGGGCCTGCGCGCGCGGCGAGTTCGACATGTGTCGCAACGGGCGCTACACCGAGCACGGGATCAAGGAGCTCGACGGCTTCGCCAGCGAGCAGTGGACCTGCGACGCCGACTACGCGGTCAAGCTCGACGCTCGCCTCGAGGACGTCGGCATGCTGATGGAGCCGACCACCGTGGTGGCCAAGGCCTGGGAGCAGGTGGAGCGGATCGGCGCCCGTGCCTGGTTCGAGCCGGAGACGGTGCTGGTCACCGGCGCCGGGCCGATCGGGCTGCTCGCCGCCCTGCTCGGACGGCAGCGCGGCCTCGACGTGCACGTCCTCGACCGGGTCACCGAGGGACCCAAGCCCGGCCTGGTCGCCGACATCGGAGCCACCTACCACCACGACGGGCTCGAGGTTCTCACCGACAAGCTGCAGCCGGACGTGGTCATCGAGGCGACCGGGGTGGGACAGCTGGTGTTCGGCGCAATGGCGGGGACGGCGTCGTACGGCATCGTCTGCCTGACCGGGGTCTCCTCCGGCGGCCGGACGATCCCGGTCGACGCCGGGCTGGTCAACCGCGACATCGTGCTGGAGAACGACGCGGTCGTCGGGTCGGTGAACGCGAACCTGCGCCACTACGCGCAGGCGGCGGAGTCTCTCGCAGCCGCGGACCTGGACTGGCTGAACCGGCTGGTCACCCGCCGGGTGCCGCTGGAGAGCTTCGCGGACGCGTTCGAGGCCCGGCCGGACGACGTGAAGACCGTGCTCACGCTCAGCTGATCACCGTCTGGTCAAACGTGGTGGCGGTGAACCGCACCCGGACGTCGACCTCGTCACCCACCTCGGGCACGTGCGCGCCGTGCGGCAGGAACAGCATCGACGCCTGCATGTGCGGCGGCTCGGCGAACAGCCGCTGCTTGCCGTCGATCGTGTACGGCGAGCGGACGAAACCGGCCGCGTCCAGGCCGCCACGGGCGATCGTCGCGGCCCGCTGCTTGAGGCTCACGCCGCTGGCCGGTGCCTCCAGGCCGATCCCGTGGGCGGTGCCTCCGGACACGACCAGGATCGTGCCGGAGCGAGGAGCGGTGCGGCCGCGGTAGCCGAACAGGTCTCCCCGCTCGACCGGGTGGCAGTCGAGGATCGTCGCCTTGACGCTCAGCGCGCCCCGGTCGCCCAGCCAAAGCTGGGTGCCGATCCGCGGCCGGAACTCGAACTCCGGGTAGGCGGACTGCACCGACGCGAGCTCGGCGTCGGTCAGGTGCGAGATGAACACCCGGTTCGTCGGCAGGCCCGCCGCCACGATGTCGGTCATCAGCCGCTCGACCTCGGGCAGGTGCGAGCCGTGCGCCATCGGCAGGTGCAGCGCGACGCCCTCGACGGCCACCCCGGCCCCCCGGATCAGCCCGCCGCCCTTGACTCCGGGCCGCGCCTTGGTCGAGATCAGGCCCCCTGCCTGGCGGAGCTCGCGGGCGGTAAAGCCGTGCCGTCGCATCGACGTCATCCGCTCGAGTACGACGCGCGGGCGGTCGTCCCGGGCGGCGAGGAGCACCAGGTCCTCGAGGCGGCCGACCGTGTGCACCACGTTCTGGTGGAAGACCATCGGGTGCTCGAACCGGCGCCAGGG
>DATFGA010000248.1:0-7722 GCA_035249775.1 Nocardioidaceae bacterium | reverse complement strand
GTCAGACCTGATGACCGCCATGGCGCTCGCAGGGTCTGACAAGTCGGCAAGGAAGGGGTGAGGCGGCGTGTTCGCGTTCCAGGACAGCCGCGCCCCGGTCGACGTCGCGTTCACGGACCGTCACGGAGGAGTCAGTGACGGTCCGTACGCGTCGTTGAACCTCGCCGCCTCCGGGGGCGACGACCCGGACACGGTCGAGCAGAACATGGATCGGGTCGCGATCGCGTTCGCCCGCGGCCACGAGGCGCCGGGTCGGCTGCCCCTGCTGGTGTCGATGAGCCAGGTGCACGGCGCGGACGTGCACGTGGTCGACAAGGAGTTCGTCTCCCACCAGCTGCCGGGCGCACCGATCGTCGCGGACGGCATGGTCACCGTCGAGCCCGGCGTCGTCCTGATGGTCCGCGCCGCCGACTGTGTCCCGGTCCTGCTCGCCGACCCCGACCGCGGCGTGGTCGGCGCCGCCCACGCCGGCCGGCCGGGGATGGTCGCCGGGATCATCCCGAGCACGGTGGCCCGGATGCGCCAGCTCGGCGCAGAACGGATCGTCGGCTGGCTCGGCCCGCACGTGTGCGGTGCCTGCTACGAGGTCCCCGAGCAGATGCGCACCGAGGTCGCCGCGGTGGTGCCCGAGTCGTACGCCGAGACGTCGTGGGGGACCCCCTCGGTCGACATCGGCGCCGGCGTCCGGGCCCAGCTCAAGGCCCAGGACGTGGAGGTCGTGGACGCCTCGCGCTGCACCGTCGAGGACGACGACCTGTTCTCCTACCGCCGCCAGGGCAAGGCATCCGGCCGTCTCGCCGGACTGGTCTGGGTGCGCCCATGACCGCCCAGCCCACCCCCGACCACCGTCGGGACGAGATCGCGGCCGGCCTGGAGACCGTGCACGGCCGGATCGCCGACGCCTGCGCCACGGCGGGCCGCTCCGCCGACGAGGTCACGTTGACCGTGGTCACCAAGTTCTTCCCCACGTCCGACGTACGCCACCTCTTCGACCTCGGCGTCCGCGACGTCGGCGAGAACCGGCACCAGGAGGCCGAGGCGAAGGCCGCCGAGTGCGCCGACCTCGACCTGCGCTGGCACTTCATCGGCAACCTGCAGAGCAACAAGGCCGCGGCGGTGGCCCGGTACGCCGACGTGGTCGAGTCCGTGGACCGGCCCAAGCTCCTGCCCGGTCTCGCCCGCGGCGCGCAGGAACGCGGCGCGGTCGTCGACTGCCTGATCCAGGTCAACCTCGACCCTGAAGGTGCAGCGGCGACAGGCGGCGCGGCAACCGGCCGCGGCGGCGCCCGGCCCGCGGACGTCGTACCCCTCGCCGAGCGGCTCGCCGCGACCGACGGGCTTCGCCTGCGCGGGGTGATGGCGGTCGCGCCCCTCGACTCCGACCCCGCCCCGGCGTTCGCCACGCTCGCGGAGATCGCCGCCGAGGTGCGCGGCGTCGACCCGTCCGCGACCTGGGTCTCGGCCGGCATGAGCGGGGACCTGGAGGCGGCGATCGAGAGCGGCGCGACACACGTCAGGATTGGTAGTGCGGTGCTCGGACGACGGCCCAGCATCAAGTAGTGTCAGGAACGTAGCAGCGTCCTACCCGAGGACGCGGAAGTACCGGAGGACATCAGGTCATGAGCGGCGCAATGCGCAAGATGGGTGTGTACCTCGGCCTGCTCGAGGACACCGACCGCTTCGACGACGAGTACACCTCCTACGACGAGTACGACGAGCGTGGCCACGCCCGCCCGTCCGACGTCGACCGGGCAGATGCACGTCCCGCGCCGGTGTCGAGCATCGCCGACCGGCGCCGCCCGGCCGGCCAGCCCGCCCCGACCGGCCCCACCGGTGTGGTCGCCGAGCTGTCGCGGATCACGACGCTGCACCCGCGCACCTACAACGAGGCCCGCACGATCGGGGAGAACTTCCGCGAGGGCGTCCCGGTGATCATGAACCTCTCGGAGATGGACGACAACGACGCCAAGCGCCTGGTCGACTTCGCCGCCGGCCTGGTGTTCGCCGTTCGCGGCACCATCGAGCGCGTCACCAACAAGGTCTTCCTCCTCTCTCCTCCCAACGTGTCTGTGGCTGCTGAGGACAAGCAGCGCATCGCTGAGGGTGGATTCTTCAACCAGAGCTAGGCTCTGCCTTCGTGGTAAGCACTGTCGCCTCGATCATCTATCTGATCCTCTGGCTCTTCATCGCGCTCCTGTTCGTCCGGTTCATCGTCGACTGGGTGCAGGTCTTCGCGCGCTCGTGGACGCCCAAGGGCCCGGTGCTCGTGCTGCTGGAGGTGGTCTACTCCATCACCGACCCGCCGATCATGTTCTTCCGCCGGTTCATCCCGCCGCTGCGGCTCGGCAGCGTGGCCCTCGACCTGAGCTTCCTGATCGTGATGGTCATCGCCTATCTGCTGCTCTCGATCGTCCGCCCGTTCACCGTCTGACCTGGGCGAGATGGCCCCGTCCGGGTCCCCGGGACGCTATCCTTCCGGGGCGCTCTCATTCGCTGGCCCCGTTGCGTCCCACGATCGGCTTCGGAGTACGGTGGGCGTGAAAACGGCAGCGATGCCGCACGATCGATCTGACGACTACGAATTAAGGGTGAGTCATGCCGCTGACGCCTGAGGACGTGAGCAACAAGCGCTTTACTCCGGTCCGCCTTCGCGAGGGCTACGACATGGGAGAGGTCGACCAGTTCCTCGACGAGGTCGAGGCTGAGCTTGCTCGCCTCACGCGTGAGAACGACGACCTCCGGTCGAAGCTTTCCTCCGCGCAGCAGGGTGGTACGCCGGCCGCGCCGGCTGCTGCTCCGGTCCAGGAGAAGGCACCCGAGCCCGCCAAGGCTCCCGAGCCGGCTGCGGCTCCCGCGGCGGAGGCCTCGAACTCCGTGGAGACGATCAAGGTGGCCACCGTCGGTGAGGCCTCCAGCGCCGCCGCACGGCTGCTCGAGATCGCGACGCGCAACGCCGACGAGCTCGTCGACGACGCCAAGAACCAGGCCGACAAGATCGTCGGCGAGGCCCGCACCAAGGCCGAGCGCCTCGAGGCGGAGTCCAAGAGCAAGGCCGACCGGCTCGAGTCCGACGCCCGGTCGCGCTCGCAGATGCTCGACTCCGAGACCGCGGAGCGTCGCCAGCAGCTGTTCGGCGACCTCGAGAAGGAGAAGGAGAAGCTCAGCGTGGAGGTGGAGAACCTGCGCTCGTTCGAGCGTGAGTACCGCAGCCGCCTCAAGAGCTACTTCACCCAGCAGCTCGAGGCCCTCGACGGCAACGGCGAGGCCGGGACGATCGGCGCCGGCGACCACGCCCCCAAGCGGCTCAAGTCGCTGCTCGGCGACGAGGGCGAGTCGCAGTCGCAGCACGGCTGACCCACGAACCACACGAGGCCGGCTCCCGCACCACGCGGGAGCCGGCCTCGTCGCGTCCGGACTGACTCAGCTGCAGATCAGGCCTTGCTGACGGAGAACGACAGTCCCAGGTCGGGATCGTGTACGACGGACGCGGCCGGTGTGCCTTCGACCATCTCCACGGCCAGCACCTCGCCCGCCACCAGGGACCCGTTCTCGCGGAGCGCCTCGGCGGTGTCCCCGCTCGCGTCCCACGTGAGGACGATCCGGTCGCTGACGTCGAAGCCGCTGTTCTTGCGGGCCTCCTGGACCAGCCGGACCACCTCCCGGGCCAGCCCGGCGCGGACCAGCTCCGGGGTCAGCTCGAGGTCCAGCGCGACGGTCTCGCCCTGCTCGTTGACCACCGACCAGCCCTCCCTGGGCCGCTCGGAGATGATCACCTCGTCGGCGAGCACCTCCACCTCCGCGCCGTCCACCGACACCGTCGTGCGACCGTCGGCCTCCAGCGTCCGGGCCAGGGCAGCCGCGTCTGCGGCGGCGATCGCGGCCGCGACCTTCGGGGTGTCCTTGGCGAACCGCTTGCCGAGCGCGCGGAAGTTGCCCTTCGCGGAGAAGTCGACCAGGTCCGCGCCGGCCGAGGACAGCGGCTCGAGCGCGCCGATGTTGAGCTCCTCGGCCACCTCGGCACGCAGCTCGTCGGTGAGCCGGGACCAGGCCGCCGAGCCGACCAGCGCGCGGCGCAGCGGCTGGCGGGTGCGGACCTTCGCGTCCGCGCGCGCCGCGCGACCGAGCTCGAAGATCCGGCGGGCCAGTGCGACCGAGGCGGACAGCTCCTCGTCGACGTCGCCCTCGTCGAAGGCCGGCCAGGAGGCCAGGTGCACCGACTCGGGCGCATCGCCGGCGACCGGGCGGACAACGTCCTGCCAGACCCGTTCGGTGATGAACGGGGTCAGCGGCGCCATCAGCCGGGTCACCGTCTCCAGGGTGTCGTGCAGCGTGGTCAACGCGGCCGGGTCACCGTCCCAGAACCGGCGCCGGGACCGACGGACGTACCAGTTGGACAGGTCGTCGACGAACTGCTGGATCAGGCCGCCGGCGCGCTGGGTGTCGAAGACCTCCAACGCCTCGGTCACCGCGCGGGTCAGCCGGGCCGTCTCGGCGTGCAGCCACCGGTCCAGCACGGGCCGGTCGGCGACCGGAGGAGCCTCGGACGCAGACGGTGTCCAGGAGGCGGTGCGGGCGTAGAGCACCTGGAACGCGACCGTGTTCCAGTAGGTCAGCAGCACCTTGCGGACCGTCTCCTGGATGGTGCTGTGCCCGACCCGGCGTGCCGCCCACGGCGAGCCGGAGGCGGCCATGAACCAGCGGACCGCGTCCGCGCCGTGCTGCTCCATCAACGGCATCGGCTCGAGGATGTTGCCCAGGTGCTTGGACATCTTCCGGCCGTCCTCGGCGAGGATGTGGCCGAGGCAGAGCACGTTGCGGTACGACGACTGGTCGAACACCAGCGTGCCGATCGCCATCAGCGTGTAGAACCAGCCGCGGGTCTGGTCGATCGCCTCGCAGATGAAGTCCGCGGGGTAGGCGTCCTCGAAGCGCTCCGCCGATCCGGCGGCGTGCGGGAACCCCCACTGCGCGAACGGCATCGACCCGCTGTCGAACCAGGCGTCGATCACCTCGGGGACCCGGCGGGCCTCCTTCCCGCACGGAGTTGACCCCCCGCCGACAGGCTCCGGGCACGCGAAGGTGACCGCGTCGACGTACGGCCGGTGCGGGTCGAGCCCGGACTGGTCGCTGCCGGTCAGCTCCGACAGCTCGGCGAGGGACCCGACGCACACCTGGTGGTCGTCCTCGCAGCGCCAGATCGGCAGCGGCGTGCCCCAGTAGCGCGACCGGGAGAGCGCCCAGTCGATGTTGTTGGTGAGCCAGTCGCCGTACCGGCCCCACTTGATCGTCCCGGGGTACCAGTTGGTGTTCTCGTTCTCACGCAGCAGCGCGTCCTTGACCTGGGTGGTGCGGACGTACCACGACGGCTGCGCGTAGTACATCAGCGCGGTGTGGCAGCGCCAGCAGTGCGGGTAGGAGTGCTCGAACGCGACGTGCCGGAACATCAGCCCGCGTGTGTCGAGGTCCTTGACCAGGTCGGCGTCGGCATGCTTGAAGAACTGGCCGCCGACCAGCGGGACATCGGCCGCGAAGTGACCGTCCGGCTGGACCGGCTTGACGACCGGCAGCCCGTAGGCCCGGGCGACCAGCATGTCGTCCTGGCCGAACGCGGGAGACTGGTGCACCAGGCCGGTGCCGTCCTCGGTGGTGACGTACTCGGCGAGCACCACGTAGTGCGCGGGGTCAGGGAACGCGACCAGCTCGAACGGCCGCTGGTAGCCCCACCGCTCCATGTCCGTGCCGCGGATGGTGTCCGAGACCGTCCAGCCCTCCCCGAGCACGACCTCGAACAGCGGTTCGGCGACCACGAGCATCTCGTTGCCGTCGGTGGCGACGACGTAGTCGACCTCGGGGTGCACCGCCACGGCGGTGTTCGACACCAGCGTCCACGGCGTCGTGGTCCACACCAGCAGGCTCGCGCGCCCGGCGTACGGCCCCGACGTCAGCGGGAACCGGACGTAGACCGACGGGTCGGTGACGGTCTCGTAGCCCTGCGCGAGCTCGTGGTCGGACAGGCCGGTGCCGCAGCGGGGGCAGTACGGCGCGACCCGGTAGTCCTCGGCCAGCAGCCCCTTGCCGTGGATCTGCTTGAGCGCCCACCACACCGACTCGATGTAGGAGGTGTCCATCGTCCGGTAGGGGTCCTCGGTGTCGACCCAGAACCCCATCCGGTCCGACATCTCCTCGAACGCGTCGACGTGGCGCAGCACCGACTCGCGACACTTGGCGTTGAACTCGGCGACGCCGTAGGCCTCGATGTCGTTCTTGCCGGAGAACCCGAGCTCCTTCTCCACGGCGAGCTCGACCGGCAGGCCGTGGCAGTCCCAGCCGCCCTTCCGTTCGACCCGGTAGCCCTGCATGGTCTTGAACCGCGGGAAGACGTCCTTGAACACCCGCGCCTCGACGTGGTGGGTGCCTGGCATCCCGTTCGCGGTCGGCGGACCCTCGTAGAACGTCCAGCTCGGCCGGTTGCCGGCGATGTCGAGGGACTTGTCGAAGGTCTTGTTCTCCCGCCAGAAGTCGAGCACCTCGTGCTCGAGGGCGGGCAGGTCCACCTGGGGCGGGACGGGTCGGTACTCACTCACGGGTCTGTCCTTCGGCCTGTTCCTGCCGGGGTTGCCGGCTGTGTGGGCTGAAGGGACGAGAGGCGGGCCGTTGGTCCGGCCGCTCCCGCGGTACCACCCTCCTTGGCCTCCCGAGCCTCCGGGCGACCCTCTCGTGGTTCACCGCTGCCGGTTCTACTGACCGGGCCTCGCGGACCGGGGTTCTTCCGACGACTCCGGGTGATCTTCGCTCCTGGCCAGCGCCCCCGGGCTTCCACCATCCCCAGGTCGCTCGAGGCTGTGCTCGGAGCTACTCGTCCCATCGACGTCTTGCGGTAGCCCCAAGTCTGCCAGACGGAGCGATCCGCGTTCATCCGGGTTTCCGGAGTACGTCGGACGCGGCGACTCTCCTGGGCCGACCCGAGCACTATGTCGCCGGGCCGAGGATGGGGAGCAGATTCCGCAGCCGGCACTGAATATCCTCCGCATCCTCGAAGCCGCGCGGCCCCACGCCGCGGGGACGGGCCGCGAGTACGAGGGCTCGATCCGGCGGCGGGCGCGACTCCCGCCCGCCGGAAAGTTACCGATTCGTGCGCGCGCTTAGTTGCCGCCCGCCCAGGGGAGGCATATCCTCGCCGCACGCGTGTGGCGGCTGCCACACATTTCGGTTTTCTAAGGGGGCCTTGCGGCTATGGCACGCTCGACCGCACAGAAGCTCGCCGGCAAGACGGCGGCCGCAGCCAAGAGGGTCACCGCAACGGTGACACGCGCGTCGTCCTCCCGGGCCGTGAAAGGCAGCTCCAACGGCTCGGCAGCGAAGCCAGCCACCCCGAAGAAGACCGCCACCACGACGCCCGCGGCCAAGCCGGCGAAGACAGCCACGAAGAGCAGCACCAGCCGGAGCGTCGGCAAGACCGCCCAGAAGGCGGCCACCAAGACCGCCGCGAAGGCGACGGGCCAGAAGTCGGCCAAGCCGGCCACCAAGGCGACCGCCAAGACAGCTCAGAAGTCGGCGGCCAAGACCAGCGCCAAGGCGGCCGCCAGCAAGGTCGCAGCCAAGACCTCGGCGAAGAAGCCGGCGACCAAGTCGAGCAAGAGCGCGGCGCCGCAGAAGGCGACGGCGAAGAAGACCCCGGCCAAGGCGCCGGCGAAGACCCCCGCCAAGGCACCGGCCAAGACC
>DATFGA010000247.1:0-12633 GCA_035249775.1 Nocardioidaceae bacterium | reverse complement strand
CAAGCCGCCGGGCGGTGGCAGGCTACTTACTGACCCGTGAGTCAGTAGCCAGGGAGGCGCCATGGCGCCGGAGACGATCTCAACCCGCCCGCGCGCGCTCGAGCCCGCGCTTCCGGCGACGATGTACGTCGACCACGACATGTGGCTGCGGGAACGGGAGAACGTCCTGTTCCGATCCTGGTTCTGCGCGGGCCGGGTCGTCGATCTGCTGCTCGACCGACCGCGTCGCCTCGCGGTCGTCGATGTCGCCGGCGAGTCGGTGCTGCTCACGACCGATCAGGCCGGCGACCTGCATGCGGCGTACAACGTCTGCCGGCACCGCGGCTCGCAGATCGTGCCGGTCGCACCCGCCGGCCCCCCGATCCCGCCGTGTCCGGCCGGGTCGTTGCGCTGCCCCTACCACTCCTGGACCTACGACCTCGACGGTCGACTGCTCAGGGCCCCGCACACCGAGGACATCGCGGGCTTCGACCCTGAAGCGTTCGCACTCAACCCGGTCGGCGTCGACACCTGGGGCGGCTTCGTCTTCGTGCACCTGACGCCGCACGAGGCGGTCCCGCTGGCCGAGGAGGTCTCCGGCTGCGCCGACCGGCTGCGCCGCTACCCGCTGGCCGACCTCGTCCTCGGACGCCGGTTCGTCTACGACGTCGCCGCCAACTACAAGGTGCTCGCCGAGAACTACAACGAGTGCTACCACTGCGGCCCGGTCCACCCGGAGCTGTGCCGGCTGGTGCCGTCCTTCGCCGCCGGCGGTGACCACCTCGACTGGGACCAGGGTGTGCCGCACCGCGAAGGCGCCTGGACGTTCACGGTCAGCGGTACGACGCAGCGCCGACCGTTCCCGCTGCTGGACGAGGCCGAACGCAGCCGGCACAAGGGCGAGCTGGTCTACCCCAACCTGCTGCTGTCGCTCTCGGCCGACCACGTCGCCGCGTTCCTGCTCCTGCCTGAGTCGGAGCACCGGACCCGTGTGCAGTGCGACCTGCTGTTCGCCGCCGACGAGGCAGGCCGCCCGGACTTCGACCCCGACGACGCCGCCGAGCTGTGGGACCTGGTGAACCGGCAGGACTGGGCGATCTGCGAGTCCGTCCAGCGCGGGATGAGCTCCCGTGGCTACGTGCAGGGCTGGTTCGCGCCGATGGAGGAGCCGAGCGCCGACATCCGCCGCTGGCTGCTGCCCCGCCTGGAACGAGGCGGCGGCGATGGCTGAGCAGGTCGAGTACGTCGTGGTGGGGCTCGGCGCCCTGGGCAGTGCCACCGCCTACGAGCTCGCGGACCGGGGCGCCGCCGTCGTGGGACTGGAGCGGTTCGAGCTCGGCCACCACCGCGGCGCGTCGCACGACTCGTCGCGGATCCTGCGGCACAGCTACCACACGCCGGGCTACGTGCGGCTGACCGTCGAGGCCTACCAGGACTGGCACCGTCTGGAGCGGGCGAGCGGCGAGGAGCTGGTGACGACCGTCGGCGGCCTGGACCTGTTCCCCCTGGGTTGTGCCATCCCGGCCGACGACTACGTGTCCTCGATGACCGAGGTGGGTGTGGACTTCGACGTACTCGATGTCGACGCGGTGCACGAGCGCTGGCCGCAGTTCCGGCTGCCGGCCGGAACCATCGCGCTGCACCAGGAAGACGCCGCGATCGTGCCCGCCGCCCGAGGAACGGCGACCCTGCAGCGGCTGGCACGGGAGCGTGGCGCGGTGCTGCGCGACGGCTGCCCGGTGCTGCGCGTGACCGACCTCGGCAACCGCGGCCTGGAGGTCTGCACCCGGGACGCCGCCTACCGGTGCCGGCGGCTGGTGGTCTGCGCGGACGCGTGGACCAACCAGGTCCTCGCCGGCCTCGACCTCTCGTTCCCGTTGACCGTGATGCAGCAGCAGGTGACCTACTTCCGGCCACCGGACCCGGACCGGTTCGAGCCCGGGGCGATGCCGCTGTGGATCTGGATGGATGACCCCTCGTTCTACGGGTTCCCCTGCTACGGGGAGCCGACAATGAAGCTGGCTGAGGACTGCGGCGGTCCGACGGTCGACCCGGACCTGCGCGGCTTCGAGCCGGACCGGGACCGGCTCCGGCTGCTGGAGCGGTTCGCGGCGCGGACCCTTCCGGGCAGCGGGCCACCGGTGCGCTCGGTCACCTGCCTCTACACGCTGACCCCCGACCGCGACTTCGTGCTCGGACCGGCGCCCGGCCACGAGGCGGTGCTCGTCGGTCTCGGCGCCGCCCACGGCTTCAAGTTCGCGCCGACCCTTGGCCGCCTGCTCGCCGATCTCGCCACGACCGGCGCGACCGTGACCGACGTGTCGGCATTCCGGGCGGACCGGCCGGCGTTGACCGACGCCGACCATCCGGTCAGCTGGCTGGTCTGAGATGGGGTCGCAGCAGAGCAGGTCAGGCCAGCACGTCGGGGTCGACACCGAGCTCGGCGGCCGCGGCCTCGCGCACCCAGCGCCCCATCTGCGCACGGGTCAGCCGCCGGTGGACGGTGACCTGGACGGCCAGCCCGTCGAGCAGTGCGGCGAGCCGGCGAGCACTGGCCGTCGGGTCGGCGCAGGTGAAGGCACCCTCCTCCACCCCGGAGCGGATCACCGCCTCCAGTGCCCGGCTCCAGCGCCGGTCGAGCTCGCGCAGCGTCGCCCGCAGCGTGTCGTCGCGCAGCGCCGCGGACCAGGCGTCGACCCACAGCCGCCAGCCCGGTGCCGCACCCTGGGGGCCGTAGGCGCGCAGCACGTGCCGCAGCCGCTGAACGGCGTCCGGGTCCCGGGCCAGCGTGCGGTCGAGCCGTTCCAGGTCGCGGGCGACGGCGTGCTCCAAGGCCGCTTGCAGAAGCGTCTCCTTGGTCGCGAAGTGGTAGAAGACCAGGGCCCGGCTGATCCCCAGCGAGTCCGCGACATCCCCGACCCGGACGTTCGTGAGGCCCCGGCCGACCACCTCGGCCAGCGTCGCCTCGAGGATCTCCTCACGCCGCACCTCGACGTTGCGCCGCACCATGACGCCAGACCCTACCCGCGGAGGTGGCCATGACAGCCCAGCACACACAGGCCGGTCCGACCCTCGACCCGGCGCTGCTGGGAGTGGACGGCGCCCTTGCCCTGGACCGGTCCCTGCGGCCGTTCGGGGAGTCCACGATGCTGCCCGCCGCCGCGTACACCTCGGCCGCGGTGCACGCCTGGGAGCAGCGGCACCTGTTCGCCGGGACGTGGACCTGTGTCGGTCGGCTGGACGACCTCTCCGGCGCGCAGGCCGGTTCACCGGTCCGGCAGCGCGCAGTGGTCGTCGGTGACGTGCCGGTGCTGCTCACGTTCACCGAGGGGTCGACCCGGGCGTTCGCGAACACCTGCCGGCACCGCGGGCACGAGCTGCTTCCGGAGGAGGGGACCTCGGACCACCGGTCCGTGGTCTGTCCCTACCACGGCTGGAACTACCGGCTCGACGGCTCGTTGCGGGTGGCGCCCGAGTTCCGCGACGCGGCCGGTTTCCGTCTCGAGGAGCACGCCCTCGTGGAGCTGCCCCTCGAGCTCTGGCACGGGTGGTTGTTCGTGCATGCCGCGCACGGGACCGAGGAGGGTGCGCCCGTGTCGTTCGCGGACCATGTCGGTGCCCTCGACGAGCTGCTCGCGCCGTACTCCCCCGCCGACCTGGTGCTCGGCGCGCGACACGGCTACACGGTGGCCGCGAACTGGAAGGTGCTCACCGAGAACTACCACGAGTGCTACCACTGCCCGCTGATCCATCCGGAGCTGTGCCGGGTATCACCGCCGGCCTCCGGCGACAACCACCACCTGCCCGGTGCATGGGTGGGCGGCTCGATGGACCTGCGGGACGGGATGGCCACCATGTCGATCGACGGACGGTCCGCCGCCCGACCGATTCCTGGCGTCGACCCGGCGAAGGTGGAGTACCTCGGCCTGTTCCCGAACCTGCTGGTCTCGCCGCACCCGGACTACGTGATGGCGCACCGGCTGGTCGCACAGGCCGCGGACCGCACCTGGGTCGAGTGCTCGTGGTACTTCGCGGACGCGGCGGTGGACCCGTCGTACGCCGTGGACTTCTGGGACCTCACCAACCGGCAGGACTGGGCGGCGTGCGAGTCGGTGCAGCGCGGGCTGGTCTCGCCGCACTTCCGGCCCGGCCCGCTCGCGCCGAACGAGGACGCGGTGCACCAGTTCGTGACGATGGTCGGCCGCGGCTACCGCGGCGAGCCGCTGGGCTGAGCGGCTACTGCAGGTGGCGCGGGAACCGCCGGTGCCAGCTGCGCCGGGCGACCTCCCGGTCACCCTCGTGGACCCACAGCTCGACGGTCACGTCATAGGAGTCCGCGTCCATCCGGACATCCAACGTGGAACGCGTGGCCACGGTCGCCTCCGGCCAGGACAGCCCGAGCTCGACGTCCGCGGTGGCCCACTGCGCGAAGCTGCGCCGGTCGACGCCGACCCGGCCGCGGTAGCGCTCACGGGCGGTGCCGCCGTGGGCGACCTCGTAGCCGGAGCCGTGGTCCACCACGCACTCGGTGGTGCGGTTCAGCAGGTCGCGCTCGGTGCGCCAGCCGATGCCGGCCGGGTCCTCGCCGGACCGCTCGTCACCGGGTCGCAGCACCGGCGGGTCGTACGGCGGGTCCCCGGTCCACACCGGCAGCTCCAGGTGACCGCCGTGCAGGGTCAGGATCACCGGCTCCGGTGGCGCGGCCGTGTTCGGCCAGTCCGCCCCGGCCACCGACAACCGCACCCGCTGTCCCGGGTCGAACGCGTAGGCACAGGCGTCGAGGACCACCTCCACGTCGTACACCCGTCCTCGTTCGAGGGCGGTCGGCTCCTCGCTGCCGTCGCGGTGCGCCAGGTTCAGCGACCCCCTGGTGACCAGCGCCGAGGTGCCGTCGGGGAACACGTCGCAGAGCTTGACCGAGCAGAAGGCGACGGGCCGGTCGACGCTGACCCGCAGCATCGCCCGCGGCTGGCCCAGGATCCGCTCCCCGGCCGCGGCCCACTCCCACGTCAGCGACTCGGCGTCATCGTGCCGCTGGTCGCCGCTCTGCCCCCAGGGCAGGTGCCCGGCGCAGTCGATCCACGCGTCGACCCCGACGTCCGGGCGCACGACGTACGGCGGCCTCTCGTCCAGCTCGACCCGTTGCGGGGACACCCGCGGACTCGGCCACTCCTCCCGGACCCAGAACCCCTCGTGCAGGTCGAGGTCGGGGGCCGGGCGCGTGGAGGTGCGCACGAACGCGGTGACCGCGGGACGCCCCGGACCGCCGTCGTCGACGCCGTTGTCGGTCCCGCGCAGCCACCGGTCCCACCAGGCCGCCATCTCCGGCATCAGGTCGATCCGCGGACCGGGAGCGGCGCTCGCGGTGGCCGCGTGCGGCCAGGGACCGGCGAGCAGCCGGTGCGGCACCCCCTGCTCCCGAAGCGCCTCGATGGTGCGGAAGGAGTTGTTGCGGTAGCCGTCGGCCCAGCCTGCGACGATCATCACCGGGCAGCCGATCCGGTCGTAGGACGGTCGCACGGACCCGTGCCGCCAGTAGTCCCCGTCGGTCTGCTCCTCGAGCCAGCGGAACAGCCACGGTTCGACCGACCCGGTGCGACGTACCCACTCCTCCCGCCAGCCCTCTCCCCATACCGCCGGGACGGGCGGCAGCGCGCACATCGGCGTCATGTAGTGGCAGTAGTCGACCAGGTCGAGCAGCTTGCGGGCGCCGCCGCGGTAGTGCACGTCGTCGGTGTAGCGGTCGTCGGAGGCGTAGATCGCGATCACCGCACGGAGCGCCGCGGGCCGTTCGCAGGCCATCTGCAGCGAGTTGAACCCGGAGTACGACGTGCCGTACATGCCGACGGCGCCGTCGCACCACTCCTGTCCCGCGAGCCAGTCGATGACGGCCGCGAGGTCGGCCTGCTCCTGCGGTGGGTACTCGTCCGTGGCGGTCCCGCCGGAGGAGCCGGTGCCCCGGAGGTCGAGGCGGCAGACCGCGTAGCCGTGCTCGTCGCGCAGCCGGAGGTAGTCGCTCTCGTAGGACAGCGTGAGGTCGTCCTTGCGGTAGGGCAGCGCCTCGAGGATGCAGGGCTGCGGTCCGGCCCCGGGATCCGGTAGGAAGAGCGTCGCGGCGAGCTCGATCCCGTCGGGCATCGCGACCCGCACGTCGCGGCGCTCCGCCACCTCAGAGCCGTCCGTGCTCGCGCAGCAGCCGGACCACCGTGTCCGGGTCCAGGCCCTCGCTGGTGTTGCCGGAACGGCCGGTGACCGTCGGGGACATCAGCATCGAGTTCAGCACAGCCTCCTCGGCTGCCTCCACGACCGCGGCGAACAGCGGGTCGAGCGCCCGGCCGGAGACCGCGGCAGGTCCCTCGAACCGGCCGTCCCGGTCCATCCGCAGACCAGTGCTGCAGGCGAGGAAGATCTCACCGCTGCCGTGCCGGGCCACCGAACCGGCGCGGGCCAGACCCAGCCCGACCCGGCGCGCCAGTCGCGCGCAGCCGGCGCCGTCGACCGGGGCGTCGGTGACCACGATCCCGATGCAGGAGCCGGCCGGTGCGGGGACGCCCGGCCGTTCCGGTTCGCCGACCAGCCGGCCGACCGGGACACCGTCGACGGTCAACCGCTCCCGGTCGCCGAAGTTGGTCATCAGCAGCACCGCGACGACGTGCCCGTCGGGGGTGACCCGGGACGCGGTGCCGATGCCGCCCTTGAACCCGAGGCAGGACATGCCGGTGCCGGAACCGACGCTGCCCTCCGGCGGTGGCGTGGGGTCACCACGGGAGTCCAGTGCCGCGGCCCAGGCGGTAGCCACGTCCTCGCGGACGACCTGCATCCGCCGGGCGTCGTTGAGGAAGGAGTCGTCGCACTCGGCGACCACCGGGATGATGAAGTCCTCGGCGACCCGCGGCTCCCGCTCGAGCATCAGCTCGCAGGCGGCGTCGTAGACCCGGCCGAGCTGCAGGGTCGAGGTGAGGAACACCGGGGTCTCCAGGCTCCCCCACTCGGCGGCGGTGATGAACCCGGTGCACTCGCCGGCACCGTTCAGCACCGCACCGCCCGCCGGCACCGGCCGCTCGAACGCGTCGTCGGCGACGACCAGCACCGAGACGCCGGTGCGTCCGCGACCGCGCCCCTCCGGCGGGTCCGGTTCGTCGCGGTCGATGGTGGCATGACCGAGCCCGACCCCGGCCACGTCGAGCACGGAGCCGGTCGGGCCGGGCGGCAGCAGCCCGATCCTGATTCCCAGGTCAGCGGCACGCGGCATGGCCCTGATCCTGCCTGATTCCTGGCATCCTGACGAGCATGTCGCCGATTCCCGTGGTCTGGTCGCCGCGCTGCCGCGAGCACGTGCCCGGAGCGGAGATCTGGCTGGGCGTGCCGACGCCGGGGACCGAGGTGCCCGAGCGGGTGGACGTCATCCTCGACGCGCTGCGTGGTGCAGGGCACGAGCTGTACGACGCGGTGCCGCACGACGACTCGTTCCTCGAGGCCGTGCACGACCCTGTCTTCCTGGAGCATCTCGCCACCGTGCACGAGTCGTGGACCGCTTCCGGGATCGCCGAGGAGTCCGGCCAGCACCAGGTGGTGCCCTACGTGTTCCCGACGGCGGCGATGCTCGGCGGGATCCCGGCGAGCCGGGCGGCGGCCGTGCACGGCAGGGCCGGTGCGTTCGGCTACGACACGATGACGCTGGTCGGTCCGGGCACCTGGCGGGCCGCTCGGGGCGCCGCCGACTGCGCATTGACCGCGGTGGACCGGGTGGTCGGCGGCGCCGGTGCGTCGTACGCCCTGTGTCGGCCGCCGGGGCACCACGCGACCGCGGCGGGCTACGGCGGCTCGTGCTACCTGAACAACGCCGCGATCGCCGCGCAGGCGCTGCGCGGAGCCGGCCACGAACGAGTGGCCGTGGTCGACGTGGACGCGCATCACGGCAACGGCACGTCAGCGATCTTCTACGAGCGGCCGGACGTGTTCTACGGCTCGGTGCACGTCGATCCCGGTACCGGCTGGTTCCCGCACTACGTGGGGCATGCGGGCGAGTGCGGGTCCGGCGACGGGATCGGCGCGAACCGGAACCTTCCGCTGGCGCCAGGGGCGGGTGATCCTGAGTTCTTCGGTGCGGTGGCGTCGTTGGCTTCGTCGGTGCGCGAGCACGGTGCGAGCGCGGTCGTGGTGTCCCTGGGTGTGGACGCCGCCGCCGAGGACCCGGAGAGTCCGCTGCGGGTCACTCGCGACGGTTACCGGTCGGCCGCCGATGTGATCGCCGGACTCGCCCTGCCGACGGTTCTCGTGCAGGAGGGCGGTTACCACCTGCCGTCGCTGGGCGGCCTGGTTGCGGGCTTCCTCTCCGCCTTCGACTGAGCTCGGGTCGTGCGAGTGGCCCCGAGACTCCCGGCGATCACGTGCGGCCGCCGGTCGTCGACGGTTCTGCGTCGTCCCATGCACCACGCGGCTGATGTTTGCCTGGCAGGGGCAGGGGTACATCTGCGCGTACCGAAAATTGGAGGAAGCATGGATACCTCAACGATCGTGTGGATCGTGGTGGCCGCAGTCGTCGTGCTGGCGCTGCTCGCCGTGATCGCCATGATGATGAAGAAGAAGCGCGACGAGCGCAACCGGGTCCGCGCGAACGAGCTGCGCGAGCAGGCGGCCGCCCAGTCGACCGGCGTGCAGCAGCGCGAGGCGGAGGCACGGCAGACGGAAGCCGAGGCCCGCCGGGCGCAGGCCGAGGCCGACCAGAAGGCCGCTGAGGCCGAGCGGCTCGCGGCGCAGGCGTCGGACAAGCAGTCGACCGCCGCGACCTACCGCCAGGAGCGCGACGAAAACCTGCGCCAGGCCGACGACCTCGACCCCGACGCCGGCAAGGACAAGCACGACGGGGACTCGAGCAACGACACGACCTACCAGGCCGGCGAGCACCGTGCCGACGGCTCACGCACCGACGTGGACGACGGCACCGGCAGCACCACCGGCGAGGGACAGCGCTACGACGCGGACGGCCACCCGATCCGCGCCGACGGTTCACGCACCGACGTGGACTCCGGCACGGGCACGCACCGCGCCTGACGCACAGCGAAGGCCCCGACCGATCCGGTCGGGGCCTTCGTCATGTCCGGACCCTATGACCGGTCGTAGCGGTCAGAGATAGAGGCCGGTCTGGCTGTCGCCGAGCCGGTCCGCGGCGACGGCATGGATGTCGCGCTCGCGCATCAGCACGTAGTCCTCGCCGTTCACCTCGACCTCCGCCTTGTCCTCGGGGTCGAACAACACCCGGTCACCGACCTCGACGGTACGCACGTGCGGACCGATCGCGGCGACCCGGGACCAGGCCAGCCGACGGCCACCCATCGCGGCGGTCGCCGGGATCACGATGCCGCCGGTGGAGCGCCTTTCGCCGGAGGCGTCGACGCTGACCAGCACCCGGTCGTGGAGCATCCGGATCGGCGTCTTGTCCTGCGCCACGTGTTAGTCGACGACCTTCCGGAGCACCACGACCAGGGCCACGGCACCCACCACACCGCCGACGACCTTGACGATGTTGTCGGTGCGCGGGCCTCCGGCCGGGTCGACGAAGTAGGACTTGATGGTGGCGATCTCGCGGCGGGCGATGGTCTTCGGGCTGGCCCGATAGACGAGCTGGTCGATGGTGACCGCGAGCCGCTGACGCGTGGCCTCGATCTCGGTCTCGATCGTGTCCGGCGCGCGAGTGTCTGCCGGCTTTTCGGCGTGGGCCACGTCTATCTCCTCGTCTGGCAAACGGTCTCCGGTGCCCGTTGGGGGATCACAGCACCGAACGTTACCCGGCGGAGGGCAGTCTAACCGTGCGGGGATCGAAGCCGAACGGTAGTTCGAGCCGGTGCGCGGCCATCAGCGCGTCGTCGGTGAGGATGTCGTAGGTCGCTCCGTCGGCGACGATCACGCCGTCGGAGAGTACGACGGAGCGGGGGCACAGCTCGAGCGCGTACGGCAGGTCGTGGGTGACCATCAGCACGGTCACGTCGAGGCTGCGGAGGATGTCGGCGAGCTCGCGACGCGAGGCCGGGTCGAGGTTCGAAGACGGCTCGTCGAGGACCAGGATCTCCGGCTCCATCGCCAGCACGGTGGCGACCGCGACGCGCCGGCGCTGCCCGAAGGACAGGTGATGCGGGGGCCGGTCGATGTAGTCGACCATCCCGACCCGGTCCAGGGCGTACCGCACCCGGTCCTCGAGCGGCTGCCCCCTGAGCCCGAGGTTGGCCGGCCCGAAGGCGACATCGTCGCGCACGCTCGGCATGAACAGCTGGTCGTCGGGATCCTGGAAGACCACACCGACCCTTCGCCGTACCTCCTGCACGTTCTGCTTGGTCACCGGCAGACCGGACACGGTGACCGACCCGGCGCCCGCGGTCAGGATGCCGTTCAGGTGCAGCACGAGAGTGGTCTTGCCCGCCCCGTTGGGACCGAGCAGCGCGACCCGCTCGCCCTGGTGCACGTGCAGGTCCACCCCGTACAACGCCTGGTGGCCGTCGGGATAGGCGTAGGCGAGCCCCTCGACGTCGAGAACCGGCGTGCTCACGGGTGCCCCTTCGGCCGGCCGGTCTGCGGCATCGTGCCGGTGTAGCCGCGGGACATCATCGCGAGGTGGACGCGCTCGCCACGTTCGTAGGAGCGGATGAACAGCGCACCGGCGGAGCGGGCGATCACCGGCCAGTGCCGGACGTTGCGGGCCTGGAAACCGCGGGACTCCCGGGCGATCCGCATCCGGCGCATCTCCTCGGCGACGACGTCGAGGTACCGCATCATGAACCCCATGATCTGCACGAGCTGGTTGGGAAAGCGCAGCTTCTCCAGCCCGGCCAGGAGATCGCGTGGTTCGGTGGTGGCGGCGAGGGTGAGGCTGGCGATCACGCCGAGGGTGCCCTTGGCGAGCAGTCCCCAGGCCGCCAGCAGACCGGGCTCGGACACGGTGAGACCGAGGACCTCGGTGCGCGGTCCGGTGGCGATGAACGGCATCAGCACGGCGAACACCACGAACGGGACCTCGATCACCATCCGCCTGGCGATGTAGGCCGGCGGGACCTGGGAGACCGCGATCACGACGAGCAGGACGGCGAGGTAGCCGGCGAAAACCGGGTACCACTCGCGCGGCGTGCCCACCACCGTCAGCATGAACCCGAGCAGCGCGAGCAGCTTCACGTGCGCCGGAAGCCGGTGGATCGCCGAGTGCCCGTGGTAGTGGAGCTTGTGGCCGTGGCCGGCGCCCATGTCAGGCCTTCCCCGCTCCCGCAGACCGCTGGTGCTCGGCGGGCTCCTCGGACGAGTCGCCCCTGCGTCGTACGGCGAAGGCGAGCCCTCCTGCGAGCACGAGGACCACCAGGGCACCGACCACTCCGGCGAGGCCGCCGGAGACGCGCGCGTCGTCGACCCCCTCGGTGGCGTAGCCGGCCAGCGGGCTACCTGCCGCGTCGTGCTCCTCCGCGGTGTCGAGGAAACCGGTCTGCTCCGCGACGTACTCGAGACCGTCGGGGTGGCTCGAGGCGTAGTAGCTGACGAAGCCGGCCAGGAACAGCGCCACGACGATGCCGGCGACGACGAAGGTACGGGTCCTCATGCGGCCGCTCCCTCGGCGGTGCGGATCTCCAGCTCCCGAGACTTGAGGACCCGGCGGGCGCCGTACACCAGGTCCGGTCGGACCGCGATCACCGAGCCGACGACCAGGCCGGTGATCACCGCCTCACCGATCCCGATCAGCGTGTGCCAGCCGAGCATCGCGGTGAGCAGGGTGTCCAGGGCGATCGGGGCGGTGCCGCCGACGCCGTACAGCCCGACGAACGCGAGCGCCGTCACCGGGACCGAGACGAACGCGGCGATCGAGGCGACCGGTGCGACGAGTGCGAGCTTCTTGGGGAGCACCGCCTGGACCGCCCGGAAGACCAGCCAGCCGGCGAGCACTCCGACGATCGCCATCAGGCTGATGTTGGTGCCGAGCGCGGTGATCCCGCCGTCGGCGAACAGCAGCGCCTGGACGATCAGCACGACGCTGACGCAGAGCACCGCCGTCCACGGCCCGACCAGGATCGCGGCCAGCGCACCGCCGAGGAGGTGGCCGCTGGTGCCGCCCGCGACGGGGAAGTTCAGCATCTGGGTGCTGAACACGAAGGTGGCCACGAGCCCCGCCATCGGTGCGGTGCGGTCGTCGAGCTCCTTGCGGGCGCCGCGCAGCGCGAGGCCGACTCCGGCGACGGCGACCGCGCCGGTGGCCAGCGACGTCGTCGCGTCGAGGAATCCGTCGGGAACGTGCATGTCTCCTCCGGGGCGGCGTCGCTACGACGTCGGGACGTGGATACGTTGGGCGGGCCCGGACTTCCCCCGAAGTGTCCGGGCCACATACGCATAGTACGTTATTGCGAATCGTTCGCAATAAGGCCTTTTGAGGAGATCGGTCATGAGTGAGAACCGCCTGTCCCCCGGCGACCCAGCGCCCGACTTCACCCTGTCCGCGGACGACGGTTCGACGGTCTCGCTGTCCGAGTTGCGCGGCCGGAAGGTGATCGTCTACTTCTACCCCGCTGCGATGACGCCCGGCTGCACGAAGCAGGCCTGCGACTTCACCGACTCCCTGTCCTCGCTGCAGGCCGCGGGCTACGAGGTGCTCGGGATCTCCCCCGACAAGCCGGAGAAGCTGGC
>DATFGA010000246.1:0-6261 GCA_035249775.1 Nocardioidaceae bacterium | reverse complement strand
CTCGAGCCGGTCCTCCAGCACGCGACGCTGGCCACCGTCGCGATCGACACCGTCGGTCACACGCTCTCGGTCAGCAGCGGTGGGCCGTGCGTCCGCGAGAGGGCGCTCGGGTCAGCTCGCGCGGAGAACGCGATCAGCCCGTCTTGGCGAACTTGATCGCTTCCTCCTCCTCCGGCGACAGCGCTGCGTCACACTTCCAGGTGGCCACGTTCTTGGCGTAGGTGCGCGCCTCGCTGCGCCCGTGGATCGAGGTCAGCACGACCCCGTTGCCGCCGTCGTCGAGCAGCGCCATCGACCAGGACAGGTGTCCGCCCATGTCACCGAACGCGTCGTAGCGCACCACCGACAGGTGCCGCAGCGCGTCGGACACCTCGACCCGGAGCGCCTGGACCTCGCTGCGCAGGCCTTCGACGTCGGTCGGCAGCTGGGCGCCGCTGCGGCGGGCGGAGGTACGGCGGGCGTGTCCGGGCGCACTGCGCTTCATCGCGGCGGCCGCCACGCCAAGCGCAACGGCGGCCACGAGCAGGCCGAGGACGGCGACGGTGATCGCGATCGCGGTGGTGTTCATCGCCGCGGAGCCTAATCGGAGAGTCAGTGCCCGTTGCGAAGGCGCGCGAGCCACGCCGCGGCATCGTTGAACTCGCGGTCGGAGGTGCCGGGCCGCACGGTCGGCTCCACCCCGTCGTGCCGCTCGTAGGAGCCCAGGAACCGGACGTCGGCACAGATCCGGCGGAGCCCCATCAGCGCCTCACCGACCCGGGCGTCCTCGACGTGACCCTCGCAGTCGATCGAGAAGCAGTAGTTGCCCAGCGCCGCACCGGTCGGCCGGGACTCGATCCGGGTCAGGTTCACCCCGCGCATCGTCAGCTGGTCGAGGATCTCCAGCAGCGCGCCGGGGTGGTCGTCGCGCATGAACGCGACCAGCGAGGTCTTGTCGCGACCGGTCGGCGGGGCCGGGATCCCGGGCCGCGACACCAGCACGAACCGGGTGATCGCCTCCGCGTTGTCCCCGATCTCCTGGGCGAGCACGGCCAGCCGGTAGTGCTCGGCGGCCAGCGGCGCGGAGATCGCCGCGTCCCAAGCGGCATCGGGCCGGGTCAGCATGAACGCCGCCTGCGCGGTCGAGCTCGCGTGCACGACCTCGGCCTGCGGCAGGTGCAGGGCCATCCAGCGCCGGGTCTGCGCAGCGGCATGGGGATGCGTGCCGACCCGACGTACGTCCTCCGGCTTCACCCCGTGCGGTGCCAGCAGCGAGAACGCGATGGGCACGGTCATCTCGCGGGTGATCATCAGCGGCTCGCCGGTGGCCAGCTCGTCGAGCGTGACCGGCACCGAGCCCTCGACGGAGTTCTCGATCGGCACCACCGCACCGTCGGCCTCGCCGTTGCGCACCGAGTCCAGCGCCACCGTCACCGTGGGGCAGGGCTGCAGCTCGGCCTTGCCCGCCGCGGGCAAGGAACGCAGCGCCTGCTCGGTGAAGGTTCCTTCGGGGCCGAGGTAGGCGTAGCGGGCGGGAGGTACTCCGGGCACGACGCCCAGCGTAGGGGAGATAGATTCACCGCATGAGCCACGAGCCGATTTCCGACCTGGGGTTCGCCCGCGTCGACACCGATCGGGCGGCCCGCACCGGTGACCCGGAGGTGGTCTACGGTGCCGGCAAGACCCCCGCCCAGGTCGTGGAGATCCTGCACACGCTGCACCAGGCGCACCCCGAGCACGCGGTGCTCGCCACCCGGCTCACCGACGAGGCGATCGCCGCGGTCGTCGACGCCCACCCGGACGCCGTGGTCGACGACGTCGCCCGCGCGGTCACGCTGGGTCGGCTGCGCGCGCCGCAGGGGACGGTGGCGGTGGTCTCCGCCGGTACGTCGGACGCGCCCGTCGCCGCGGAAGCGGCCTTGACCGCCCGCGTCTACGGCGCCGGCGTGAAGCTGGTCAACGACGTCGGCGTGGCCGGCCTGCACCGGATCCTGGCCGCCCGCGCGGAGCTCACCACCGCCGACTGCCTGATCGTGGTCGCCGGCATGGAAGGCGCCCTGCCCAGCGTGGTCGGGGGGCTCACCGGCGTGCCGCTCGTCGCGGTCCCCACCAGCGTCGGCTACGGCGCCTCGTTCGGGGGACTGGCGGCGCTGCTGGGAATGCTGAACTCCTGCGCGCCGGGGGTCACGGTCGTCAACATCGACAACGGTTTCGGCGCCGGGGTGTTCGCGGCCCGGGTGGCCCGGAACGCGCGGCCCCGGACGGACCAGCCGAGCACCAACGGGACACCCGGGTGATCGGCTGGATCGACGCATCCTCGGGTGCCAGCGGAGACATGCTGCTCGGAGCACTGCTCGGCGCCGGTGTTCCGGTCGACGTGATCAGCGCGGCGGTCCGGGCGGTCGCCCCCGAGCATGTCGCGTTGAAGCCGGAACCCGTTACCCGCAACGGGTTTGCGGCCACCCGCTGCCACGTCGAGGTGGCCGACAGCCACACGCACCGCACCTGGAAGGACGTCGCCGGACTCCTCGAGCAGGCCGCCCTGGACCCCGGCGTCCACCGCCGCGCCCACGCGACCTTCCAGCTGCTCGCCGAGGCCGAGGCGACCGTGCACGGCACCTCACCGGACGACGTCCACTTCCACGAGGTCGGCGCGCTCGACGCGATCGCCGACGTGGTCGGTGTGTCCGCGGCGCTGGAGCACCTCGCGCTCGACGAGCTGGTCGTCTCACCGGTCGCGGTGGGCTCCGGAACGATCACCGGCGCGCACGGCACGATGCCGGTGCCACCTCCGGCCGTCGCCGAGCTGCTCCGGGGCGCTCCGTCGTACGCCGGACCGGTGCCGATGGAGATGTGCACCCCGACCGGTGCGGCGCTGCTGACCGGCAACGCGACGGCGTACGGGCCACAGCCGGCGATGTCGGTTCAGCAGATCGGCGTCGGCGCCGGAGGCCGGGACCCGCAGGGCCACGCGAACGTGCTCCGCCTCTTCATCGGCGAGGCCACCGCCACGGGACGGCAGCACGGCACGAACGCGCCGCTCGTCATCGAGACCAACGTCGACGACCTGGACCCGAGACTGTGGCCGAACGTGATCGCGGCGCTGATGCGCGCCGGTGCGTCCGATGCCTGGCTGAGTCCGATCATGATGAAGAAGGGCCGGCCGGCGCACACCCTGCACGTGCTGGTCCCGGCCGACCATGCCGAGCGGGTGCGCAACGAGATCTTCCGGCAGACGTCGACGATCGGCGTGCGCGAGATCGCGATCGACAAGCACGCGCTCGACCGAGAGATGCGCACCGTGACCGTCGACGGGCACGCCGTGCAGGTGAAGCTTGCGATGCATGACGGGACGGTGCTGAACGCCCAGCCGGAGTACGACGACGTGGCACGCGTTGCCGATGCCACCGGCCGGCCGATCAAAGATGTGCTGGCCGACGCCGTCGCGGCGAGCCGGGACCTCGAACAGAGCTAGGAACACATGGATCTCGCTGCCATCGCGATCACCTTCGGCGCGATCTTTCTCGTCGAGCTGCCTGACAAGACGTTCATCGCCACGCTGGTGCTCTCCACCCGCTACCGGCCGCTCGCGGTCTGGATCGGTGTGGGCCTCGCCTTCGCCGTGCAGACTCTGCTGGCGGTGCTGGCCGGCACGGTGGCCACCCTGCTTCCCGAGCTGCTGATCCAGTCCATCGCGATCGCGATCTTCCTGCTGGGTGCGGTGATCCTCTTCCGCACCGCGCCCAACGCGGATGCCGAGGAGAAGGAGCAGGAGGAGGAGTACGCCGCGAAGGCGACCGAGCCGCGCACCTTCTTCAAGGCCCTGCTCGCCTCGTTCGTCGTGCTGTTCACCGCCGAGTGGGGTGACCTGTCCCAGCTGCTGACCATCAACATGGTCGCGCGCTTCGACGACCCGGTCAGCGTGTTCCTCGGCTCCTGGGGCGCCCTGCTCACCGTCTCCGGCCTGGCCGTGCTGGCCGGCCGCGTGCTGCTGCGGCACATGCGGCTCTCGCTGCTGCACTACATCGGCGCCGGCGTCTGCCTGCTGCTCGCCACCGTGACCGCGATCGAGCTGCTGCTCTGACTGTGAGGATTCTGAGCCCGGCTCCCGGACGGATACCCTTGCGGCTATGACTGGAACTGGCGCAACGACGCGCCCGGAAACCATCCATGGCGCTGACAGCGAGGTCGGCCGACTGGGCACGGTGATGTTGCACCGGCCCGGCCCGGAGCTGAAGCGGCTCACCCCGCGCAACAACGACAAGCTGCTGTTCGACGGTGTCCCCTGGGTGAGCCGCGCGCAGGAGGAGCACGACGCGTTCGCCGAGGCGCTCCGCAGCCGCGACGTCGAGGTGCTCTACCTCATGGACCTGCTCGCCGAGACGCTGGAGAGCGAGTCGGCGCGCGAGCACGCGATCACCGGTGCCATGTCCAGCCTGCACCTCGGTGACACGCTGCGGAGCTACCTCGACCGTGCGCTCCACGACCAGAGCCCCACCGAGCTCGCCTCGTTCCTGACCGCGGGCGTCCGCAACGACGAGGTCCGTGGTGGCCACGGCCTGGTCACCAGCCTGCTCGCGCACGACGACTTCCTGATCGACCCGATGCCGAACCTGCTGTTCACCCGCGACTCCAGCGTGTGGATCCGGGACCGGGTCGCGATCACGTCGCTGGCGATGCCCGCGCGTGAGCGGGAGACCCAGCTGACCGAGCTGATCTACACCCTGCATCCCCGGTTCGCGGGCACACCGACGATCCACGGCTGGCAGCACGAGCACGTGGAGGGTGGCGACGTACTCCTGCTGGCTCCCGGTGTGATCGCCGTCGGGGTGGGGGAACGCACCACGCCCGCGGGCGCCGAACGGCTTGCCCGGCAGGTGTTCGGCGCCGACCTCGCGCACACGGTGCTCGCGGTGCCGATCACCCAGGAACGTGCCACCATGCACCTCGACACCGTGTGCACGATGGTCGACGTCGACAAGATCGTGATGTATCCCAACGTCGCCGACCAGCTCCAGGCGTACGCCGTGACCTGCACGGACCGCAACGGCGACGCCGACAAGGACCTGATCCTCGAGATCGCCGACGCGGAGCCCTTCCTGGTGGCCGCGGCGAAGGCGATGAGCATCGACACCCTGCACCAGATCGACACCGGCCTGGACCCGGTCACCGCCGAGCGCGAGCAGTGGGACGACGGCAACAACACGCTGGCGCTCTCGCCGCGGGTCGCCGTCGCGTACGAGCGGAACATCGAGACCAACACCCGGCTGGAGGAGGCCGGCATCGAAGTTGTCGCAATTGCCGGATCTGAGCTCGGTTCCGGTCGTGGAGGACCGCGCTGCATGTCTTGTCCGATCCGCCGCGAACCGATCTGACGACTTGTAGCGTGGGGGCGTGGACCGATCGGCCCGAGCCCTCGGGGTTGGCCTCGTCGCGGTGATCGCCCTCGCGGTGGTCGCAGCGCTGACGAGCGCGTTGGCGGGCGACCCGGAGCGCACCGCTGCGCCGTCGGGCGTCACCTCGCTGCCGTCGGTGCCGTCGTCCTCGCCGCCCTCGCCGACACCGTCCGAGCCCCCCGGACCGCCGCTGCTGCCGCCGAACATGCGCAGCCTGAACGCTTCGGACCTGCAGATCCAGGGCACAGGACCACGCCGGCTGCTCCGGTTCTCCGCGTCGCTGGCGAACCTGGGTCCGGGCCCGTTGCTGCTGCGCCCGGTCAAGGGAACGACCTGTCCGCGCGGGCAGCACCCGGCCGACCAGCTGCTCCATGTCGACGGCAACGAGGACGGGGTCTACCAGGAGAAGCGTGACCCGGTCGGCGAACGGCGCGAGGTCGGCTGCATGCTGGCGCACCCGGACCACGATCACTGGCACTTCGACGCGATGGCGGCCTACGCCCTGCGGCGTCCCGGCAGCACGACGCCCATGGTCTCCCGGGACAAGGTCAGCTTCTGCCTGCGCGACAACGTGCGCGTGCCGGGCCAGCCGGTCGTGGTGCGCCGCGAGCACTTCGGCGAGTGCACTCGCCGCAGCCGGCAGGGCATCTCACCCGGCTGGGTCGACATCTACACCTTCGACCTGAGCGGCCAGACACTGCGGCTGCCTCGCGGGGTGGATGGGCAGCCGCTGTGCCTGGACCTGGAGGCCGACCCGTTGGGACTCCTCGTCGAGGCGGATGAGACGGACAACGCGACTTCTGTGGGGATCGTCGTGGACGGCCGGCGGGTGCGCCGGACCGCGCCGGGTCAGTGCCGGTAATTGCGTCAGGCCGGGCAGCAGACC
>DATFGA010000245.1:0-6434 GCA_035249775.1 Nocardioidaceae bacterium | reverse complement strand
TCCACGTCAGAGGTGGTAGTGCACCATGGCGGAGCGTCCTCGGAGCATTGAATGCAGCAGCTGATCTGCTGCACAGCAAGTTCGCCAGCGTGCAGTACAACCTAAATGTGCAGGAGGGTTACGTTGACATGCTGACAGAGGTAGCGCTCCCCGCTGAAGTGATAGATCCTGCCTGGGTTCGCGTCGTCGAGGCCCTTCCGGTGAACGGCGGCGAACTGGAGGCGAGCCACGGGGGCCTCACTTGGGAGGGACCCAGCACCTGCACCGTCGGCTTCACATGGAAGGTTCCGGGCGTCCACTTCGGCAACGCGACGGCCGCACACTGTGCCGACGGCTGGCGCTCGGCGAGGGACGAGTACTGGATTGCACATGACACGACTGTCGCCTCATGGAACGACTATGAAGAGTGCGACACCCTAGATCTGCAGTATCAGCGCACCTCGTACAGCGTGGGACATCTGGCCCGTGACCAGAAGTACCACCAATGGTTCAGCCTGTGGGATAAGGCCGGTTGGTACTACATCGGGCAGTATGAGGTCGTCTTCGGTCAGACGAGCGGCGCTCTCTGGAATCAGGTCCAAGACTTTGGCAATTTTGCACGTCCGACCGGATTCGACTGTCCGAATTCCGGGACCATTAGTGGACTCAAGGTCGGTAGCAACACTACGGGTGGCGACAGCGGTGGGACGTACGCGTTGTCCTACGGCGGCAAGCTCTATCTCGCTGGGCACCACTCGTTCGGAGTCGGCACCTCGGCGGTCGGTACTTGGATTGGATACGTCCCGATTCCTCCGGGTGGTCACATCTGCGTTGAGGTGAATCCGTGCTGACCCGGCCCAGCCTTGTCCGTCGGGCCATGGTCGTCGTGATCGTGGCAGCAGGCGTCGTGGTCCTCGTGCGGGTGGCTGGGTCGGGCAACGAACTGGCAGCTGATGACACCGGGGGCAGATTCTCGGCGACAGGGGTAGTCATCGAGACACCGGAGCATGGACCGATGGTGGCCTCCACCGGCCTCCTCGAGGCGGAGCCACCCGCCGGCGGCGACATTCCGCTGATGAACTGGCGATGGGCACAAGCTGAGGAACTAGGCGTCGTAGAGGAATCGATGGGGACCCGGTGGACGTCCGACGCGCTCACCGTTGAAGGGACTTGGGACGGCAGCACTCTCGCTGTGGATCGCGTAATGGCGGCCAGCGACGATCCCGGGCCGATCGAGACTCCGAGGACATGTACCCATCCGGTCGATGTCAGGGTGCTCAACGACACGTCGGGCGTGATCGGATGGTCAACGCAAGACGATGGAGGGCTGTGCACGCTCACGGTCATAGCTGTTGGCCCATCCTCACGGTTGGACGCGACGCTTGCGACGCTCGGCGAGCATGTGGAGGTTGAGTATCTGCTCTCGCGTATTGACTGATCAGTATCGATTACCGTCGGGCCACCTGGCCGACGCCAGCCAGAAGGGTGCCGCACGCTCCCGGCAGATCGCGGCCGAGGTGCGCCGGCAGCTGTCGGCCTAGGGCGAGGTGGCACACCCTTTCCCTGCAGTCGATCCCAACGCCATTCATGACGGCACGACGTAGGAGGCCCGCATGGGCAACAAGGTGGAGATCACCTTCGACCAGGCCGCGATCAAGAGGGTGGCCGAGGACGCCGCCAAGAAGGCGGGCAAGGATCTCGACCGGCGACTGCGTCGGCTCGGCTCGCTCCACAAGGGAAAGCCGGTGGAGGACGTGAAGCGGACCTCACCTCTGACTTCCGCCAGCACGGCGGGAGCATCACGGAACCGGAGTTGACCCAGTTTGCCGAGGCGATCTCCGAGGGCACCCCGATCAACGTGACCGGGAAGGTGCACCGCTAGCCGCGCTGGACCAGTAGCGGACCACTAGCGCCTAGAGCGACCCACACGGCGCTCCGACGCGCCACAGCCACCAAGTCGAAAGAAGCCCAGACCACCGCAGAAATCCCCTGGTAGAACGGTCGCCGGCCACGCGGCTGCAACCCATTCACACGGCAGAGGTCAGGGGTTCGAGTCCCTTTGCGCCCACCAGCCCGCCAGCAGGGGGCTACGCCTCGCGGAGGCGCTGGGCGAGGGCTTGCAGCAGCTTCCACCCGATGGTGGGGTGTCGTTCCACGAGCGGGCGGAAGTCCCAGAGCGTCAGGCCGTAGCAGACGAGATCGGTCGTCGCCGTGATCGTGGCGGTGCGGGCGCCCTCGTCGATCAGCGCGATCTCGCCGAAGTAGTCACCGGCGCTCAGCGTGGCCCGCTCGTTGCCGCCGATCGTCACCGACGCGTCGCCCGACCCGATCACGAAGAAGGCGGCGCCGCCCGCACCCTCCTTGGTGACCGTCTCACCCGCCGCGAACCGACGTTCCTTGAACAGGCGCGCGACCTCGGCCAGATCCGGCTCGCTCAGCTCGGCGAACAGCGGGACGCTCTGCAGGATGGCACCAGGGGTGACGACCGCCAGGTCCTTGGTCGCCCCCTCGTCAGCGGGCTTCGACGCCCCGCCGCGCGTCACCGCCCGGCACTGCAGCAGGTAGAGCCGCCCGCCGGCGAACGCCCACTCGATGTCCCGACCTGGCCCGTAGATGCGCTCGCACTGCGCGGCCAGGTCGTTCAGCTGCTGCAGCTGCGCGTCGTCGAGGCAGAGCCCCTCCACGAGGTCGGGGGCGACCGGCTCGTCGACGGTCCCCCCGTCGGGCCGCGGCCGGATCGCGATCTTCTTGAGCCCCGCCGTCCGCTCGAGCACCGTGCCCGATGGGTCGACGCGGTACTGGTCGGGGATGACGCGGCCGGCCACGACCGCCTCGCCCAGACCCCAGGTCGCCTCGATCATCCGCTCGCTCGCGCCCGTCACCGGGTTGGTGGTGAACATCACCCCGGCCGACTCGGGGTCCAGGAGGCTCTGCACGACGACGCCGACGCTCGGCCGGGCGAACAGACCGACTCGCTGTCGGTAGGTGATGGCCGAGTCGGAGTTGGCCGACCACCAGACCTGTCGCACCGCCTCCTGCAGATCGTCCGTGGCCGGCACGTTGAGGAGCGTGAGGTGCTGGCCCGCGAAGCTCGCCTCCGCCCCGTCCTCGTCGACGCACGACGAACGGACGGCGAGCGGGCCGGCCAACGTCCGCACCGACTTGGCCAGCGCCTTCACCGCGCTCCCGTCTCCCGACGCGATCGCCTCGACGGCGTCGCCGGAGAGGGCGACCCCGGGCGGCACGGGCAGGCCCTCGCGGATCGCGTCCCCCAAGCCGACGGCCTTGGCGCCGAAGAGGGCCTCGTCGTCGGCCTCGCTCAGCGGCACGACCGTCGTCACGAGGCGACCGTCACCTCGCCCGCATCGCCGTCGACCCGCACGAGGACGCCGTCGGCGATCCGCTCGGTGGCGTCGCGGGTGCCGACCACGCCGGGGATCCCGTACTCACGGGCCACGATCGCCGAGTGCGAGAGCAGGCCGCCGGCGTCGGTGACGATGGCGCCGAGCAGCGGCAACAGGATGTTGAAGGCCTCGGTCGTGGACTGGGTCACCAGCACGTCGCCCTTCACGATGCGGTCGAAGTCGGCCCGGCTCGACACCAGCCGTGCCGGCCCTTCGTACACCCCGCCGCTGGCCGCCAGCCCGCGGACGACCTCCTCGTCGTGGACGTGCTCCGAGCTCCCGAACAGCGAGCCGATCGCCAGGCCCGCCGCCCGCATCACGCGTCCGGCGGCCGGGGGCAGCCCGGAGGTGTCGGGCGGCGGATGCGGCGGCTCACCCAGGAAGGGCGGTGCGTCCTTGGCGGTGTAGGTCGTCTGGTACTCGTAGCGCTCGGCGAGCTCGTCGGCCGACGGCCCCCCGGTGCCGGAGAGCAGGGCGACCATCTCGTCGAACCCGGCGTGGACGAAGTGCTCGGCGTCGTGCAGGAGGCCCTTCGCCGCGGCCCGCCGGCCGCCGGCCATCGCCGCTCGGCGCATGATGCCCGATGCCCAGATGTCGCTGAAGACGCCGCGCTCGTCGCGGATGCGGTACGTGAGCCGGGCCTCCTCCAACAGCTCGTTGAACGCGGCGCGGTGCTCGTCGGGCACCTGCTTGCGCACCTCGGCGATCTGGTCCTCGACGCCCTCCGACTGCGCCACGCTGCCGGCGATCGACGAGCGGATGGCCCGCAGCAGCGCCTCGGGGAGCTCGAGCGCGTAGCGGCCGGAGATGTCGAAGCCGTCGAGCAGCCGGTAGCCGGCGAAGTCGAGGTAGGCGGACAGCGCACGACCGGCGTCGCTGTCGAGGGCCCGGAGCTGGTCGAGCACCTTGCCGGCGTCGCCGTCGGACTCGAGCAGCTCCCAGGCGGCGGGATCCTGCTTGACCGTGGTGATCAGCTGGTCGAGCTCGGGAGAGCCACCGCCGGAGATCTGCGCCGCGCCGCGCATCATGTTGAGGAGCTTCTCGGGCGGGAGGCCGGTCCACTCGCCGGCTTGCACCAGCAGGTCGCCGATCGGGATCAGGGCCGCACCGGTGAAGCGCATGTGCTGGTAGATCATCTCGCTGTGACGGTCGCGGCAGCGACCGAGGTACGCGATCAGCTCCTCGTCGGACAGCGCGTCCGGGTCCACCGACTGCAGCTCCCGATGGGCCGCGATGGTCTCGGGCTTGCAGACCTCCTCCCACTCGCGGAGCTGCTCGCGCCAGAGCTTGTTCGCGAAGACCTCCTCGGCCCGGGCGAACCGCTCCGGCACCTCGTCGTCCGGGGCCGGGACCACGGTGTTGAAGGCGAAGCCGTTGACGTACTGGCAGGAGAGCCGCTCGAGGAGCAGGCCGTAGAACTGCATGAACTCCCGGGTCCCCCGCTCGAAGGGCACCGGGTGCATCTCCTGCCAATAGCGGGTCAACGGCCGTGGGTGGTGCACGCCGTCAAGCGTCCACGTCCCCGGGCCCGGTGGCTCGAAAGGCAGCTCGTTCGGTGCTGGTGTGGCCATTCGGGGTCTCCTCTTCCGGCGGCGCGTCGACCCGCTGCCTGCTCGTCACCCTAGGCCGCCGAGCACGCGGTGCACCGGTGGGGTAGGTGTCCTTCGTGCACCTCGCGCCGATCCGCCGGAAGGCGACCCGTGTGCTGCGGATCGCCGGCCTGACGTACCTGGCGGCCGTGGTGGTCTTCCACGGCGCGGTCGCGGCCGGGGTCGTCGCCGCGCGCCTGCAAGGCCGGGAGCCGGTGGCGCCGGCCCCGATCGACGTCGAGAACCTCCGGCGGGTCGACGACCGGGTCTGGGCCAGTGCCGAGCCCGAGCCCCGCCACTACCGCGCCCTCGCCGCGGCCGGCGTCGAGGCCATCGTCGACCTGCGCACCGGCGCTCCCGATGACCGGGGCGAGGTCGACGAGCGGCTCCTGGCCAGGCTGGGGATCACCCACGTATCGCTCCCGGTGCGGGACGGCCACGTGCCAGGTGAGGCGATCGTGCGCCGCCTCCTCGAGGTCATCGCGCGCCACGACGGGATCGTGCTGATCCAGTGCGGGGCCGGCGTGGGTCGGAGCTCGACCCTCGCGGCCGGCTACCTGGAGGGGCGGGGGCGGGACGTCTCGCTCTGGGACACGCTCGCGCTGGGCTCCGTGACCCTCGAGCAGGCGTGGTTCCTCACGAGCGGGGACCGCAACGCCGTCGTCCGCACGCTCAGCCAGGCGTTGGACGCGCCCCGGCGAGGGTGGAGCCGACTCACCAACCTGTTGTAGGAGGCGAGGTAGGGGGTTGTCCGGGTCGGTCACCGACGGCCCGCCGTGCGGATCGCCCGCGCGTACCCAGCCGTCCGAGGTTCGATCCGAGCCGACGGCGGGTAGACCTGTCCGGTGACCGGCCTCGCTGTCATCACCGAGGCGTGCATCGACGTGAAGGACCGGGCGTGCGTCGACGTCTGCCCCGTGCAGTGCATCTACGAGTACGAACCGGCGAAGAACGTGCTGTTCTCGGAGGACGAGGCCGGCAGCGGCGAGATCGAGACCACCCACACGCCGAACCCCGACGCGATCGCGATCTTCGGGGACAGCCTGCTGTACGTGAACCTGGACGAGTGCACGTCGTGCACCGCCTGCTACCAACCCGACGTGTGCCCGGTCGGGGCGATCTATTCCGAGGAGCAGGTTCCCGACGGAGCCACCAACACGAAGTACAACCCGGCCGACGAGAACAAGGGACACGACCACACCTTCTTCATCCAGCTCAGCCGCGACATCTTCGCCGATTAAACGATCGCCTCGGCGTCGGCGTCGGTGTCGCGATTCTGTGCGCGCGAGCCTCGGTGGTCACCGGCTCATACCAGCAGCGCGATCGACGGAGATGGCGCGTGACGATCTCAGGGCGTTCGGCTGGGCTCGTCACGCCCGATTGCCCGGTATCGCACAGGTCTGATGCAGCATTCGCGCCACCGGCGGCGCGAATGTTGCAACAGGCTCGGCGCTAGGTGCGC
>DATFGA010000244.1:0-2736 GCA_035249775.1 Nocardioidaceae bacterium | reverse complement strand
GCGGCTCCGGACCTCGTCCGGGCCTGGGCGGCGCGCGGAATCGAGCAGCCGTGGACCCATCAGGTCGAGGCCGCCGAGGCCGCGCACGCCGGGCAGCACGTGGTGGTGTCCACCGGCACCGCGTCCGGCAAGTCGCTGGCCTACCTGCTTCCGGCGCTGACCTCGGTGCTCGGTCGCCGCCGGCCGAACGGGCAGCGTGGATCGACCGTGCTCTACCTCTCGCCGACCAAGGCGCTCGCCCAGGACCAGCTGAACGGGCTGCGCTCGCTGGCGCTGCCGGGACTCGCCGCGGCCACCCATGACGGTGACTCCTCACGCGAGGAACGGGACTGGGCCCGTGACCACGGCGAGTACCTGCTCACCAACCCCGACATGCTGCACCGGTCGATGCTGCCCGGCCACGCCCGGTGGTCGAGGTTCTTCTCGATGCTGGACTACGTGGTCGTCGACGAGTGCCACCACTACCGGGGCGTGTTCGGCGCGCACGTCGCCCAGGTCCTGCGCCGGCTGCGCCGGGTCTGCGCGTTGTACGGAGCCGCTCCGACGTTCGTGCTCGCGTCCGCGACGGTTGCCGAACCCCAGGTCGCGGCGTCCCGGCTGACCGGTCTGCCGATGGTCGCCGTGACCGACGACGGGTCGCCTCGCGGCCAGGTGGCACTGGCCCTGTGGGAACCGCCGTTCACCTCCTACACCGGGGAGCAGGGGGCTCCGGTCCGCCGGGCCGCGAGCGCGGAGATCGCCGACCTGCTCGCCGACCTGGTGGTCGAAGGGGTGCGCACCCTGGCCTTCATTCGTTCCCGGCGCGGCACCGAGACCGTCTCGCTCGCGACGAAGCGGCTGCTCGACGAGGTCGCCCCCGGACTCTCCGCCCGGGTCGCCGCCTACCGTGGCGGCTACCTCCCGGAGGACCGCCGGGCGATCGAGCAGGCACTGCGCCGGGGGGAGCTCCTCGGCCTGGCCGCCACCAACGCCCTGGAGCTCGGCATCGACATCGCCGGCCTGGACGCGGTGCTGATGGCCGGTTTCCCCGGCACCCGGGCCGCGCTCTGGCAGCAGGTCGGTCGTGCGGGGCGCGGCGGCGAGGACGCGCTCGGGGTGTTCGTCGCCCGCGACGACCCGCTGGACACCTACCTGGTCACCCATCCGGAGGCGCTGATCGGGCAGCCGGTGGAGGCGAACGTCTTCGACCCGGAGAACCCCTACGTGCTCGGGCCTCACCTGTGCGCCGCCGCGGAGGAGTCGCCGCTGACCGAGGACGAGCTCGACATGTTCGGCCCGACCGCCCGGGCCGGCGTGGATGCGCTGACCGAGGCCGGCCTGCTCCGCCGACGGGCGCGGGGCTGGTTCTGGACCGACCGGCGCCGGGCCAGCGACCTCGCCGACATCCGCTCCACCGGCGGCCCTCCCGTGCGGCTGGTCGAGGCCGAGACCGGTCGGCTGCTGGGAACGGTGGACCAGTCGTCGGCGCACGGTACGGCACACCCGGGCGCGGTCTACCTGCACCAGGGCGAGACCTACCTGGTCACCTCCCTCGACCTCGACGACAACATCGCGGTGATCGAACCGGCCGAGCCGGACTACTCGACCTCGGCGCGGGAGCTGACCGACATCACCATCGTCGGCGAGAAGGAGCACACCGCCTGGGGTGCGGCGAGGATCAGCTTCGGCGACGTGTGCGTGACCCACCAGGTGGTGTCGTTCCTGAAACGTCGGGTTCCCTCCGGCGAGGTGCTCGGCGAAGAACCGCTCGACCTTCCGGAGCGCACCCTGAACACCAAGGCGGTGTGGTGGACGCTGCCGCAGGCGGCCCTCGAGCAGGCGGGCCTGGCGACGCGCGACCTGCCGGGAGCCGCACATGCCGCCGAGCACGCCTCGATCGGTTTGCTGCCGCTGTTCGCCACCTGTGACCGATGGGACATCGGCGGGGTGTCGACGGCGGTGCACCCGGACACCGGTCAGCTCACCGTCTTCGTCTACGACGGTCATCCCGGTGGGGCCGGGTTCGCCGAGCGTGGCTTCCACGCTGCGGCCGACTGGCTGACCGCCACCCGGGAGGCGATCGTGTCCTGCCGCTGCGAGGACGGCTGCCCGTCGTGCGTGCAGTCCCCGAAGTGCGGCAACGGGAACAACCCGCTGGACAAGGCGGTCGCGGTCGAGCTGCTCGACGTGCTGCTCGAGCACTGCGCACCGGGATAGCCTGAACCCAGCATCGGACTCCGGAAGGGAAGCGCATGCTGGTTCTCGGACTGATCCTCATCCTCGTCTCCGCGGTGGCGCTGATCGCCGCGCTGGTGGGCGGCTCCAACGACTCGGCCACCTTCGACCTCGGCATCGTCGACGTGGAGACCACGTCGCTGGGCGTGTTCCTGATCGGCGGCGCGACGGTGCTGCTGTTCGTGATGGGGCTCGAGCTTGCGCGGTCCGGCGTACGCCGGGCGAACCGGAGGCGCAAGGAGCAGAAGGAGTACCAGCGGCTTTCCGAGCAGTACGGCGACCGACCCAACGACGACCGCAAGACCCCGCAGTCCACGTCCGACCCGGAGTGAGCCTCATCCGACGGGCCCGGCGCGCGCTCGGGCACCGACCTCGACTTCGGTGCGGAACACCGAACGCACGGCGAGGGTGACCTCGACGGTGACCACGTCACCGGACACCGCGCAGTGCCGCAGGCCGGCCCGGTTCCGTTCGGCGATCCGCGCCGCGGCCGGGCAGGCGGCACCGCCCTCCTGGACCGCG
>DATFGA010000243.1:0-6859 GCA_035249775.1 Nocardioidaceae bacterium | reverse complement strand
AACCGCATCCTCAAGGGATGAGTGAAGACCCCGGAGACAGGAAGGCACCGCTGCGTGAACATCCTCTTTGGGCTCGTGATCACCCTGGTCGCTGCGACGATCACAGTTGGGTCGATGCTGGTCGTACGTCGACGGGCTCCGGAGGGCAGCCACTTCACTGACGGTGACCGGGCCTCGGGTGTCTTCGGGGTTTTGGCCACCGGCTTTTCGATCCTGCTCGGCTTCATCATCTTCCTCGGATTCACCTCGTACGACGAGTCGCGCTCGGGCGCCGAGACCGAGGCCACGATCGTGTCGCAACAGGTGCAGACGGCCCAGTTCCTACCCGACGTCGCTGCGGAGCTCACCGGAGAGTTGGTGTGCTACGCGCGTTACGTGGTCGGCCCAGAGTGGGACGCGCTCGCAGCCGGGAAGCTCGGGGACCGGATCAATCCCTGGGGTGCCGAGATGTTCTTGACGATCTCGACGATCGACCCGAGGTCGGCCGTCGAGCAGTCCGCCTACGACCGGTGGATGGGCCAGACCTCCGCCCGTGAACAGGCGCGGGTCGCCCGGATCCACGGCGCGGAGGGGATTATCCCCGTCCCGTTGTGGTTTGCCCTTTTCGCCGTCTCCGCAGTCATCTTCGCCTACCTGCTGTTTTTCGCGGACCCGGGAGAGGGGCCAGTAACCCAGGGCATGCTCATGGGAAGTGTCACCGTGGTGATCTCGCTCCTCCTGCTTCTGCTGATGTTCTTCAACCACCCACACGGTGACGGCGTGGGCCGGCTGCACCCGAATGCGATGGAGCGGACCCTGCGCCTGAACGACATCCAGGCCGAGGCCGTCGGCCTCGACGTCACCGCTCCTTGCGACGAACATGGCAACGCCCGCTGACCCGCCGCCGGAGCGCGGGCGCAACTGGCAGGAGTTGCTCGTCACGGTGCTGCTGGTCGTTGCGGCGCTGGCCACGTCGTGGAGCAGTTATCAGGCCACCCGGTGGAACGGGGAACAGGCGGCCGCGGCCGGGCGAACGAACGCATTCAGGATTGAAGCGGCGCGGGCCGAGGGGTTGGCGAGGACGCAGACCCAGGTCGACGTGGCCACCTTCATCGCTTGGGCAGACGCGGACCTCCGGGGGCAGACCAAGGTCGCCGACTTCTACGTCGGCCGCTTCCGTGAGGAGTTCCGGCCGGCGTACGAAGCCTGGATCGCCCAGCGACCGTTGACCAACGCCGATGCTCCGTCCACCCCGTTTGCCATGGAGGAGTACCAGGTTGCAGCCAGGAACCAGGCAGCCGAACTCGACGCCGCGGCCGAGGCATCGGCCGAGGAGGTGCGGAGCAACATCCAGCGCTCGAGCAACTACGTCCTGACCGTGGTGTTGTACGCCATCGTGCTCTTCTTCGCGGGGATGAGCACGCGGCTCAGCAGTCATCGGCTGCGCTGGGTCACGGCGATCGCTGGCACTGTGGTGCTGCTCGGAGCCCTGGCCTGGCTGGCGACGTTCCCGGTGAGCGTCGCGGTCTGACCCGTGACCACAAGAGGGTCCCATGGTGCCCTACTCCGGTGTCCATGTGCGAGCTCCGCCCTCCGGCGACCGCTGGGTGCCGGTCACGTCGACACAGGGTCATCCACACGAGGTGAGGCGGGACGAGCGCCTGGACGCAAAACTCGGTCGAGGAGCGCAGAAGGGCTCTCCGTTGTGCGTGGAGCACCTTTGGCAAGAGGAGCGGTCATGAGCGGCGCAGTGAAGGAACCGCGCGATGACCGACCGCCCGAGGCCGCGATCCCAGCGAGGGTCGAGGCGGCGGCTCATCGCCTTCCACCTTGAGTGCAAACAGTCCTGAGGCGGCTTCTGAACGGGTGGTTGGGACGCATCATGCGGCACGGCGTTCGGGCCTTCGTCCAGAAGGAGATGTTCGACCGGTCCATGACCATCGCCGCTCAGTTCTTCACCTCCGTGTTCCCGGTCCTGATCCTGTTCACCACGTGGGCCAACAGCAGAGATGCCGACAGGCTCGCCGACGCGCTGAGCCTGCCCGAAGAGACCCGCTCCTTGCTCGAGGGCGCGATTCAGGGTCCCGAAGGCTCTGCCTTCGGCATCGCGGGGACCGTGATCGTGCTGGCTTCGGCGACCAGCCTCTCGCGCGCCCTGATCCGGGCCTTCGCAGCAATCTGGGACCTCGCCAAACCCAAGACCACGATGGGATCGGCGTGGCGCTGGCTGGCCGCTGTGCTGGTCCTGGCTGGATCCATGATCTTCGCGCGATCGACAACCGAGCCGGTACACATCTTGCCGCCTCGAGACATGCTGCCACTCCTCGTTTCCTTGGCCCTTGACGCCTCCGTCGCGTTGTTCGTCCCGTGGGTCCTGCTCGCCCGGAAGGTGCATCCGCGGCTCCTGGCTCCCGGGGCACTGCTCTTCGCGTTCCTCATGCTCGCAGTCCGCCCCGCGACAGCCGCTTGGCTCCCCCACGCACTGGAGGTGAGCGCCGACCGGTACGGCAGCATCGGGGTCGCCTTCACCTACCTCGCCTGCCTGTACACCGCGTCATTCTGCTTCCTGGCGACCGCAGTGCTCGGACAGGTGATCGTGAGCGATCCCGGTTGGCTCGGGGCGTGGATCCGGCGGGACGGCCACACCAATGATGCGGCCGAAGCCGCCGATCCCGGACCCTCGATTCCTGGACGCGGTTGACTGACTGTCAACAGCGCCCCGAACGTGCGCTCATCGTTATCCGAGCCCGCTCCCTCCAACTCAATTTTCGGTCGGACCCTTCGTCGTCGCCTCCAGCGCCTTGAGGAACGCCGCTGTCGCCGGAGTCGGGTTGAACTCGCTCCAAATCAGATACTCGACTCGACGTGGCCCGTTCGTGACGGGGATGGTGGCCAGTCCGGGGGAGTCTCCGGTGACGGCCGAAGGGAGGAGCGCGATCGCCAGCCCTTGACGCACGATCTGCTTCATCAGGTCCGGCGCCATGACCTCGAAGGCGACGTCGCGCGCGAGGTCGGCGGCGGCGAAGGCCAGGTCACTCTGGGCGCGGCCGGGTGTGCCGGCGGGGAAATCCACGAAGGTCTCCTCGGCAAGGCGGTCGAGGGTTGTCCGAGACCTTCCTGCGAGGGAATGGTCCACGGCCACCACGGCGACGAGCCGGTCGCGTGCCAGCTCCCGGGCGCGCACGCCGCGCGGCCGGTCGTTCTCCGGTAGCCCGAGCGCGGCGACATCGAGGTCGCCCGCCACCACCTGCGCCATGAGCTCATCGCTGCCACCGACCCGCAGGCTGATCCGTACGTCGGGATGGCGTTCCCGGACGTGCTGAAGGGCGGCTGGCACGTCGATAGCAGCGACGGTAGGAATCACGCCGACCGCGAGTCGACCGCGCACCAGCCCGACAGCGGCGGCTGCCTCGGCGGCGGCGCGGTCGGCTGCTTCGAGTGACTGTCGCGCGGCAGGGAGGAATGCTTCGCCCGCGGCGGTGAGCTCCACGCGTCGACTGGTCCGGGCGAACAACTTCAGCCCGAGCTCGCGCTCGAGGTTCGCGATCCGGTGACTCAGTGCGGACTGGACGACGAAGCACTTCTCGGCTGCCCGGGTGAAGTTGCGTGTCTCGGCAACCGCCACGACGTAGCGCAGCTGCTGAAGGTCCATACATCAATCGTAGAAGCAGATCGTTCGAATGAAAACCATGTGTTGGACTCATAACTTCGGATGGCCAACACTCTTCGTATGGCCACGACGACAGCGCCGCCGCCCCAACCGGCACAGCACACCCACCCCCGATCCTCGGTTCGCCGCCGTTCCCACGCGCTGCTCGTGGCCGTGACAGCGCTCGCGCCGCTTGCCTGGGGAACGACCTACTCGGTCACCACCGAGCTGCTGCCGCCCGACCATCCGCTGTTCGCCGCACTGATGCGGTCACTCCCGCTCGGCCTGCTGGCTGTGGTGATCTCCCGTACGCTGCCGCGCGGCGACTGGTGGTGGAAGGTGGCCGTGCTCGGCATCCTGAACATCGGTGCCTTCTTCCCGCTCCTCTTCATCGCCGCCGAGCGCCTGCCCGGTGGCGTGGCTGCGACGCTGGGCGCCGCCCAGCCCCTGATCGTGGCAGGGCTGGCGGTCGCCGTACTGTCTGAATCGCCATCATCGTGGCGGTTGTCGTGGGGCATCGCCGGCGTCGTCGGCGTCGGCCTGGTCGTCATCGGTCCGGGAGCGGGCTTCGATCCGATCGGCATCATGGCGGGCCTGGCCAGCGCGTTGACCATGGCGAGCGGAGTCACCCTGACCAAGCGGTGGGGACGACCGCCCGGGGTGGGCCCGCTGACCCTGACCGGGTGGCTGCTGTCGAGCGGCGGGCTGTTCCTGCTGCCGCTCGTCCTGCTCATCGAAGGCACGCCCGGCTCCGTCGACCCGCCCGCCCTCGCGGGGTACCTGTGGCTCGCCACCGTCGGTGGCGTGATCGCCTACACGCTCTGGTTCCGCGGCATCAGCCGCTTGCCCGTCTCCGCGACGGCACTCCTCGGCCTGCTGTCGCCGCTGGTCGCCGCGCTGCTCGGCGCCCTCCTGCTCGGCGAGGTCTTCACGCTCGCCCAGGTCGCCGGGTTCGGCCTCGCGCTCGCTGCCCTGGTCGCAGGGCAGTTCAACCCCGCACGGACATCGTCACCAGCGATCAGCGGCAGTCCTGGTTCTTCGTGAGCTCGGCCGGGCCACCCCGGTGGCCGCAGGTACGACGTCACCCGGTCCGGCTCAACGCCAGACGGGGAAGTTCTCGAAGATGTTCGGGGTTCGGGTGATGTTGCGGACTCGGCTGCCGTCGGCGCGCATCACGCACAGGTCATCCTGGTCCTGCGCCACGATGAAGCAGCCGAACAGGATGCGCTGACCGTTCGGCGAGTACACGGGCTTGAACCCGAAGAGCTCCGAGCTGCCCGGGAGTACCTGGCGCAGGTTCCGGCCGTTGGCACCGATCTGCCAGATCCCGCCGGCCGGGTCCGCAGGGTCCCCGAGCTCGAGGTCGAAGATGATCCGCCGTCCGTCCGGGGACCAACGAGGATGCTCCAGACCGATCGTGAATCTGGTGATGCGCCGTTCTCCCGTTCCGTCGGCGCGCACCGTGAAGATGGCGGCCTCCTGGATCCCCGCTGAGAACCGCAGCCGCGCGAACACGATCCGGCGTCCGTCGGGTGAGAACTCCGGCTCCACGTCGAACTTGTCCGGGTCTGGCCTGAACAAGGGACGTGGGTTGTCGCCATCGGCGTCCATCACCCACAGTGACGTGAAGAAGTTGGGGTCCTCGTCGGGCAGCACGGGGGAGCGGTCGAAGACCAATGTCCTGCCGTCGGGTGAGAAGCGCGGGACCTCCGAGATGCCCGGGAGGTCTGTCAGCTGCCGGAATCCCTTGCCGTCGGCGCGGACGATCCCGATCTGCTCGTTGCCCTCGTCGTCGGGGAAGTCGAACACGAGGCGCGTGCGGTCCGGTGACCAGTCGGGGAAGAACGCCGCGCCCTGTGTCATGTGCTGCCGGTGTGACCCGTCGGGTCGGGCGCGGAAGAGCGCCAGGGAGTCCCGGACGGGGTTGAATCGCGAGAAGGCGATGAAGTTGCGCTGCGCCCCTTCGCCCGCGGTGTCATCCCCGCCGGAGGCGATTCCCGGCGCGATGCTTATCGCAAGGACGGCGCCACACAAGCCTGCCCCGAGCCGCAGCGCTGCCTTCATCGGGATCTCCCTCGGGGACGTCAGTGGGCCGTTCCGAGTCTCCTCGCGGCTCGGAGGGCCAGTCCATAGTCACAACGGACCTGTCCCGTTCCACCGCCATGCAGTTGTCGGTTCGGGTAGGCCAGCTGGGCACGCTCAGTCGCCCGGTTCGACGTACGCCTCGAGCCATCGGGAGATCTGGTCGAACGCGGCCTTGCGAACCGGCTCCGCCGACAGCGTGATGTCGTGGAGGGCGCCCGGGATCCGGACGAGCGTGACATGGTCGCCGAGCTTGTGCGCCCACTTGCGGATCTGGTCCACGTTGAGCACGATGTCGTGCCCGGTCACCGTCTCGTCCCAGACCTTGGGGTAGGCGCTGCCACCTGACGTCATCACCAGCACGGGTGCGCCCGCCTCGATCCCACGATGGATGAGTCGGTGTCCTCGGCGCACGGCCCGTAGCCAGCCGGCGTACACCGGCCAGCTCTCGATCGGCTTCCAGGCGAGCTCGAAGTCCCACTCGCCACGGTGGTCCTTGTGCAGGCTCTGGGCGTAGAGACCGGTCACGTCGCGCGGGATGGTCAGGTACGGCCGACGCGCCCCCACCTGGTCGATCGCGGCGGTTCCGGCGGTCCGGATCAGGAAGTTGCCGTGCAGGTCGAGCCAGGGGGAGTTGAGAACCATCCCGGCCAGGCCGGGCTGCCGCTCGTGCGCCCACAGGGGTCCGATCAGCCCGCCGGTCGAGTGCGCGGTGAGCACGACATGGTCGTGACCGTCGCGCTCCCGCACGCGGGCCATCGCCTCATCGATCTCCTCGAAGTAGTCCCGCAGGTCGGTGACGAAGTTGGGTGTCTGGTGGTCGCGGATCGACCGGCCGTACTTGCGCAGGTCGAGGGCGTAGAAGTCGTAACCGCGCGACACCCAGTAGTCGGCAGCCGGTACCTGGAAGAAGTAGTCGGCGAACCCGTGCAGGTGCAGTACGGCGCGGGTGGTCGGTCGGTCCGCGCGACGGGAGACCAGTGTCGCGACGACGGCGCCCTCCTCGTCGTCGGGAAGATCGATCGTCTCCGCGAAGTAGGGCTCACCGAGGACGTCGATCTGCACGCCGCTGCCGCTCTCCATGCTCATGCGCTGATTCTGCCCCAGGTTTTCACAAGGTTTTCCCAACCGTGGGGTTCAACCATCTGG
>DATFGA010000242.1:0-7532 GCA_035249775.1 Nocardioidaceae bacterium | reverse complement strand
TGCTGGCCGGCGTACTCGCCGACCCGGACGCGACGGCGATGCCGGCGGCGACGGCCGGCGTGACCAGGGCGAGGAGCCCCAGTCTGACGAGACGTTTCATAACCACTACGGACTCCTGTGCTTGCGAAGTTGCTGCCATGGGGCAGCACGGACGGTTCGCAGCTCCCGAGCGCGGCTGTCCCTCCAACGACGGGAGATCCGTTTCGTTACGCCGTGCCTCACTGATGACCCGGCTTCACGATGACCTGCGTCGAAGGCGAGGGCGACAAGAACCCACCGTTCGCCTACACCGTCGGACTGAGTCGGTGGGATCACCCGGAGGTGATCTGCTTCAACATGTGCCCGGAGTGCTCGAACCTGACGCTGACACCGATCGCTCGCGCGGTCATCGACCGGGGTGAACGGTTCAGCGCAGGGTCCGACCTCGATGCGTTGTACGGGCCGGAGGAGTGGGGTGCGGAGATGCTCGAGTTCCCGGACTCCTCGACCCATTTGCTCGACGCGAACCACTTCTACCGCAAGGCGGGCGGACCCCCCGTGCCTGCGCTGCAGGTGCTGTGGCCGCGCTGCGTCCCGCTGCTCCACGGTCATCCGTCACATTGACCGGCCGACCGAACCCGGGCGCGCGGGTGTCACGATGGGGGCATGGAAACAGTCGCCGACCTGCTGCGCGCGAAGAAGGCTGAGATCGAGCTGCAGCTCAAGGGCATCGCGACGCCCGCCGAGGAACAGGGGTCGATCTCCTTCGGGAAGCGGGTGGGGGAGGGTACGTCGATGGCCGTCGACCGGCTGTCCCAGGTGGCCGTGCACGACAAGCTTCAACTGACCCTCGCCGACATCGACCGGGCTCTGGCCAAGGTCGACGAGGGCAGCTACGGACTTTGCGACGTCTGCGGTGAGCCGATCGGTGATGGGCGGCTGGAGGCACTCCCGTGGGCGGTGCGTTGCGTGCGCGACGCCGCCCGCCGCTGAGTGAGGCCGACCGCCGTTGAGCGCCGACCGCCGTTGACGGAGAACGACCGGGTCAGCCGGCCCCGAACGCCTCGAGCATCTTCTCGGTGAACGCCGGCAGGTCGTCCGGCTTGCGGCTGGTGGTGAGGTTGCCGTCCACGACCACCTGCTCGTCCACCCACTCCGCCCCGGCGTTGCGCAGGTCGGTCTGCAGGCTCGGCCATGAGGTCAGCCGGCGTCCTCGCACCACGTCGGCCTCGATCAAGGACCACGGGGCGTGACAGATCGCGGCGACCGGCTTGCCGGCATCGAAGAACCCGCGGACGAACTCGACCGCGTCCTTGTCCATCCGGAGTGCGTCCGGGTTCGCGACACCGCCGGGGAGCACGAGTCCGGCGAAGTCGCCCGGATCGGCAGCCGCCGCGGTCTGGTCGACGTCGAAGGTGTCTGCCTTGTCGAGGTGGTTGTACGCCTGCGCCTGGCCCGACCTGGGGGCGACCAGCTTCGGGGTCCCTCCGGCCTGCTCGACCGCCTTCCACGGCTCGGTGAGCTCGACCTGCTCGATGCCCTCGTTCGCGACGAGGAACGCGACCTGCTTGCCCTGAAGATCAGCCATGGTGCACTCCTTCACTCGGTTCGTTCCCGGAGTGGTTACCGACGGTGTGGAGGGTAAACCCGCTGTTTGATCGGGACGAAACCGGGCAGAACCGTCGGGAGGAGAGAGGGGGTGGGTGTGCCGTGCCTGCAAGCAGCGCGCTGAAACCGTGGCTCAAGGACCGCTGGACCGACCCGGTCGCGTGGACCGACTCGTTCCAGCTGGTCAAGACGGTCATCGCCGCGGTCGCCGCCTGGATGGTCGCCATCCATGTCTTCAGCCTGCCCCAGGCGTTTCTCGCGCCATGGGCAGCGCTGCTGGTCGTGCACTCCACCGTCTACCGAACCTTCCACGAGGGGCTGCAGCAGGTCGGCGCGACCGTGGTGGGGGTGACCCTGGCCTGGGCGGTCGGAAACTCCCTCGGTCTGGACTGGATCGCGTTGTCGGTGCTGATGCTGGCGGCGCTGTTCATCGGGAAGGTCGCCGCCCTGCGGCTCGACGGCACCGACATCGCGGCAACCGCAGTGATCGTGCTCACGATCGGCTACAGCGACGACGGCCACCTGCTCCTGCTGCGATTCCTCGACACCGCGGTCGGCATCGCCGTCGGCCTGCTGGTCAACCTGGTGGTCTGGCCGCCGCTGCGTGACTACAGCGCGGCCCGCGCCATGGACGACATCAACGAGCAGGTCGGAACCCTGTTGTGGGACATGAGTCGCCAGCTGCGCGACGGGTGCGGCTCCGAGGCCGCCACGGAATGGGTCGACCGGACCCGGGACATCGACGAGGACCTGGACCATGCCTGGGGTCTGCTGCGCCAGGCGAGCGAGAGCGGCCGGTTCAACCCCCGTCGCGGAGCCAGGGCGGTCCGTCAGACCGAGCAGTTCGACGACCTGCTGCGCCGGATGGAGCAGGCCGTTGCGGACATCGCCAGCATGTCGCGGACGCTGGGGCACAGCATCTCGAGGATGCAGGAGTGGGACGACACGTTCCGGGAGCGCTGGCTCGAGCTCCTCGAGGACGCCGCGGGGGCCATCGCAGAGCCGGACTCGCAGCGAGTGGCCGGCGTACGCCTGGGCCTGGCCGACCTCGCCGACGACCTCTCCACCGACGACCTCTCCGCGCGGCACTGGCCGGAGTACGGCGCGCTGATCGTGAACCTCCGCAACATCGTGACCTCGATGGACCGCGTCGCGGAGTCCAACCCGGTCATCTCCGCCGCGGTCACCGGGCCGCCGCGGATGCTCAGGAGATGACCAGCTGTCCCTTGCCGAGCACGGTGACGCCGCCCTCGCTCACGGTGAAGCCGCGTTCCCGGTCCAGGTCCGGGTCGACGCCGATCTGTGCGCCGTCCGGCACGATCACGTGCTTGTCGAGGATCGCGTTGCGCACCACGGCGCCCCTGCCGATGGTCACGTTGTCGAGCAGGACCGAGCGTTCCACGCTGGCACCCGCGGCGACGTAGGCGTGCGTGCCGATGACCGAGCTGTCCACGCCCGCACCCGACACGATCGACCCGGCGCACACGATCGCGTCGCGGGCAGTGGCGTCCTCGACGAACTTCGCGCCCGGCAGCTGCGGGTGCGAGGTGAAGATCGGCCAGTCAGTGTTGTAGAGGTTGAACACCGGCTCCACCGAGACCAGGTCGAGGTGCGCCTCGTGGTAGGAGTCGAGCGTGCCGACGTCGCGCCAGTAGTCGCGGTCGCGGTCGGTCGAGCCGGGCACCACGTTGCGCTTGAAGTCGTAGACGCACGCCTGCTGCGCGTCGACCAGCATCGGGATGATGTCGCCACCCATGTCGTGGCGTGAGTTCGGGTTGACCGCGTCCTTCTCGAGCGCGTCGACCAGCACGTCGGTGCTGAACACGTAGTTGCCCATCGACGCGAACGACTCCTCCGGTGAATCGACCAGGCCGGGTGGGTCGGCCGGTTTCTCGAGGAACTCCTCGATCGTCTCCCCGTCGGCGGCGGTCTTGATCACCCCGAACTGCCACGCCTCCTTGCGTGGCACCCGGATCCCGGCCACGGTGACGCCGGCGCCACTGTCGACGTGTGCCTGCACCATCTGCGACGCGTCCATCCGATAGACGTGGTCGGCGCCGAACACGACGATGATGTCGGGTCGCTCGTCGTTGATCAGGTTCATCGACTGGTAGATCGCGTCGGCGCTGCCGAGGTACCACTGCGGTCCTCGCCGCTGCTGCGCCGGGACCGGCGTCACATAGTTGCCGAGCAGGGTCGACATCCGCCAGGTGATCGAGATGTGCCGGTCCAGCGAGTGCGACTTGTACTGGGTGAGCACGCAGCACTTCAGGTAGCCGGCGTTGACCAGGTTCGACAACGCGAAGTCGATCAGCCGGTAGCTGCCGCCGAACGGCACCGCGGGCTTCGCGCGGTCGAGTGTCAATGGTAGGAGGCGCTTGCCCTCACCGCCGGCCAGCACGATCCCCAGAACCTTCGGCATGTTCCGCCACTCCTCCCGTAGGCACGCTGGCTATGCCCCGACACTAGCCCTAGATTCGCAGCATGCGTGCTGCCATCCTGACCCGAGAGTTCCCTCCGGACGTGTACGGCGGTGCCGGGGTGCACGTCGACTTCCTCGTCCGCGAGCTGCGTCGGCTGATCGACGTCGACGTGCACTGCATGGGCGAGCCGCGGCCGGGCGCCACCGCGCACAGCGAGAACGACCCCCGTCTGGGCGAGGCGAACCCGGCGCTGCGGATCCTCGCGACGGATCTGGCGATCACCGGTGCCCTGGGCGAGGTCGACGTGGTGCACTCGCACACCTGGTACGCGAACATGGCCGGTCACTGGTCGAAGCTGCTGTACGACGTGCCGCACGTCGTGACCGCGCACTCCCTGGAACCGCAACGGCCGTGGAAGGCGGAGCAGCTCGGCGGCGGCTACCGGATCTCCTCGTGGGCCGAGCGGACGGCGTACCTGTCCGCCGACGCGGTCGTCGCGGTCAGCCACGGGATGCGCGCGGACGTGCTGGCGTCGTACCCCGACCTCGACCCGGACCGCGTGCAGGTGATCTACAACGGCATCGACACGAGCTTCTACCGGCCCGACCCGGACACCGAGGTGCTGGAGCGGATCGGCGTCGACCCGGACCGGCCCTACGTGGTCTTCGTCGGCCGGATCACCCGACAGAAGGGGGTGCCGCACCTGCTGCGGGCGGGCCTGTCGTTCGACCCGGCGCTGCAGTTGGTGCTGCTCGCCGGAGCGGCCGACACCCCCGCGCTGAAGTCGGAGACCGATGCGGCCATCGCGGAGCTGAGATCGAGCCGCGCCGGCGTCTTCGTGGTCTCGGAGATGCTGCCGCGCGAGGAGGTGCGGCAGGTGCTCAGCCACGCGCTGGCGTTCTTGTGCCCGTCGGTCTACGAGCCGCTCGGCATCGTCAACCTCGAGGCGATGGCCTGCGAGACGGCGGTGGTCGCCAGCCGGGTCGGCGGGATCCCCGAGGTCGTGCTCGACGGCGAGACCGGCGTGCTGGTCGACTACGACGAGTCCGACCCGGTGGGGTTCGAGGCCGGACTGGCCGCGGCGGTCAACGAGCTGGCCGCGGACCCGGACCGCGCCGCGACGCTGGGGAAGGCGGGCCGGGCCCGCGCCGTGGACGCGTTCGCCTGGGACGCGGTCGCCCAGCAGACGGTGGAGCTCTACACGTCGCTGGGTCGCCTGCGCTGAACGGCGTGCGCTGATCCGTCACGGCGACCGTCCTGCCACGACCGGATCCGCCCGCAACATTGTCCGCTCCTCGACCTCCCGGCCGCAGATCTCGCGGACAATCGGACGCCAGGACTTGCCGTTATCTATCTGTTATCCGACACTGGTCTGAGCAGCAACCCGGCGAGCGCGATCCGCGCCGCCGTTCGGGCTGGGGGACGCAACAGTGAGGAAGGCCTCGTGTGAAGGTCGCGGTCACAGGTGCCACCGGAGTCATCGGCACGGCAGCCGTCCGCGCACTCGTCGCGGCCGGCCATGACGTCGTCGGCCTGGCCCGCACCCCGGAGAAGGCCGCCCGGCTGGAGACCCTCGGCGCGAGCGCGGCCCGCACGGACCTCTTCGACCACGCCGGCCTGACCCGGATGTTCGAGGGGTGCGACGCGGTCTGCAACTTCGCCACGCACATCCCGGTCGGCCTGGCGGCGGCGCTGCCCGGCGCCTGGCGGGAGAACGACCGGCTCCGCACCGAGGGCGTACGACGGGTGGTCGATGCCGCTCGCGAGGCAAGGGTCCGCCGGCTCGTGCAGGAGAGCGTCTCGTTCCTCTACGCCGACAACGGCGACGACTGGATCACCGAGCAGAGCCCGGTGGAGATCAACCGGGCCACCGAGCCGGCCTCGGTGGGGGAGTCCCACGTCCAGCGCTACCAGTGCGGCTCCCGGCACGGCGTGGTGCTCCGGTTCGGCACCATCCTCGGCGACGACGGCCTGACCCGGTGGATGCTGCGGTCGGCACGCCACGGCCGTCCGATCGGCATCGGCGGCCCCCAGGGCTGGGCCCACCTGACGCACGTCGACGACCTTGGCCCCGCGGTGCTGTGCGCGCTGCACGCGCCGAGCGGGGTCTACAACGTGGGCGCCGAGCCGGTGCGGCGCGCCGAGCTGGTGCAGGGGTTCGCCGAGGCCGCCGGACAGCCCTCCGGCCAGTTCATGGGACCGCTGCTGCGCAAGCTCGCCGGGTCACGGATCGAGCCGCTGACCCGGTCGCTGCGCGTGAGCTCGGAACATTTCGTGGCGCAGACGGGTTGGACACCACGGCGCGCCGGCTTCGACGCGTCCTGGTTCGACGTCATCGACACCGACTCCAAGGCCTTGCAGTGAATGATCCCCGCACGTCGGCGTCCTCCGGGGCGAGCTCCACCGACCCGTCGGCGGAGACCGAGCGCAAGCGTCGGCTCGCGAAGGTCTTCGGCGACGTGCTGCCGGATGGCACCGCCGACGACCGGCCCGAGTCGTGGGGGGATCCCGGTAGCGGGTCCACCGACGAGTGGTACCGCAGCGAGGTCCCGCCGCACCACGGCTGACCCGGGCCGGCGGAGGTCAGACGGTCGGACCGCTGCTGCTGCTGCTGCTGGAGTTCCGGGCGGCGAGCAGGTCGCGGATCTCCTGGAGCAGCGCGACGTCCTCGGCCGGCGCAGCAGGCTCCGGCTCCAGGCCGCGGGCACGCCGTTCCTGCAGCTTGTTGTAGGGCACGACGATGAACAGGTACACCACCGCGGCGAGGATGATGAACGCGATCAGGGCGGTGATGAACGGCCCGACGACGACGCCGGCGATCTTCACAGCATCGAAGTTGGGCTGGCCGCCGAGCTTGCCGATGAAGCCCATGATCACGTCGACGAGCGCTAACACCACCGCGGCAAACGCGGTGGCCATGATGAACGCGACGGCGAGCTCGACGAGGTTGCCGCGCATGATGAACTCTTTGAAGCCCTTGAGCATCTGGTCTCTCCTCCGATAAGGCCTGCTGGTTGAAGCCCTGCCCGGTCGCCGGTCACTGGTCACCGGTCGCCCCGGGCGAGGTCGGTCGGAGACACGCTAGTGGTTCAGCACCACCGAGAGATAGCGGGCGACCGATGCTGTTGCGAGTCTCCGGGCGGTTTCCTCCGAGGTGGCCAGCACGACGAGAGCGCCGGGCGTCGCCACCGACGGTGACTCGGCGACGCGTGGGATCGCGATCACCGGCGTGTCCTCGGCGACCACCACCGCCTCGGACCTGCCCTGCGGGTCCGCCGCGAGGACGTCCACCCGGTCACCCACCTCGAGCAGCGCGACGGCTGCCGGATCACCGATCCGCACCGGGGTGGCGACCCGGCCCGGGAAGGCCGCGAGCAGCGACCCGCTCACCATCCGGACGTCGGTGATCGGCTCCCCGGCACGCACCGGACCGGCCGTGGTGCGCCCGACGGCGGCCGAACGGCTGGCGACCACGCCGGACGGGACGGTGTCCGGAGCGAACGGGACGGCCTCGAGATCACC
>DATFGA010000241.1:0-9803 GCA_035249775.1 Nocardioidaceae bacterium | reverse complement strand
CGGTCGGCCTGGACGGTCGAGATGGCCCCGGCCGCGGCGCCCGTCGGGGCGCTTTCCTGGGCGAGGACACCGCCGGAGACGGCGATGCTCGTGGCGGCGACGGCCACGGTGGAGAACAGGACGGACTTGCGACGGCTCTTGCTGACGGCTGGCTCGGCGGGTGCGTTCCGGTGCTTCGGAACGTACTGGTCGCGGCGTGGCACAGATGTACTCGCAGACGAATTGGCTACAGGGCTTCACTCGGCGCGCGCAGATACGCGGGGGAAGACGTCCACCATGCCGGATTCAACTAACTCGACGCAAATCAGGGGGACTGGATCCGCGCAGGTCAGGCCGTGTTCTGCACCACGTCAGCGGGCCCGCAGCCGCAGCACGCGGGCGGACTCCGGGGGCATCACCGGAAGCCGGATCCCGGCCGACCCGAGCACGGATCCCGGGGGCAGCAACGGGTCTCCGTCCAGCCACCTGTCGCCCAGGTCGATCCGCGGCCCCTCCGCGGCGGAGGGCCCGACCTGCTCCACGTGGTATCGCCTGGAACGGTCTAGACCAGGCAACTGGACCGACACCGGCATCTGCGGGACCGACGTCGCCACGGCGGCGATCACGTACGCCGCCTCGGAAGCGTCGTGGCCGCCTTCGGTGCCCACGCGACCACATCCGCCCCGTCCGGCGTACCGGCCCGGAAGCCCTCCACGGCGGGCGTCCCGGTGAACCCGCTCACCGACTCGGGCGGCGACGAAGGCGGCGACGTCCTCGTCGGTCAGCTCCCCGAGGTCCGCGCCCCAGTGCAGCAGCACCGGCACCGTGTGGCCGGACCCGTCGTCACATGCAGCGAGCAGCAGGCTGGTGCCTGCTGCTCGCCGGTAGAAGGAACCGAAGCTCACCCCTTGACGGCGCCGGCGGTGAGTCCACGGACGAAGTAGCGCTGCAGCCCGAAGAACACCAGCAGCGGGACGATCATCGAGATGAACGCGCCCGCGGTCAACAGCTCAGCGCCCTGGCCCTGCGTGCCGAGCATGCTGGCGAGGTTGACGATCACCGTCGAGTTGTCGCCGGCGCCCAGGAACAGCAGCGCGATCAGCAGGTCGTTCCAGACCCAGACGAACTGCAGGATCGCGAACGCGGCGAGCACGGGGATCGACATCGGCACGATCAGCCGCCAGAAGGTCTGGAAGTGCGTGGCTCCGTCGATCTTGGCGGACTCGATCACCGTCCGCGGGAGCGTGCTCATGTAGTTGCGGATCGTGTAGATCGCCAGCGGCATGCCGAATCCGGTGTGCAGCAGCCACAGGGCGAGGAACTGCCCGTTGATGCCGAGACCGTCCGGACCGAACAGGGTCAGCAGCGGCACGAACGCCGCCTGGATCGGCACCACCATCAGCGCCACGATCAGCACGAAGATGAAGTCCTTGCCCCGGAAGCTCATGAACGTGAACGCGTAGGCGGCGAAGGCCGCGAACATGATCGGCAGGATGGTCGCCGGGATCGCGACCACGATGCTGTTGATGAACGCGAGGTCCATCTCGCCCTCGGTCAGCACCGTCGAGTAGTTGCTGAACGTCCAGTCAGCGCTGAACGGATTGAACAGCGCCGTCCACCAGCCGGACTCCTGGACCTCCACCCGGGGTCGGAACGAGCTGACCAGGAGGCCCACGGTGGGGACGCTCCACAGGATGCAGAGGAACACCATCATGATGATGGAGAACCAGCTGCGTGACCGCTTGCCCTCGGGTGCGCTCATCGCTCAGTCTCCTCTCGACGGAAGTGCCGGACCTGGTAGACGAGGACCGGGGTGACGGCGATCAGCAGGATGACCACGATCGCCGATGCGGTGCCGTTGTCACCGTTGCGGAAGATCTCCTGGAAGAACAGGTTCGCGATGACGTTGGTGCCCTCGCGCCCGTTCGTGGTGACGTAGATGATGTCGAAGATCTTCAGGACCAGGATCAGCACGGTGATGAAGACGGTGATCATCGTGCCGCGGATCTGCGGGATCACCACCTGCCGGAAGATCTGCCACTCGTTGGCGCCGTCGATCCGGGCCGCCTCGATCGTCTCCTCGGGAACCCCCTTGATCGCCGACGAGAGCAGGATCATCGCGAACCCTGCTTGGAGCCAGATCACGACCGCCATCAGAAGGAAGTCGTTGAGGCTGAGCGTGGAGACGCCGAGCCAGGCCACCGGCTGGAGCGCGGCGCCGACCAGGTCGCCGAAGCCGGTCCACAGCGCGTTCAGCAGGCCGGTCTGGTTGTCGCCGGGCGGGTCGTACTGCCAGATCAGCGTCCAGATCGCGGCCGCACCGACGAACGAGATCGCCATCGGCACGAAGATGAAGCTCTTGGAGATCTTCTCCCCGGTCGTGGACAGCTTGTCGGCGAGCACCGCGACGATCACGCCGATGACCACGGTGACGGCCGGGACGACGATCAGCCACAGCAGGTTGTTGAAGAGCGACTCACGGAAGTCCGGGTCGGAGAAGACGTCGGTGTAGTTCTGGAAGCCGACGTACGCCTCACTGTCGGCGTCGGCGAAGCTGTAGTGGATCGTCTGCACCGTCGGATAGATCAGCATCACGCCGATCAGCAGCACCGCCGGCAGCAGGAAGGCGTAGGGGATCACGCCTCCGGAGAGCCGTTTCGGCAGGCCCTCGACCAGCATGTTGAGGAAGTAGAACAGCGCTGCGGCGCCGCCGACGCCGGCGGCAACCGCGATCGTGCCCTGGAGCAGCCGCGGGATGTCGTCGCCGTAGAGCGCCAGCGCCTGGAAGATCGTCCCGATCACCGCGAGGGTGATCAGCAGGCCGATCGTGCCGACGATGAGCTTGACTCCGGCCTTCTTCTTCTCGGCGGCGTCCCGCTCCTCCAGGCTCTGTCTCTGATGACCTGGTTGAGAGGCCATCTCGTCGGGCTCGTCCGCCCGACTCGTGTCCGGTTCCGTGGTGGGCACCTGGTTCACGACCTTTCTTGCCCGGCCGCCTCGGGCGAGGCGGCGACCTGGACTGCCTGAGGGCGGTGGCGGGGTCGCTGGACGACCCCGCCACCGTCACGGATCAGGACGGCCAGGAGGCCTCGATCTCCTGGGTTACCTCTTCGGTTGTCTTCTCGCCGCTGGTCCACTCGACCATGCCGGTCCAGAAGCTTCCGCCGCCGACCTCGGTCGGCATCAGGTCGGAGGCGTCGAACCGGAACACGTCGGCGTTCGCGGCGATCTCGCCGGCCCTGCGGGTCACCTCGTCGGGATAGACCGAGGTGTCGAAGGTGGTGTGCGGGGACAGCCAGCCACCGTCGGCCGCCCACGACTTCCCGAAGTCCTCACCGGTGAGGTACTCCATCACCTGGACGGCCTCCTCGTCATCGGGGTTGAAGTTCGCGGCAAGGTCACCGCCGCCGAGCACCGGGTTGCCGTCGTAGCCACCCTCATAGGCGGGGAAGTAGAACACGTCGACCGACTCGTCGAGGTTCGCCTGCACGTCCTCGGGGAAGAAGCCGGTGATGAAGTTGCCCTGCCGGTGCAGCATGCACTTCGGCGGGTTCTCGAACATCGGGTTCCCGGCCGAGTCGAACGACGTGTTGATGACTGCCTGCGGGCCGCCGCGGACGTTGCCCTCGGTCAACACGATCTCGCCGTAGGCCTCGAAGGCCTCCTGGACCTGCGGGTCGTCGAACGGGATCTCGTGGTTGACCCACTGGTCGTAGACCTCTGGGCCGTGCAGCCGAAGCATGAACTCCTCGATCCAGTCGGTGCCGACCCAGCCGGTGGCGGCGTCGGAGCCGTAACCGATGCACCACGGTGCGATGCCGGAGGCCTTGATCTCGTCGGCGATGCCGGCGAGCTCCTGGATGGTGGCGGGCTCGGTCGAGTAGCCGCCCTGCGCGTAGGGCTCCTGCGGGACGAAGACGAGGCTCTTCACCGCGACCCGCATCGGTGCGCCGTACGCCGTGCCGTCCTCGCCCATGCCTGCGTCCAGCAGGCCCGGGATCAGTGTCTCCTCGAGGGCCGCGAGGTCGAGGTACTCGTCGACCGGGGCCACCTCCCCGTCCTCACCGAGGTCCACGAGCGTTCCCGGCTGGGGGAAGAGGCCGATGTCGGGGGTGTCGCCGGCGCGGACCTTGCTGCTGATGATGGTCTGGAAGTCCTGCGTGCCGGTGTACTGGATGTCGATGCCGGTCTCGTCCTCGAAGGGCTTGATCTCCTTCGCGAAGGACTCCCCCTCCGTGCCACCGAAGGCGCCGATGATCTCCACTACGCCGTCGCCGTCGTCGGTGCCGCCGTCGACACTGCTCGTGCCGCCTTCACCGCCCCCGCCGTCGTCGTCGCCACCGGACAGGCAGCCGGCCGTGAGCATCACGACCGTCGTGCACATAGCGCCGAGTGCAAGCACCCGGTTCCTCTTGCGTCTCATGGCGTCTCCTCGCTTCACCGGGAATTGCTGTCAGCAAGGTGCAGAACCGGCCTGTGATGCGTGCCACACCTCTGCCTAACCCCGTTTCTATCGTTATTAGGCAGAGGTGTCCATGACCGCAATCCGAATATCTGTCCCAGCAACGGACATCGAGCGCGTCCGTTATTGGATCGTCACAATGTGACGTTCTCCAGCATCTCGGTGACCAGGGCCGCGATCGGCGAGCGCTCGGAGCGGGTCAACGTCACGTGGGCGAAGAGCGGATGCCCCTTCAACCGCTCGACCACGGCGACGATGCCGTCGTGCCGGCCGACTCGCAGGTTGTCGCGCTGCGCCACGTCGTGGGTGAGCACCACCTTCGAGTTCGCACCGATCCGCGACAGCACCGTGAGCAGGACGTTGCGCTCGAGCGACTGCGCCTCGTCGACGATCACGAAGGCGTCGTGGAGAGAGCGTCCGCGGATGTGGGTCAGCGGGAGCACCTCGAGCATGCCGCGGTCGAGGACCTCGTCGATGACGTCGGGAGAGGTGAGCGCGCCGAGGGTGTCGAACACCGCCTGCCCCCACGGCGACATCTTCTCCGACTCGCTTCCGGGCAGGTAGCCCAGCTCCTGCCCGCCGACCGCGAACAGCGGCCGGAACACCACGACCTTCTTGTGCTGGCCGCGCTCCATCACCGCCTCGAGGCCTGCACACAGGGCCATTGCCGACTTGCCGGTGCCGGCGCGGCCGCCCAGGGAGACGATGCCCACCTCGGGGTCGAGCAGCATCTCCAGGGCGATCCGCTGCTCGGCGGAGCGGCCGTGGATCCCGAACGCATCCCGGTCCCCGCGCACGAGGTGCACGCGCTTGTCGGCCTTGACCCGGCCGAGCGCGCTACCCCGCTCGGAGATCAGCACCAGGCCGGTGTGGCAGGGCAGGTCGCGAGCCTCCTCCAGGTCGGCCACCCCGTCGTCGTACAGCTCGTCGACGAGCGCGGCACCGACTTCGACCTCCGCCATCCCGGTCCAGCCGGACTCGACGGCCAGCTCGGCGCGGTACTCCTGCGCGTCCAGACCCACCGCGGACGCCTTGATCCGCATCGGTAGGTCCTTGGAGACGAGGGTGACCTCGTGCCCTTCGTTGGCGAGGTTGCAGGCGACCGCGAGGATCCGCGAGTCGTTGTCGCCGAGCCGGAAGCCGGACGGCAGCGACTCCGGGTCGGTGTGGTTGAGCTCGACCCGGATGGTGCCGCCGCTCTCGCCGACCGGGACCGGCTCGTCGAGGCGGCCGTGGACGACGCGCAGCTCGTCGAGCATGCGCAGCGCGGACCGGGCGAAGTAGCCCAGCTCCGGATGGTGCCGCTTGCCCTCGAGCTCGGTGATGACGACTACAGGCAGAACCACTTCGTGCTCGTCGAACCGGCGGAGTGCGCCCGGGTCGGCCAGGAGAACGCTGGTGTCGAGAACGTAGGTCCGGATCCCGGCCTCGCTCTGCGTCGGCGCGTTCATGCGGCGAGTAGTGGTGCTCTTTGGTGCAGCCACGGTTCGTCCCCTCGCGGGACCGACGCACGCACTCAGCGCCCCGGTCCTAGTCGTTTCCGTTGGACCGGGAGCGGGCCCGAAAGTCCGAGTGCAGACCTCCGGTGGCGCGCCGGATGTGTTCCTGTGCGCCGTGCTGCTGGTCGTGAGTTCTCACGAACGGGCCTCCCGAAACAGCGGGCTTCCCCACCTGCTGTCACCTCAAGAGTAGGTCGATGAGACCCAGATCACGGTCGACACGCCCGAATCCGGGTTCGCGGGGGGACCGAACCGCCGATCAGGTGCCGAACCGACGCTCCCGCTCGGCGTACGCACGCAGCGCGCGGAGGAAGTCCACGCGGCGGAAGTCGGGCCAGTAGGCCTCGCAGAAGTAGAACTCGCTCTGCGCGCTCTGCCAGAGCAGGAACCCGCCCAGCCGCTGCTCACCGGAGGTGCGGATCACCAGGTCCGGGTCCGGCTGCCCCTTGGTGTAGAGGTGCTCGGCGATGTGCTCCACGTCGATCAGCTCGGCGAGCTCCTCGACCGAGGTGCCCTTCGACGCGTGCTCGTGCAGCAGCGACCGCACCGCGTCCGCGATCTCACGGCGTCCTCCGTAGCCCACGGCGACGTTGACGATCAGCCCGTCCACGTCCCGGGTCACGTCGGCCGCCTCCTTGAGGCGACGGGCGGTCGCGGCGGGCAGGAGGTCCAGGGCACCGACCGGGTTGAGCCGCCACCGCCGGCCGGCGGCCAGGTCGGCGACCGCCTCCTCGATGATCGTGAGCAGCTCGGTGAGCTCGCGCGGCGGGCGGTTCAGGTTGTCGGTCGACAGCAGCCACAAGGTGACCACCTCGACGCCGGCTTCCTCGCACCATTCGAGCAGCGGGGTGATGTTGGCCGCACCGGCCCGATGGCCGTGGGCCGCGTCCGCGCCGGCCGCGCGGGCCCAGCGCCGGTTCCCGTCCAGCATCACGCCGACGTGCTTGGGCAACCGGTCCGCGGGAAGGCGCCGCGCGAGGCGTGCTTCGTACGCCGGGTACAGCACTCGGCGGAGCCCGCTCTTCCAGTCAGCCACGTCGGACAACACTACCTGTCCCCCGCGACGGTTCGCCCGGATTGCCCGCTGGGGCCGGTGGGTACCTTTGGCCCATGGAGTCGCACACCCAGCGCGCCCTCGACCGGTCCGTCGAGGCCGGCGAGCACGTCCGGGACCAGGTGCGCGAGAAGCTCCAGGAGGTCAAGCCACGACTGCGCGGCTGGCTGCACGCGGCGACCGCACCGTTGGCGCTCGCGGCGGGGATCGTGCTGATCGCGCTGTCCCCCACGTCGGCGACACGGATCGGGTCCGCGATCTTCGCTGCGTCCGCGCTCGCGTTGTTCACGGCGTCGGCGATCATGCACCGCGGCACCTGGTCGGAGCGGACCGGCCTGTGGCTGCGCCGGCTCGACCACTCGAGCATCTTCCTGCTGATCGCCGGGTCCTACACCCCGTTCACGTTGATCCTGCTGGAGGGTGAGCAACGGGTCACCCTGCTCGCGATCGCCTGGGGCGGGGCGGCCCTGGGCATCCTGTTCCGACTGTTCTGGATCGGTGCGCCGCGCTGGTTGTACACGCCGATCTACCTGATGCTCGGCTGGGCCGCCATCTTCTACTTCCCGGCGTTCTCCGCCTCCGCCAAGGCGGCGACCATCGCCTGTCTCGTCGTGGGCGGCCTGCTCTACACGATCGGTGGCGTGGTCTACGGCTTCCGGTGGCCCAACCCCTCGCCGCGCTGGTTCGGCTTCCACGAGGTGTTCCACACGCTGACGATCCTGGCGTTCTGCACCCACTACGTCGGGGTTTCGATCGCGACCTACTCGCTGCGCTGAAATTCGGGGCATAGGGGTCTTTACTCTTGCCGCGAGCGGAGTTACCGTCGAAGGACCAGATCGAAGCTGATCGAGATGGAGGTGCGAATCTTGTTGACCCCCGCACGATCACGCCACGAGCCCGAAGGGCCGTGAAGAGCTGCTGAGAACCAACAGCGAAGGGGAAGGCGAAATGCCTTCCCCTTCGTCATGCCCGGGCCCGTGTCAGAGCAGCGCGCGCAGGGCCTCGACGGTGGTGACCGGCCGGTCGCAGACGGTCCCGCGGCACACGTACGCCGCCGCGGTCCCGTCCACCAGTCCGCGGTCCGCCAGCAGGGGTACGGCGGAGCCGGCGGACGTCTCGGGAGAACCGACCAGCACCACCGTTCCGGGGCTGCCCGACATCCGCGCCACCCGTTCCAGGTCCTCCCTGATCGGATCCGACTCGGCTCCGACCACGGCTACCTCGAGCGGCCCGGCCACGACCGCCTCCGCCGCGGCCAGCGACCACCCGGCGAACCGCGGCACCCGTTCGGCCAGCGTGTGCACGTTGCGCAGCGCCGCCTCGGCCGCGTCCCGGTGCCGCCCGGACCCGGTCACCGCGGCATAGGTCAGCAACGCGTGCACCAGCGCGGACTGGCCCGACGGACTGGCGTTGTCGGACGGGTCCCGCGGCCGGGCGACCAGCGCCTCCGCGTCGTCGGCGGTGTCGAAGAACCCACCGTCGTCGGCGGCGAACCGGGTCAGCGCGGTGTCGAGCAGTGATCCCGCGCGGTCCAGCCAGACGGGGTCGCCGGTGGCCGAGAGCAGCATCAGGAACCCCTGTGCGACACAGCCGTAGTCCTCGAGCACCGCGGCGTGGGTCCCCGCCGTCCCGTCCCGCGACACCCGCAGCAACCGCCGGTCGCGCAGGTGCAGGTCCACCAGGAGCTGGGCCGCGGCGGAAGCCGCCTCGACGTACCGCGGCTCCTCCAGCAGCAGTCCGGCCTCGGCGAGCGAGGCGATCGCGAGGCCGTTCCACGCCGCGACCACCTTGTCGTCGCGGGCCGGCCGGACGCGATGGGAGCGCGCGTCGAGGAGCCGTCGCCGCACGGACAGCCAACGTTCGGTGTCGGCGGGATCGGTGAGCAGCTGCAGCGTCGACGCGCCGTGCTCGAAGGTGCCGGCCTCGGTCACCTCGAAGACCGACGCCGCCCACGTCCCGTCCTCCGCGCCGAGCGCCTCGACGAGCTGCTCCGGCCTCCACGCGTAGAACTTGCCCTCGACGCCCTCACTGTCCGCGTCCAGCGCGGAGGCGAACCCGCCCTGGTCGGTACGCAGCTCGGTGAGCATGAAGTCGGCGGTCTCCCGGGCGACCCGGGCGCCGAGTGGGTCACCGGCCTGCCGCCACCACCGGGTGTAGAGGCCCAGCAGCTGCGCGTTGTCGTAGAGCATCTTCTCGAAGTGCGGCACCACCCAGTCACGGTCGACGCTGTAGCGGGCGAAGCCGCCGGCGAGCTGGTCGTAGATCCCGCCGCGGGCCATCGCCCGGCAGGTCGCGTCGACCATCTGTCCGGCCATCGCCGATCCGGTGCGCGCGTGATGTCGGAGCAGGAACTCCAGCACCATCGACGGCGGGAACTTGGGTGCGGTGCCGAACCCGGCCGCGGTCTGGTCGAACTCACGTCCCAGGGTCTGCACCGCACCTTCGAGCACACTCTCGTCGAGGTCCGTCCCACCTTCCGGTGCGGCCTGCTGCCGCAGGTGGTCACGGATGTTCGCGGCGACCTCGCCCACTTCGGCGCGCCGGTCCCGCCAGGCCTCGGCGAGTGCGGCCAGGATCTGCCGGAACGCGGGCTGCCCGTGCCGCGGCTGGTCGGGGAAGTAGGTGCCGGCGAAGAACGGCGCGCCGTCCGGGTTGAGCGCCACGGTCATCGGCCAGCCGCCGTGGCCGGTCATCGCGGTGGTCGCCTGCATGTAGACCGCGTCCACGTCGGGACGCTCCTCGCGGTCGACCTTCACGTTGACGAACTGCGCGTTCATGTAGGAGGCGGTCACCGGGTCCTCGAATGACT
>DATFGA010000240.1:0-5237 GCA_035249775.1 Nocardioidaceae bacterium | reverse complement strand
TCAGCATCGCCAAGGTCGTCGAGGCGGTGAACCGGCCGACGCTGGTCCTGTCGCACAACAAGACGCTCGGCGCCCAGCTCTTCCAGGAGTTCCGCAGCTTCTTCCCCCACAACGCCGTCGAGTACTTCGTCTCCTACTACGACTACTACCAACCCGAGGCCTACGTCCCCCAGACCGACACCTACATCGAGAAGGACTCCTCGATCAACGAGGAGGTCGAGCGCCTGCGCCACTCCGCCACCAACTCGCTGCTCACGCGCCGCGACGTGATCGTGGTGTCGACGGTGTCATGCATCTACGGCCTCGGCACGCCGCAGGAGTACGTCGACCGCATGGTCCGACTGCGTGTGGGCGAGGAGCACGACCGCGACTCGATCCTGCGCCGGCTCGTCGAGATCCAGTACACCCGCAACGACATGACGTTCACCCGTGGCACCTTCCGGGTCCGCGGCGACACCCTCGAGATCTTCCCGGTCTACGAGGAGCTGGCGATCAGGGTGGAGTTCTTCGGCGACGAGATCGAGCGGCTGATGACCCTCCACCCCGTCACCGGGGAGGTGCTCACCGACGACCGGGAGCTCTACATCTTCCCCGCCAGCCACTACGTCGCCGGCCCCCAACGGATGGAGCGGGCCATCCGCGGCATCGAGGCCGAGCTCGAGGAGCAGCTGGCCCTCTTCGAGCGGCAGGGCAAGCTGCTCGAGGCGCAACGGCTCCGGATGCGGACGACGTACGACGTGGAGATGATGCGGCAGGTCGGGTCCTGCTCCGGGATCGAGAACTACTCGATGCACATCGACGGCCGCTCCCGCGGGTCGGCTCCCAACTGCCTGCTCGACTACTTCCCCGAGGACTTCCTCCTGGTCGTCGATGAGTCCCACGTCGCGGTCCCCCAGATCGGCGGCATGTACGAAGGCGACATGTCCCGCAAGCGCAACCTGGTCGACCACGGCTTCCGGCTTCCCAGCGCGATGGACAACCGGCCCCTGAGGTGGGAGGAGTTCCTCGAGCGGATCGGGCAGACGATCTACCTGTCGGCCACGCCGGGCAACTACGAGATGTCGAAGGTCGACTCGGTCGTCGAGCAGATCATCCGGCCCACCGGTCTGGTCGACCCCGAGGTGATCGTCAAGCCGACCAAGGGCCAGATCGACGACCTGATCCACGAGATCAACGTCCGGGTGGAGAAGAACGAGCGGGTGCTGGTCACCACGCTGACCAAGAAGATGTCCGAGGACCTCACCGACTACCTGCTCGAGGCCGGCATCCGCACCCGCTACCTGCACAGTGAGGTCGACACGCTCCGGCGGATCGAGCTGCTGCGGGAGCTGCGGATGGGGGAGTACGACGTGCTGGTCGGCATCAACCTGCTCCGGGAGGGGCTCGACCTGCCCGAGGTGTCGCTGGTCGCGATCCTGGACGCCGACAAGGAAGGCTTCCTGCGCTCGGACAAGTCGCTGATCCAGACCATCGGCCGGGCCGCGCGCAACGTGTCGGGCCAGGTCTTCATGTATGCCGACAAGGTCACCGACTCGATGGCGCGCGCGATCGACGAGACCAACCGGCGCCGCGAGAAGCAGGTCGCCTACAACAAGGCCAACGGGGTCGACCCGCAGCCGCTGCGCAAGCGGATCGCCGACATCACCGAGATGCTGGCGCGCGAGGACGAGGACACCGAGAAGCTGCTCAGCGGCAAGATGCTGGGCGGTGCCGGCCGTCAGCAGTCCCGCGGGAAGGCGCCGGTGCCCGGGCTGTCCTCGAAGGACGTCGGCCGGCACGCCAAGGAGCTTGCCGGCATCCCGTCGAGGGACCTGGCCGACCTGGTCCAGCAGCTCACCGACCAGATGCACACCGCCGCCGCCGAGCTGCAGTTCGAGGTCGCCGCGCGGCTGCGTGACGAGATTTCCGAGCTGAAGAAGGAGCTCCGGCAGATGGTGGAGGCCGGAGCCCGGTGACCGGGCGGCTCACCGCCGAGCGGCTGCTCGACCACTGCCTGGCGAAGCCAGGGGCCTGGCAGGACGAGCCCTGGGAGGGTGACGTCGTCGCAAAGGTCGGTGAAGCCCCGGCCGGAGGGAAGATCTTCGCGTTCCTCGGCGGCGGCACCTCCGTCGGGGTCAAGTGCGGCGGCAACCGCGAGGAGGCCGACGAGTGGCTGCTGCGCTACCCCGACGACGCCTCGGTGATGGCCTACATCGGCCGGTCCGGCTGGAACACCCTGCGGGTGGGCGACGGCATCCCCGACGACGAGATCCTCGAGGCGGTCGACGCCTCCTACGACCTGGTGGTCTCCCGGCTGCCGAAGAAGCACCGGCCCGGGTAGCGCGCCCCGGTGGGGCCGGGTTGCGGGTCGGTTTTGGTGGGTACCCACCCGTCTGGGAGAATGGAGACTCGTGGAGGGGAGTATTCCTTCGCAGCGTCGTCGTCATCACGGATCCCACCCGGTGCACGGGTGCCTCCCGGCGACGCTGGCCCACACGTCGTGACGTGTGAGCGGAAGAGACCTCCGGAGCTAGTCCTTGTCCTGGTGCCCGGGTTCCGCTGTTGGGTGTTGCCACCGATGCCCACCGGTCCCGTGCCCGCCCGAAGACCTCCGGAGGAGTTCGTTTCGTGGAGAGTTTCCTAGGTGACTCCGTCGCCTCACCGCTGATCTGGGTGATCACCATCGTGGTCACCGTCGGTGTGCTGCTCGTCGACCTGCTGATCATCGGCCGCCGGCCGCACGAGCCGTCGATGAAGGAGGTCAGCCGGCACCTGATCTTCTTCGTATCCCTGGCCGTGCTCTTCGGCCTGGCGCTGTGGTTCTTCGCCGAGCCGCACGAGCTGAGCCCTCATCCCGGCCCGGAGTTCTTCGCCGGCTGGCTGACGGAGTACTCGCTCTCCGTCGACAACCTGTTCATCTTCCTGATCATCATGAGCAAGTTCCAGGTGCCCCGTCAGTACCAGCAGACGGCCCTGATGATCGGCATCGTCCTCGCCCTGATCATGCGCGCGATCTTCATCCTGGTCGGCGCCGCCGCGATCAACGAGTTCAGCTGGGTGTTCTACGTCTTCGGCGCGTTCCTGATCTACACCGCCTTCAAGCTCGCCAAGGAGGGGGCCGAGGACGAGGACGAGTACGAGGAGAACAAGCTGATCAAGTGGGTGGAGAAGCGCTTCCCCGCCACGAAGGAGTACCACGGCACGAAGCTGATCACGAAGGAGAACGGCAAGCGGCTGATCACGCCGATGTTCATCGTGATCCTCACCCTGGGCACCACGGACCTGCTGTTCGCCCTGGACTCCATCCCCGCGATCTACGGGCTGACCGAGGACCCCTATCTGGTGTTCACCGCGAACATCTTCGCGCTGATGGGCCTGCGGCAGCTCTACTTCCTCATCGGTGGCCTGCTGGAGCGGCTGATCTTCCTGTCCTACGGTCTGGCGGTGCTGCTCGGTTTCATCGGCGTGAAGCTGGTGCTGCACGCGATGCACGAGAACGAGCTGCCGTTCATCAACGGCGGCGAGCACATCAAGTGGGCCCCGGACATCCCGATCTGGCTGTCCCTGGCCGTGATCGTCGGGACGCTCGCGATCACCACGGTGGTCAGCCTGGTCGTCTCCAGGGGGCGCAGCAAGCAGGAGCTGGACGCGAGCACCGGTCCCCGGCGGGACTAGCTCGGACCTCAACCCGCTGCCGGGCGCACCCTCCCGGCGGACACCAGGGTCTCCACCCGGTGCGGCGCCATCGGGGCGTCCTCGATCAGCTCGCCGCTCTCGGGGGCGTGCAGCATCCACCGGGTGCCGTCCGGAGACACCCGCCGGGTGACGAACCCGACGTGGTAGATCCGTTCGCCGGGCCGGGCGAAGAAGTACAGGTCGCCCGGCCTGACCTCGCCCAGCGGCACCGGGACCACGTCGTCCGCCTGGTCGTAGGCGTCGCGGGGGACCAGCACGCCGTGCGCCCGGTAGGTCAGGTGCACCAGCCCGGAGCAGTCCAGCCCCCACGAGCTCGTGCCGCCCCAGAGATAGCGCATGCCGAGGAACTGTCGTGCTGCGGTGAGGATGTCGTCGACGGCGAAGGCCGGCTGCGCCGCCTTGTCGGACGGGTCGGACAGGCGTACGTCGGAGCCGGCGACCCGGCCCGTCCGGCCACCGGGCAGGAGCACCCGGACCGCGCCGGACTCCCGCTGCTCGACCCGGAGCGCCGTGCCGAAGGACAGCTCGTACCGGCTGCCGTCATCGACGTCGCAGACGGCTGAGCGGCTCATCACGAAGGCATCGGCCCCATCGGTCGGGGGTGCGGGCTCCGCCAGGTGCGCCCGGCGTACCCAGCCCGGATAGCCGTCGCCGTGCTGGGAGGACTGCTGCCCGAGCGCGGCCACCTGCACCCATTCGCCGCGCTCGTCCAGGACCCGCACCGCCTCGCCCATCAGCAGCTGGGTCAGCGTGCGGCCGTTCAGGCCCTTGCGGACCTGCGCGTCCATCGACGCCGCCCAGCCGGCCACGTCCGGGAGGTTCGCCACCGCGGCGGCGTCGACGTCGCGCGGGGCCTCGGGGCCGGTCCACACGGTGGCGACCGGGACGGACACCTCGAGGACATCGGGGTCCCCGTGGAACGGGTGCGGGGTGGCCATCAGCGCAGGGCCTCGATCCCGAGTCCGGGGGCCTCCGGGAGGACGACGACCGGTCCGTCGTACGTCATCCCGCCGACGACCGGTGAGGAGGCCGCCCACCACGCGGCGTCGAGGTCCGCGGTCACGGTCGTCCCGTGCGCGGCAACCAGGCTGGCGGCGGCGCCCACCCCGATGTGGCTCTCCATCATCGAGCCGACGATGGTGCCCATCTGGTGTGCCCGGGCCATCTCGAGCAGCGTCCCCGCCACCGACAGCCCGCCGCACTTGGCCAGCTTCACGTTCACCATGTCGGCCGCGCGGCGCCGGATCACCTCGACCAGGTCGCGCACGCCGTACACCGACTCGTCGGCCATCACCGGGGTGTGCACCCGGTCGGTCACCCAGCCCAGCCCGTCGAGGTCCTCGGCCCGGACCGGCTGCTCCACGAGCTCCACGTCGGCAGCGGTGTCCTCCAGGGCGCGGATCACCCGGACCGCCTCGCGCGGGGTCCAGCCCTGGTTGGCGGCCAGGCGGATCCGGAGGTCTGCCCCCACGGCGCTGCGGGCGGCCCGCACCCGGGCCACGTCCGTGGCCGCGTCGGTGCCGACCTTCAGCTTCAGGACCGAGAAGCCGTCGGCGACCCGG
>DATFGA010000239.1:0-6630 GCA_035249775.1 Nocardioidaceae bacterium | reverse complement strand
AGATGTCGACGTCGTCCTCGTGCATCGCACGAACCAGCATCGTGCCGGTGACCGCTCGCCCGAGCGGGGTGGTGTTGAAGTAGGCGCGACCGCCGGAGCGGATGTGAAAGGCACCGCAGGCGAGTGCGGCGAGCCCCTCCTCGACGAGGATCTGCCGGCAGTCCAGGGCACGGGACAGCTTCGCGCCGTACTGCGAGGCGCGGTCGGCGACCTCTGCGATGTCGGGCTCGTCGTACTGGCCGATGTCCGCGGTGTAGGTGCACGGGATGGCGCCCTTGGATTTCATCCACGCCACCGCCACCGATGTGTCGAGCCCTCCGGAGAAGGCGATGCCGACCCGTTCGCCGACGGGGAGGGAGGTCAGGACCTTACTCACTGTGTTCCTTCTGGTCGTGGGTGCCGATGTCGTTCTGCCCGTTCGCCATCGCGAGCAGGCGCTGGGCGAGGGCCTCTCCCCCGTTAGCTTCCCGGCTGATCACCAGGACGGTGTCGTCGCCGGCGATGGTGCCGAGAATGCTGCCGATCTCGGCCCGGTCGAATGCGGATGCCAGGAACTGGGCAGCTCCTGGCGGGGTTCGCAGCAGCGCCATGTTCGCGGACGCGTCGGCGGAGACCAGCAGCTCCCCGAGCAGCCGCGCCAGCCGGGCCTCGGAGGCGACCGACTCGACGCCGGCCCGCGGGGTCCGGTCGCCACCTTCGGCGGGGACTGCGTAGACCAGCGCCCCCGAGGGGATCCGTACCTTGACCGCGTCGAGCTCGACGAGGTCACGGGAAAGGGTGGCCTGGGTGACTGAGACACCGGCCTCGGCGAGCAGCTCGGCGAGCTCGGTCTGCGAGCGCACCTGGTGCCGGCCGAGCAGCTCGATGATCCGCTGCTGGCGGGCGTTCTTGGTCATCGGGATGCTGTTGCCGTGCAGGGGACCGTTCGTCGACGTCATCGCTCGCCTCCGTGGTGGTGGATCAGCCAGGTCAGTAGCGCCTTCTGCGCGTGCAGCCGGTTCTCCGCCTCGTCCCACACCAGGCTGCGCGGGCCGTCGATGACGTCGGCGGCGATCTCCTTGCCGCGGTAGGCGGGCAGGCAGTGCAGGACGGCCACGTCGTCGGCGGCGCCCGCGAGAAGGTCGTCGGTGACCGCGTAGGTCAGGAACGGTGCCGACCGCTGCTCCGCCTCTTCCTCCTTGCCCATCGACACCCAGGTGTCGGTGGCCACGACGTCGGCACCGGCGACGGCTTCCTTCGGGTCCAGGACGTACGACGCGGAGCCGCCCGTCCCTTGCGCGATCGACTGTGCCTTCGCCAGCACGTCCGGGTCGGGCTCGTACCCCGCCGGGCCACTGACCCGGACCTGCATCCCCGCCGTGGCACCGGCGAGCAGGTAGGAGTGACTCATGTTGCAGGCGGAGTCGCCCAGGAAAGCCACGGTGAGGCCGGCCAGCGCGGGCTTGTGCTCGGCGATGGTCAGCAGGTCGGCGAGGAGCTGGCACGGGTGGAACTGGTCGGTGAGGGCGTTGACGACCGGGACACCGGCGTGGTCGGCCATCTCCTCGAGCCGGGACTGCTCGTAGGTGCGCCAGACGACCGCGGCGACCTGGCGACCGAGCACCCTTGCAGTGTCGGCGATGGACTCCCGGACCCCGATCTTGGCGAGGTTGCCGTCGACCACCATCGGGAACCCGCCGAGCTCGGCGATCCCGGTGGTGAAGGAGACCTGGGTGCGCAGGGTCGGCTTGTCGAAGAGCACCGCGACCGTGCGCGGTCCGTCGAGCGGGCGCCGCGAGATCGACGCGGCGAACCGGTCGCGCTTCAGGTCCTGGGCGAGCGCGAGGACCTCCGCCTGCTCGGCGGGGCTGAGGTCGTCGTCGCGGAGGAAGTGCCGGGTCATGCCTGGCCTGCCTGGGCGTAGCCGGTCTCCAGGATCTTCGGCCACGCGTCGGTGAAGGCGGCGGCCTGATCCTCCGTGAGGATCAGGGGCGGCGCGAGCCGGATCCGGTCGGGCGCGCAGTCGTTGATGATGAAGCCCTGCTCCAGCGCAGCGGAGGTGACCGCGGCGGCGACCGGGGCGTCCAGGTCGAGACCGATCAGCAGCCCGCTGCCCCGGATCTCGCCGACCCGGTCGTGGACCAGCCCTGCGCGCAGAGCAGTCCCCACCGTGCGTGCGTTCCCGAGCAGGTCCTCGGTCTCGATGGTCTCGATCACCGCCAAGGCTGCAGCCGCGGCGACCGGGTTCCCGCCGAAGGTGGTGCCGTGGTTGCCCGGCTGCAGCAGCGAACCGTGCTCCCCCACGGCGATGCAGGCGCCGACCGGGATCCCCCCGGCCAGCCCCTTGGCCACGGTGACCACGTCGGGCGTGACACCGGAGCCGGCGTGGGCGAACCAGGAACCGGTGCGGCCCATCCCGGTCTGCACCTCGTCGAGCCACAACAGCGCGCCGTGCTCGGAGGCGATCTCGCGGGCTCGCTGCAGGTAGCCGTCCGGCGGGAAGACCACGCCGGCCTCGCCCTGGATCGGCTCCAGGACTATGGCAGCCGTCTGCTCGGTGACGGCCGCCGCGAGCGCATCGGCGTCGCCGTACGGCACGAACGTGACCTCGCCGGGCAGCGGCTCGAACGGCTCACGGTAGGCGACCTTGGAGGTCAGCGCGAGCGCGCCCATCGTGCGGCCGTGGAAGCTGCCCTCGGCGGCCACGACGTGGGTGCGTCCGGTGCGCCGGGTCAGCTTGAACGCGGCCTCGTTGGCCTCGGTGCCGGAGTTGGTGAAGAAGACCTTGCCGTCGGCCCCGAGCAGCTCGAGCAGCTTCTCGGCGAGGCCGACCTGCGGTTCGGTGGCGAAGAAGTTCGACACGTGTCCGAGCGTGCCGAGCTGGCGGGTGACCGCCTCGACCAGCGCCGGGTGGGCGTGGCCGAGGGCATTCACGGCGATCCCGCCGAGCAGGTCGAGGTAGCGGTTGTCGTCGGCGTCCCACACGAACGGGCCCTCGCCCCGTGTGAGCACCAGCTTCGGTTTCCCGAACGTGTTCATCAGCGCCCGGGCGTAGCGGTCCTGCACGTGGTCGGTGGTGCTGGTCGTGGCGTTCACAGGTCGTACTCCTCGAGGTCGCCGGCGGTGTAGTCCTGGCTGGGCACGACCATCGTCCCGACGCCTTCGTCGGTGAAGACCTCCAGCAGCAGGGAGTGCGGCACCCGGCCGTCGATGACGCTGGCCCGGGAGACGCCGCTGCGCACGGCGTCCAGGCAGGCCTGCATCTTCGGCACCATCCCCGAGGCGAGTCCGGGCAGCATGGAGGCCAGCGCGTCGGTGTCGATCTGCCGGATCACGTCGTCGCTCTCGGGCCAGTCGCGGTAGAGGCCCTCCACGTCGGTGAGCACCAGGAACTTCTCGGCGTCCAGCGCCGCCGCCAGCGCGGCCGCAGCGGTGTCGGCGTTGATGTTGTAGACCTGGCCGTCCTCGTCCGGTGCGACCCCGGAGACGACCGGGATCCGGCCGGCCTCGATGATGTCGAGCACCGCTTCGGGGCGCACCTTCACCACGTCGCCGACGAGGCCGATGTCGACCTGCTTGCCGTCGATCATCGCGCCGGTGCGCTCGGCGGTGAACAGCCCGGCGTCCTCGCCGGAGAGCCCCACCGCCAGCGGCCCGTGCTGGTTGAGCAGGCCGACCAGCTCCCGGCCCACCTGGCCGACGAGCACCATCCGGACCACGTCCATCGCCTCGGGCGTGGTGACCCGCAGGCCGCCCTTGAACTCACTGTCGATGCCGAGCCGGCCCAGCATGCTGGAGATCTGCGGCCCGCCGCCGTGCACGACCACGGGGCGTACCCCGGCGTAGCGCAGGAACACGATGTCCTGGGCGAAGGCGCGCTTGAGGTCCTCGTCGACCATCGCGTTGCCGCCGTACTTGATCACCACGGTCTTGCCATGGAACTGCTCGAGCCACGGCAGCGCCTCGGTCAGGACGGCGGCCTTGGCGAGGGCACGCTGGTGCTTGTCGCTGAGGTGCAGGTCTTCCATGGTCATCGCAATCAGCTCGAGTACGCGGAGTTTTCGTGCACGTAGGCGTGCGTGAGGTCGTTGGTCCAGACCGTGGCCCGCGCGGGGCCGGACTTCAGGTCAACGGTCACGCTGACGTCGCGTCCCTCGAAGCTCACCTTCTCCGGCGGCTCGAACGGCTCCGAGCCGCGGCAGACCCAGACCCCGTTCATCGCCACGTCCAGGTCGGCCGGGTCGAACGCCGCGTCCGTCGTACCGATCGAGGCGAGCACCCGTCCCCAGTTCGGGTCCTTGCCGAACACCGCGGCCTTGAACAGGTTGCTGCGCGCGATCGACCGGCCCACGTCGACCGCCTCGTCCTCCGAGGCGGCGTTCAGGACGGTGATCGCGATCTCGTGGTCGGCGCCTTCAGCGTCGGCCAGCAGCTGCATGGCCAGGTCGGTGCACGCCCGGGTCAGCGCCTCGGTGAAATCCTCGACCGACGGGGTGATCCCGGAGGCACCGCTGGCCATCAGGGTCACCGTGTCGTTGGTGGACATGCAGCCGTCGGAGTCGAGCCGGTCGAACGACACCCGGGTCGCGGCGCGCAACGCACGGTCGGCGTCGGCCGCAGTCACGATCGCGTCGGTGGTGAGTACGACGAGCATGGTGGCGAGCTGCGGGGCCAGCATCCCGGCGCCCTTGGCCATGCCACCGACAGACCATCCGCTGCCCTCGACCACGACCTGCTTGCTGACCGAGTCGGTGGTCATGATCGCCTCGGCCGCCGCGCCGCCCCCGTCCTGCGCGAGGCCCGCGACCGCGGCGTCGACGCCGGCGACCAGGTCGTCGCGGTCGTTCTTCAACCCGATCAGGCCGGTGGAGCAGACCACGACGTCGACCGAGCCGATGCCCAGTCCCTGCGCGGTCCGTTCGGCGACGGCGTGCGTGGTCTGGAAGCCGTCGGCACCGGTGTAGCAGTTGGCGCCGCCGGAGTTGAGCACCACGGCGCGCACCGTGCCGTCCTTGACCACCTCCTGGCTCCACAGCACGGGGTTCGCCTTGCAGCGGTTGGCGGTGAACACGGTGGCGGAGTCGTAGCGGGGGCCGTCATTGACCACGAGGGCGACGTCCTTGCCGCCGGAGGTCTTCAGACCGGCGGCGACACCGGCGGCGCGGAAGCCGTGAGGTGCGGTGACGCTCATCAGGGCGCCAGCCCGACGGTGCTGAGGCCGGTCGCCTCGGGCAGGCCCAGCGCGAGGTTCATGCACTGGACCGCGGCGCCGGCGGTGCCCTTGGCGAGGTTGTCGACCGCGGCGACGGCCACCAGCCGGCCGGCGGTCTCGTCGACGGTGACCTGGACGTGCACGACGTTGGAGCCGAGCACGGACTTGGTCTGCGGCCACTGCCCCTCGGGCAGCAGGTGGATGAACGGCTCGTCGGCGAACGCCTTCTGGTAGACCGAGTAGGCCTCCTGCGCCGAGACCGAGGTCCGGGCCGAGCAGGTCGCGAGGATCCCGCGGGGCATCGGCACCAGCAACGGCGTGAACGAGACGTTGACCGGTTCGGTGGTCAGCCCCCGGAGGTTCTGGGTGATCTCCGGGGTGTGCCGGTGCTTGCCGCCCACGCCGTAGGCGGTGGCCGAGCCCATCACCTCCGAACCGAGCAGGTGCGGCTTGGCGGCCTTCCCTGCGCCGGACGTGCCCGAGGCGGCGACGACCACGATGTCGGAGGCGTCCGCGATGCCGGCGGCGACCGCGGGCGCGATGGCGAGGGTGGAGACCGTCGGGTAGCAGCCGGGCACCGCGATCCGGGTGGCGTTCTGCAGCTGGGACCTTTGCGCGCCGAGCTCGGGCAGCCCGTAGGGCCACGACCCGGCGTGCGGTCCCCCGTAGAACTTCTCCCAGTCCTCGGCGTCGGTGAGCCGGAAGTCGGCGCCGCAGTCGATCACGATCGTCTGTTCGGGCAGCTGCTCGGCGATCGCACCGGACTGGCCGTGCGGCAGGCCGAGGAAGACCACGTCGTGGCCGGACAGGGTCGCTGCGGTCGTCTCCTCGAGGACCCGGTCGGCGAGCGGGACCAGGTGCGGCTGCAGGGTGGCCAGCGGTTGGCCCGCGTTGGACCCGCCGGTCAGCGCGCCGATCTCCACGGCGGGGTGGCCGAGGAGCAGACGCAGTACCTCACCGCCGGCATACCCGCTGGCGCCGGCGACCGCGACCCTGACTGCTGTTCCGGAGTCCATACGCATGACTATACACAAGAATGTATATATTCTCAAACGGACCGGCGGCCGGGCGCATCAGGCTCGGTGCACGGCTCCGTGCCGCTCGACGGCGAGGGCGACCGCACGGTCCCGCGCGGCGGCGGTCTCGGTGTCGGTCAACGTCCTGTCCGGTGCCCGGAATCGAAGCGCGTATGCCAGCGACTTCTTGCCGGCGCCGATCTGCTCACCGGTGTAGAGGTCGAACAGCCGGACCGACTCGAGCAGCTCACCCGCACCCTCGCGCAGCGTCTCGGCCACCGCGGCCGCGGTCACGGCCGCGTCGACGACCAGCGCCACGTCCTCCTTGGCCACCGGGAACGTCGAGAACCGGGGCGCCGGCGCGATCGGCACCGCCCGCGCTAGCAGCGCGGCCAGGTCGATCTCGGCGAAGGCCGTGCGGAC
>DATFGA010000238.1:0-2597 GCA_035249775.1 Nocardioidaceae bacterium | reverse complement strand
TGCGCCGACGCTGGTCGGCATCAACGGAACCGTATCGAGGAGAATCTCCGGCCACCCTGGTCAGTCTCCCCAGAACCAATTGGAAAAGCGCAATCACCGATCGAGGAGCGCGAGGATGTCACTCACACGGATCCACAACTTGTCCATCTCCCTCGACGGCTTCGCCACCGGCGAGCCGCAGTCCGCCGATGCCCCGTTCGGCCATGCGGGCGAGCGTCTGCACGAGTGGATGTTCGGAACCCGGTTCTGGGACGCGGGCGGAACCGCCGGAGTCGACGATGCCTTCGCCGAGCGCCACGGTTATGGCATCGGCGCCGAGATCATGGGTGCCAACAAGTTCGGCCCGCCCGGCTGGCAGGAGGACCTGGACTGGAGTGGCTGGTGGGGGCCGAACCCGCCGTTCCACACGCCGACCTTCGTGCTCACTCACCGCCCGCGGCCCTCGATCGAGATGGAGGGCGGCACCACGTTCCACTTCCTCGACGCCGCCCCGGCCGAGGCGCTCCAGACCGCCCGCGAAGCAGCCGATGGCCAGGACGTCCGGATCGGCGGCGGGCCCACCGTCGTACGCGACTTCCTCACCGCCCGGCTCGTCGACCACATGCATCTCGTCCAGGTCCCGATCGTGCTCGGCCGCGGCGTCCGCATCTGGGACGGCCTGGAGGCCCTCGAGGATGCCTACGACGTCGAGGCGGTCTCCTCGCCCAGCGGCGTCACCCACCTCACGTTCACGCGGAAGGTCGTCTCGTGAACGCCGGCCACCAACCGCAGGTCGTGCCCGGCAGGCCGAGATTGACGAATGAGCGTCCGCGGACCTGTTCGGTCAAGGTTGCTGCCCGCGTGGGAGTTCGCCAACCTTTACTGCATCTGGTCAGGTTGATGGTCGTCATTCCTGTGGAGGCAAGGGTCAGCGATTGATCGTCGGTTAGACCTCATGCGACCGCGCCAACAGCGTCGCCATGCCGACACGGGCGTGACGCTGGGCCGCGCTAGGGTGGCGTACGTCACAATGGCGCATTCATGAGCGGCGTAGGAGGACGGCATGGATCCGAGACCGGCCCGTTCGAACGGCGGGCCTCCGTCATGGTTGGTCGGCGTGGTCGCCCTGGCAGCGGGGTCACTGCTCCTCGCGGGATGCGGGGGCGGCGGAGGCGGCGAAGGCGCGGGTGCGTCCGGGGCGGAGGGTTACCCCGACCGCGAGATCGCCTTCATCGTGCCGTTCGCAGCTGGCGGGCCGACCGACACCGTGACCCGGTTGGTGGCGGAGCCAATGAGTGCGAAGCTCGGTCAGCAGATCGTGGTGCGGAACGTCGAGGGGGCAGGGGGCACGGTGGCGGCCGGTGAGGTGGCCAACGCCGACGGCGACGGCTACACAGTGCTGATGCACCACATCGGCATGTCGACGGCCCCGGCGCTGTACCCGAACCTCGCGTACAAGCCGTTGGAGGACTTCAAGACCGTCGGTCTGGTCACCACCGTGCCGATGACCATCGTGGCTCGCAAGGACTTCGAACCCAACACGCTGCAGGAGCTCGTCACCTACGTCAAGGCGAACGCCGACAAGGTCAGCTACGCCAACGCCGGCATCGGTGCCGCCTCCCAGCTGTGCGGTCTGCTGATCGAGAAGGAGATGGGGGTGGACCTGACGGAGGTCCCGTACGACGGCACCGGACCAGCGCTTACCGACTTGGTGGGCGGACAGGTCGACTTCATGTGCGATCAGACCACCAACACCACGGGCCAGATCAAGGCCGGCAAGGTAAAGGCGTACGCCGTGACCACACCTGAGCGGGTCGAGGCATTGCCGGACCTGCCGACAACCGCGGAAGCAGGCCTCGAGGGCGTCGAAATCGGTGTGTGGCACGGGGTGTACGTTCCGGCCGAGACACCGGACGATGTGGTCGCCAAGATCACGGATGCGCTCGCCGCGGCCCTAACCGACCAGGCCGTGGTCGCCAAGCTGGCCGAGCTCGGGGCCCCGCCCGCACCGGCCGCAGACGTGACGCCTGAGGCGCACCGGCAGAAGCTGCAGGAGCAGATCGACCTGTGGGCGCCGATCATCAAGGAGTCCGGTGTGACCGCTGGCGGCTGAGACTGGCCCGGGTGTGAATGGTCCGGCGGCCCCGGCCGCGCATCGCGATAGCCTGCTCGCCGGCGGGGTCTTCGTGGTGGTCGGGATTGCCTTCGCGGTCGCGGCCACGCGGTACGAGCTGGGCTCCGCCCTGCGGATGGGGCCGGGCTATCTGCCCCTGGTGCTGGGCGCTGTCCTGACCGGACTCGGGCTGATCATTGTTGGTCAGGGCCTCGCGGACCGCGTTCGCACCTCGAGGGGCAGCGATTCTACCCTGGGACCGACCGCGGGGACCGTGCGGCCGGGTCCGGAGGCTGCAGCCGCGCCGGATCCGGAGTCGAGTACCAGGACGGCGGTGCCGTCGGACCCCGAGTCGCCGGTTGCAACGGCGCCCGGGACAGAGACCGCGCCCCATCCGGAACCCGAACGCGGCCGCGTGCCCTGGGCCCGCGCCGGGCTGCTGGCCGCCGCCGTCCTCCTCTTCGGCCTGACCGTCGAGGGCGCGGGGCTGGTCCCGGCGCTGGTC
>DATFGA010000237.1:0-10619 GCA_035249775.1 Nocardioidaceae bacterium | reverse complement strand
CGGCCCCGTCTGCCGCCCCGACCGGTTCAACTGCGAGTCCCGCGCCCACGCCGGCCGCCGCCGCACCGACCGACACAGCGGACGACCCCACCCGCCCCCACGGCTGGCGCGGGGCGGACGGGGTCGTGGCCTGGATCGGTGCGGCCGTGCTGGTCGGCGCGTTCGTGCTGCGGCTCTACCTCAGAGCTTCTCGACGACGTAGTCGACGCAGGCGGTGAGCGCCTCCACGTCGGCCGGGTCGACGGCCGGGTACATCGCCACCCGGAGCTGGTTGCGGCCGAGCTTGCGGTAGGGCTCGACGTCGACGATCCCGTTGGCACGTAGGCTTTTCGCGATCGCGGACGCGTCGATGGCCTCGTCGAAGTCGATGGTGCCGATCACCAGCGAACGGTGGTCGGGCTGCTCGACGTACGGCGTGGTGTAGGCGGTCTTCTCGGCCCACGTGTAGAGCCGGTTCGAGCTGTCCGTCGTACGCCCGACCGCGAAGTCCAGGCCGCCCTGGCTGTTGAACCAGTCGAGCTGCTCGGCCATCAGGAACAGCGTCGCGATGGACGGGGTGTTGTAGGTCTGGTTCTTCAGCGAGTTGTCGATCGCGGTCGGCAGGTCGAAGAACGCGGGGACCCAGCGGTCGGTGGCGGCGATCTCCGCGGCGCGCTCCAGGGCGGCCGGGGACATCACCGCGACCCACAGGCCGCCGTCGGAGGCGAAGCACTTCTGGGGTGCGAAGTAGTAGGCGTCGACCTCGGTGATGTCGACCGGCAGGCCGCCGGCACCGGAGGTCGCGTCGATCAGGACCAGCGCCCCGTCGTCGGCACCCTGGACCCGCTTCACCGGAGCCATTACCGCGGTGGAGGTCTCGTTGTGCGCCCAGGCGTAGACGTCCACGCCGGACTCGGCCTTCGGCTCCGGGCGGCTGCCGGTGGGTGCCTCGATCACGGTCGGGTCGGTCAGGAACGGGGCCTGCTTGGCCGCCTTGGCGAACTTGGAGGAGAACTCGCCGAAGGACAGGTGCTGGCTGCGCTCGCGGATCAAGCCGAAGGTGGCGATGTCCCAGAACGCGGTCGCGCCGCCGTTGCCGAGGACGACCTCGTAGCCCTCGGGCAGGTCGAACAGCTGCGAGACGCCGTCGCGGACCCGGCCGACCAGGTTCTTCACCGGGGCCTGCCGGTGGGAGGTGCCGATCAGGGAGGTGCCGGTGGCGGCGAGCGCGTCGACCGCCTCCGTGCGGACCTTCGACGGGCCGGCGCCGAAACGTCCGTCGACGGGCTTGATCGAGTCAGGGATGGTGATCGCTTCGGACACGGAAGTACCTCTGTGGAATAGCGGGGGTGACCTGACTCCGTTGTCGAGGCTGTCTGGCGACTATTGTGTCATCACTTTCAGCGCACCACCGAAACGGGGACGGTCCATGAGCAACCTCACGCCCGGAGCGGGCGACGGCACTTCGTCCGGCCGGTCCACCAAGCGCACCATCTTCCGAGTCCTCGGCGTACTCCTGATGGGAACGGCGCTGGTGCTGATCGGGATCGCGGCCGCGGACTTCTTCGCGGCGTTCGGCTCCGACGACTTCGGTGCGGAGCCGACCAAATTCTGGATGTTCTTCGCGGCGCTGCCGTTCTTCGTGCTCGGCGGACTGTTCCTGCAGCTCGGCTTCGTGGGTGCGGCGGCGAAGTACGTGGCTGGTGAGGCGGCCCCCGCCCTGAAGACCTCGATGGACCAGCTCGGCGTCGGCCGGTATCCGAGCGCGTCCACCGGGTCCGGACCGTTCTGCCGGTCCTGCGGACGGCAGAACGACGCCGACGCCCGGTTCTGCGACAGCTGCGGCACCTCGATGAGCGTCTAGTTGGACATCCGGCAGGTGCCGTTCACGCATCCGGACGCGCGGACGCTGATCGAGGAGGTCCAGGCGGAGTACAGGGCCCGCTACGGCGGTCCGGACGGGACTCCTCTGGACCCCGAGATGTTCGACGCGCCGCAGGGGGCCTTCTTCATCGGCTATCTGGACGGTGCCCCGGTGGCCATGGGTGGGTGGCGGTTCCGGGCCGATGTCACCGCCTTCGGCCGGCTCCGGGCGGCGGAGATCAAGCGGATGTACGTCGGACTCGGGGCTCGCCGCCGTGGGCTGGCCCGGGCCGTGCTCGCGCACCTGGAGACGACAGCCCGTGCCGCCGGCGCAGACCTGATCGTGCTCGAGACCGGGATCGAGCAGCCCGAGGCGATCGCGCTCTACACCTCGTCGGGCTACCAGCTGATCGAGAAGTTCGGCCACTACAAGTGGTCCCCGAAGTCCCGCTCCTACGGCAAACCGCTCTGACCGAGCCGGCGCGTGTGCCGCGGTCCTTCAGCGGCGGCTGACCAGAAGGTAGCGCTCGTCCTCGGTGTCCCTGCCCCAGTAGACGGGATCGTCGAGCGGGAGTACGTCGACCTCCTGCCTGTGCGCACGAACCAGCGACGCGCATCGCTCCGCGGTCAAGCCGGCGCCGGTGGACCAGGAGCCCTCGACCAGCACGAGGCGACCACCGGGTGCGAGCAGCGAGATCCACCGTTCGAGCGCAGCGGAGGGATCCGGCATCGCCCACAGCACGTGGCGGGAGAGCACCACGTCGAAGCTCCCGCGCGCGAGGGGTGGCTCGGCGGCATCGCCCTGCCTGAAGGTCACCTCCACCTCGGCGTCCCGGGCCTTGAGCCGCGCCCGGGACACCATCTCCTCGGACAGGTCGACGCCCTCGACCAGATGACCCTCCTCCGCGAGCAGCACGGACAGCGTCCCGGTGCCGCAGCCGAGATCCGCGACCCGTGCGGGCACGGGTGGCAGGTCCCGGGCGAGAAGCATTCGCCACGCCCGTCGTACCTCTGGGTCGTGAAGGCCGTGGTCCGGCTCGTCGTCGAACGTTGCGGCCTGGTCGTTCCAGTACGTGCGTGCTGAGTCCACGGTGTCCTTCATCGTCATCGTGCGGCAGGTGTGCCGTCTCGGCCTAGGCCCAGCCGGGGTTCCAGCCGTCGACGTCCTCGGCCTTGCGGGTGGAGGGACCGGCGTACTTCGCTGACGGCCGGATGAGCCGACCGGTCCGCTTCTGCTCGAGGATGTGCGCGGACCAGCCGCCGGTGCGGGCGCAGGTGAACATGGACGTGAACATGTGCGGCGGGACCTCGGCGAAGTCGAGCACGATCGCGGCCCAGAACTCGACGTTGGTCTCCAGCACCCGGTCCGGCCGTCGCTCGCGGAGCTCGGAGAGCGCGGCCTTCTCCAGCGCCTCGGCCACCTCGTACCGAGGGGCGGCCAGCTCCCGTGCGGTCCGCCGCAGCACCCGCGCCCGCGGGTCCTCGGCGCGGTAGACCCGGTGCCCGAAGCCCATCAGCCGTTCCCCGTTGTCGAGCAGCTCCTTGACGTACGACGACGCGTCCCCACGCCGCTCGACCTCCTCGAGCATCCCGAGCACCCGCGACGGCGCACCGCCGTGCAACGGACCGCTCATCGCGCCGATCGCCGCCGACAGCGACGCACCCACGTCTGCGCCGGTGGAGGCGACGACCCGGGCGGTGAAGGTGGAGGCGTTCATCCCGTGTTCGGCCGCGGAGGCCCAGTAGGCGTCGACGGCCTTGACGTGCTTGGGGTCCGGCTCGCCCTTCCACCGGATCATGAAGCGCTCGGTGATCGACTGCGCCTTGTCCACCTCGGACTGCGGGACCATCGGCTGGCCCAGGCCACGAGCCGCCTGGGCGACGTACGACAGCACCATCACGGCCGCCCGGGACAGGTCGTCGCGCGCCTGCGCGTCGTCGATGTCGTACAGCGGCCGCAGTCCCCAGGTCGGAGCCAGCATGGCGACCGCGCTCTGCACGTCGACCCGGATGTCGCCGGAGTGCACCGGCAGCGGGAACGGCTCCGCGGGCGGAAGACCGGGCTCGTAGCTGCCGTCGACCAGCAGCCCCCAGACGTTCTCGAACGGCACCCGGCCGACGATGTCCTCGATGTCGACGCCGCGGTAGCGGAGGGCGGAGCCTTCCTTGTCCGGTTCGGCGATCTCGGTCTCGAACGCCACCACGCCCTCGAGCCCGTGCTGAACCTCGCTCATCTCGACTCCTTGGTTCCGGTATTCGCTCCGACGGTCGCATTCTGCCCGGTCACCGGATCGGTCGTCACCCGGCCCGTTACATTCGACCGCGTGAAGGAACGCGAGCTGAGCGAGCTGAGACGCGAGTACGCAGTCGGCGGGCTGGCCGAGCAGGACCTGGCCGACGACCCGGTCCGGATGTTCCGCACCTGGATGCACGACGCCGTGGTCGCCGGCCTGCACGAGCCCAATGCCGTGGTCGTCTCGACAGCCACCCCGGCCGGCGTACCGTCCTCGCGGATGGTCCTGCTCAAGGGCCTCGACGACCGCGGGTTCGTGTTCTACACCAACTACGAGTCGCGCAAGGGCGTCGAGCTGACCGCCAACCCGGCGTGCGCGCTGCTGTTCCCGTGGCACGACCTCGAGCGGCAGGTGCGGGTGGAGGGCACCGCGACCCGGCTCAGCCGCGAGGAGAACCAGGCGTACTTCGCGACGCGGCCGCGCGGCTCCCAGCTCGGCGCATGGGCCTCGCCGCAGTCGCAGGTCGTCCCGGACCGCGCGTCGCTCGACCAGAGGTACGACGAGCTGGCCGCACGTTTCGGGGACGACGAGGAGATCCCTGCGCCACCGAGCTGGGGCGGGTTCCGGGTCGCGCCGGAGATCGTCGAGTTCTGGCAGGGCCGGAGGGGCCGGATGCACGACCGGCTGCGCTACCGACGTACCGCCGCGGGTTGGACCACCGAGCGCCTCGCCCCCTGAACCGACTTGTCAGCCCCTGTGTGCGCCATAGCGGTCACAGGGCCTGACAACTCGGGGAAAGGAAACGACCCGTAGGCGTCGTGGATCGAATCCACTCTCCGGTCGGACTACCGGAGCGCCTACGGGCCGGGTGACTGCTAGGAATTGCCAGCAAGCGCCGCCTTTCGGCTGGCCGGGAGCTGGCCCGGTGCGCTGCTAGCTAGCAGCCACCTCACGAGTCCGTAAAGAATGCACTTCTGGACCACCTCCTCTCTCGTGTGCGATAACCGTACGTCCCCCTCCAGACCCGGACAAGGGATTAACGCCGGACTCCTTAGGGTGTCTGCGTGGCGGAACTGCGGGGTGGTCGGGCGCGGGCCTGGCTCGGCGCCCTCCTGACCGACATCCGCCCGCTGCAGGTCTCGGCGCCCTACCGCCGCCTGTTCTTCGGCAACTCGATCGCCCAGCTCGGCCAGCAGATGACCACGGTGGCGGTGGCGATCCAGGTGTACGCCCTGACCGGGTCGTCGTTCTACGTCGGGCTGGTCGGCGTCTTCGGCCTGTTCCCGCTGGTCGCGTTCGGCCTCTACGGCGGGGCGATCGCCGACGCGATGGACCGGCGTAGCCTCGCCCTGCTCGCCTCCGCCGGCCTCTGGGCGGTCTCCCTCGTGCTCGCCGCCCAGGCCTTCCTCGACCTCGGTTCGGTGTGGGTGCTGTTCGGTTGCGTGGCGGTCCAGTCCGCGTTCTACGCGCTGAACAACCCGGCGCGCAGCGCGATCATCCCGCGGCTGCTGGACAAGGAGCTGCTGCCGGCGGCCAGCGCGCTGAACATGGCCTCGTTCAACCTCGGCTTCACCGTCGGGCCGGTCCTCGGCGCGCTGCTGATCAAGTGGCAGGGGTTCGAGGCCGCCTACACCCTCGACGCGATCACCTTCTCGGCCGCGTACTACGCGCTGCTGCGGCTGCCGAAGATGCCGCCGTTGGCGGACAGTCCGCGCGCCGGCCTGCGCTCGGTCCTCGACGGGTTGCGCTTCCTGCGGCGCTCCCCGAACCTGCGGATGACGTTCGTCCTCGACCTGTGCGCGATGGTGCTCGCCCAGCCACGGGCGTTGTTCCCGGCGCTGGCCTTCAAGGTGTACGGCGGAGGGGCGGCCACCGTCGGCATCCTCCAGGCCGCACCCGCTGCGGGCGCGCTGCTGGCGTTCCTGTTCTCCGGCTGGGTCAGCCGGGTCCGGCTGCAGGGGCTGGCGATCGTGGTGTCCGTGCTCGTCTACGGGCTCGCGGTCGGCGCCGCCGGACTGACCACCGCGCTCTGGCTGGCGGTGCTGTTCCTGGCGGTGTCCGGGATGGCCGACATGGTCAGCGCGGCGTACCGCTCGACGATCCTCCAGGTCGCCGCCCCCGACCAGCTGCGCGGCCGGATCCAGGGCGTCTTCATCGTGGTCGTCGCCGGCGGCCCGCGAGCCGGTGACTTCCTGGCCGGCAGCCTCGGCGAGGGGACCACGGAGCGGGTGGCGCTGGTCCTCGGCGGGATCGCCTGCGTGATCGGCGTGCTGGTCGCCGTCGGCCTGCAACGCAGCTTCCTGCGGTACGACGCGCGTCATCCCGCGCCCTGACCGCCATTGGTTGATAGAGACAACTAATGGCCGTACGGTGGCGCGATGAGCACCCAGCCGGTCCGCGTCGTCGAGGCGGCCGAGCCGATGTCGCATCGCGAGGTGCTCGAGGCGCTCTCCGGCCTGCTGCTCAGCCTGTTCGTGGCGATGCTGTCCTCGACGATCGTGGCCACCGCGCTGCCGCGGATCGTCGCCGACCTCGACGGCAGCGAGTCCGGCTACGCGTGGGTGATCGTGGCCAGCCTGCTCACCACCTCGACCACCACCCCGATCTGGGGCAAGCTCGCGGACCTGTTCAGCAAGAAGCTGCTCGTCCAGCTGGCGCTGCTGGTCTTCGTGGCGGGGTCCGTGCTGGCCGGGCTGGCGCCGAACATGGGCTTCCTGATCGGCGCGCGGGCCGTGCAGGGCGTCGGCGTCGGCGGCCTGGTCGCCCTGGTCCAGGTGGTGATCGCCACCATCGTCTCGCCGCGGGAACGCGGTCGCTACTCCGGCTACCTCGGCGCGGTGTTCGCGGTGGCCACCGTGAGCGGGCCGCTGATCGGCGGCCTGATCGTCGACACCCCCGGCCTGGGCTGGCGCTGGTGCTTCTACGTGGGGATCCCGGTCGCGGCGGTGGCCCTGGTCGTCCTGCAGAAGACCCTGCACGTGCCGACCATCAAGCGCGAGGTGTCCATCGACTACGCCGGCGCCGCGCTGTTGATCAGCGGTGTCTCGCTGCTGCTGATCTGGGTGTCCCTGGCCGGCCACCAGTTCGACTGGGCGTCGCCGGCGACCGCGTGGATGGTGACCGCGTCGGTCCTGCTGCTCGCCGGTGCACTCTACGCGGAGGCCCGGGCGAAGGAGCCGATCATCCCGCTGCGGCTGTTCCGGGACCGGACCACCAGCCTGGCCACGTTCTCCAGCGTGATGGTCGGGGTCGCGATGTTCGCCGGAACGGTCTTCCTCTCGCAGTACTTCCAGATCTCGCGCGGGATGTCGCCGACCGCGGCCGGCCTGATGTCCCTGGCGATGGTCGGCGGGCTGCTCTTCTCCAGCATCACCACCGGCCGGCTGATCAGCCGCTACGGCCGCTGGAAGCCGTACATCGTCGCCGGCGCCGCCCTCACCGTGGTCGGTTCGGCGCTGCTCGGCACCATCGACGACCGCACCTCGATCACCCTCGTCGGCTTCTACATGGCGCTGCTCGGCACCGGCATCGGCGGGATGAACCAGAACCTCGTCGTCGCGGTCCAGAACAACACCCCGATGAGGGACATGGGCGCGGCCAGCTCGCTGGTGTCGTTCTTCCGCACCCTCGGCGGGTCGATCGGCGTGTCCGGGCTCGGCGCCGCGTTGGGCAGCTCGGTCGCCGGCAACGTCGCCGCCGGCCTGTCCGGGCTGGGCGTCGAGCTGGACGGCTCCGGCGAGACCACCCGCTCGATCCCCGACATGGCGACGCTGCCCGGTCCGGTGCGAGAGGTCTTCGAGCACGCGTACGGCGTCGGCACGGCCCACATCTTCTTGCTGACCACACCGTTCGTCGTGCTCGCGCTGGTCGCGGTCCTGTGCATCCGCGAGGTACCGCTGCGAACCACCATCGAGCACCCCGACGACGGGACGAGCCGGTGAGCAGCAAGGCCGACTCGCTGCGCAGCATCGAACGCGAGCTCGGCGTGCTGCTGCGCCGGGTCCGCCGCAAGACCGCGGTCAACGCCCGCACGATCCACCCCGACCTGCAGCCCACGGCCTTCAGCATCCTGCTGCACGTCGTCGAGCAGGGGCCGGGTCGCGCCGCGCAGATCGTGGACGACCTCGGCATCGACAAGGGCGCGGTCAGCCGCCAGGTGGCGCACCTGGAGAACCTCGGCCTGGTCACCCGCAGCACCGACCCGGCGGACGGCCGGGCGCAACGGATCGAGGCGACCGCCCTGGGTCACCGGCGGATCGCTGCGCTGCGCCAGGAGCGGCGCTCGGACTTCGCCGGCCGCCTCTCCGGATGGAGCGCGGACGACCTCACCGAGCTGGCCGAGCGGCTGGCCCGCTACAACGCCTCCCTGGAGCCCTGAGCCGAGGGCTCAGACGGGCCGGAACCAGGCGGCGGTGTCCGGTGGCAGCATCCCGGGGGTCCCGAGCGGTCCGCTGGACAGGATCAGCTCCCCGGCCTCCGGGGGGAGCTTCGCGTTGCGCGAGCCGCAGTTCACCATGCACACCAGTGCCTTCCCGCGCTGGAAGGCGAGCGTTCCGGGCGCGGTCCGGAGGATCGTCACCTCGTCGCCGATGCCTGCGGTGACCTCGCGGCGGGTGGCCAGCACCGTGCGGTAGAAGCTCAACGTCGAGTCCGGGTCCTGCTCCTGCGCCTGCACGGTGAGGTCCTCCCACGCCTGCGGCTGCGGCAGCCACGGCTGCCCGTCGCCCGGTCCGAACCCGAACGGCGGGACCGACCCCGACCACGGCATCGGCACCCGGCAGCCGTCCCGGCCGACCTGTCCGCCGCGGAAGAACGCCGGGTCCTGCCGGTCTTCCGGTTCCACCTCGACCTGCTCGAGCCCGAGCTCCTCACCCTGGTAGATGTACGACGAACCGGGCAGCCCCAGCATGGTGAGGACTGCCGCCCTGCCCCTCGCCAGTCCGACCGGGCCGCCGCCGTACCTCGTCACGTGCCGCACGACGTCGTGGTTCGACAGCACCCAGGTCGCGGTGGCGTCGACCAGGCCGACCGCGGCCAGCGTCTCGGTGACCACGTCACGGAACGCCGCCGCCGACCAGCGGGCGCCGAGCCAGTGGAAGTTGAAGGCCTGCTGCAGCTCGTCGGAGCGGATGTAGCGGGCCATCGCCTCCGGCGAGTCCGTCCATGCCTCGGCGACCGCCATCCGGTCGCCGTCGTACTCCTCGAGCACCTTGTGCCAGCGCCGGTACACCTCGTGCACCTCGGGCTGGTCCCACATCGGCATCCTCTCGCCGCGCCGCCTGTCGGCGAGGTCGCTCGGCGTGTAGAGGCCGTGCGCCACGTCGATCCGGAAGCCGTCCACGCCCCGGTCTAGCCAGAACCGCAGGATCGACTCGAACTCGTCGCCCACCTCGGGGTTCCACCAGTTCAGGTCCGGCTGGGTGCCGTCGAACATGTGCAGGTACCACTGCCCGTCCTCGACCCGGGTCCACGCCGGGCCTCCGAAGATCGAGCGCCAGTTGTTCGGAGGCCTGTCGCCGTCGCGGCCGCTGCCGTCCCGGAACACGTAGCGCTCGCGGGCCTCGGGTGACCCGGCCAGCGCCTCACGGAACCAGGGGTGCTCGCTGGAGGTGTGGTTGGGCACCAGGTCCACGATCACCCGGATGCCGAGCTCGTGGGCGCGTCCCAGCATCGCGTCGAAGTCGGCGAGGGTCCCGAACAGCGGGTCCACGTCGCGGTAGTCGGCGACGTCGTAGCCGTGGTCGTGCTGCGGCGAGGTGTAGAACGGCGTGATCCACACCGAGTCGACGCCGAGCTCGGCCAGGTAGGGCAGCCGCTGCTCGATCCCGGCCATGTCACCCACCCCGTCGCCGTTGGCGTCGGCGAAGCTGCGCACGTAGATCTGGTAGCAGACCGAGTGTCGCCACCAGGGTGAGCCGAGCGGCGTACGACGTGCGGGGGGACCGGTGCGGGAAGGGATTGGCACGATCCAATCCCAAGCCCCGCGGGCCGGACCTGTCAAACCGGGGTCCTTGTCGCCGGTGCCGCGTCGAGACATGATCGACCCATGTCAACACTCAGCGCTCATGAGGGATCCGTGGTCGACGCGGTCGGCAAGCAGCTGTTCATCGGCGGGAAGTGGCGCGACGCCGAGGGCGGCAAGACCTTCGAGGTGGAGGACCCGGCCACCGGGCAGACGATCGCCTCGGTGGCCGACGCCGGCGTGGCGGACGGCACGGCCGCTCTCGAGGCCGCGGTCGCCGCCCAGGAGGAGTGGGCGCGGACAGCCCCGCGAGACCGCGGCGAGATCCTGCGCCGCGCGTTCGAGCTGATCACCGAGCGCGCCGACGACCTCGCGCTGCTGATGACGCTGGAGATGGGCAAGCCGCTCAAGGAGTCCGAGGCCGAGATCGCCTATGCCTCGGAGTTCTTCCGCTGGTTCTCCGAGGAGTCGGTCCGGATCGCCGGCCGCTACTCGGTCGCCCCGAACGGTGCGTCGCGGCTGATCACCATGAAGCAGCCGGTCGGGCCCTGCCTGATGATCACGCCGTGGAACTTCCCGCT
>DATFGA010000236.1:0-4151 GCA_035249775.1 Nocardioidaceae bacterium | reverse complement strand
CCAGGCCGGTCGCGCGGTGGTCCGGCGCAGGCTCCTGCCGCTCGGGGAGCCCGGTGGCCAGGACGGCCGCGATCCGCCGGGAGAACACCAGGCCCTCGAGAAGCGAGTTGGAGGCCAGCCGGTTCGCGCCGTGCACCCCGGAGCTGGCCACCTCGCCGCAGGCGAAGAGGCCGGGCACGGACGACTGACCGTCCAGGTCGGTCGCGACACCGCCGGACGCGTAGTGGCAGGCAGGGGCGACCGGGACCAGGTCGGTGACCGGGTCGATGCCGTGGCTGCGGCAGCTGGCCAGGATCGTCGGGAACCGGCGCTCCCACTTGTCGGCGCCGAAGTGCCGGGCGTCGAGCCACACGTGCTCGGTCCCGCTGGCTCGCATCCGGCGCATGATCGCCTTGGCGACAACGTCGCGCGGTGCGAGTTCGGCGAGCTGGTGGACGCCGGTCATGAACCGGTCGCCGGTGTGGTCGACGAGGAACGCGCCCTCGCCCCGGACCGCCTCGGAGATCAGCGGCTGCTGCCCCTTCGCGTCGGCCCCGAGCCACATCACGGTCGGGTGGAACTGCACGAACTCCAGGTCACGGAGCACCGCACCGGCGCGCAGGGCCAGCGCCATCCCGTCACCGGTGGCCACCGCGGGGTTGGTGGTGGCGGAGAAGACCTGCCCGAGGCCGCCGCTGGCGAGCACCACCGCTCGGCACAGCACCGCGCCCACGCCGTCGCGCTGCCCCTCGCCCATCACGTGCAGGGTGACCCCGGCGACGCCGCCGGCGTGGCCCGGGACCAGGTCGAGCGCGAGCGCGTGCTCGATGACCGCGATGTCGGGGGCCGCCCGGACCGCGGCGACCAGGGCGCGCTGGATCTCCGCGCCGGTCGCGTCGCCGCCGGCGTGGGCGATCCGGTCCCGCAGGTGGCCTCCCTCGCGGGTCAGCGACAGCTCACCGGCCGCGGTGTGGTCGAACCGGGTGCCGAGTGCGATCAGGTCCCGGACGGCGTCGGGGCCCTCTGTGACCAGGGTGCGCACGGCGTCCTCGTCACAGAGACCGGCCCCGGCGACGAGGGTGTCGTGCAGGTGCTGGTCGGGGGTGTCCCCGGGACCGAGCGCGGCGGCGATCCCGCCCTGCGCCCACCGGGTGGAGCCGGCGGACAGGTTGTCCTTGGTGACCACCAGGACCGAGCCGACCGTCCGGGCCTGCAGGGCCGCGGTCAGCCCGGCGATCCCGGACCCGATCACCACCACGTCGGCGTACGTCGTCCAGCCGGCGGGTGGGGCGGCGAGCCGCGACGGGAGGTGGGTCACCTGCGGAGGCTACCGGGCGACCAGGTCGCCGCGCACGAGACCGCTGCCCGGCAGCGCCTCGGCCGGGTCCGAGCCGGTGCCGACCACCTTGTTGTCGGCGTCGACGAACACCACGCTGGGCTGGAAGTCGCGGGCCTCGGCGGTCTCCATCTGGCCGTAGCCGATCAGGATCACGATGTCACCGGGCGCCACCAGCCGGGCGGCGGCACCGTTGATGCCGATCACCCCCGAGCCGCGTTCGCCGGCGATCGTGTAGGTCTCCAGCCGGGCGCCGTTGGTGACGTCGACGATGTGCACCAGCTCACCGGGGAGCAGGTCGGCCGCGTCGAGCAGGTCCTCGTCGACGGTCACCGAGCCGACGTAGTGCAGGTCGGCCTGGGTCACCGTCGCGCGGTGGATCTTGCTCTTCATCATGGTCCGCAACATCAGCTGCCACTCCCTAGGTGCAGTGCGGTGTTGTCGATCAGCCGGGTGCCGCCGATCCGGGCGGCGACCAGCATCCGGGCGTCGCCGGACGCGGGCGCCTCGCCGAGGTCCGGTGCGGTCAGCACCAGGTAGTCCAGGTCGACCAGGGTGGTCCGCCGGAGTACGGCGCGCGCGGCAGCGAGCGCGTGGTCCGCACCGTCCGACGCGGCCTCCTGTGCTGCGCGCAGCGCCTCGGACAACATCAGCGCCTCGTGCTTCTGTTCCTCGTTCAGGTAGCGGTTCCTCGACGAGAGCGCGAGGCCGCTGTCCTCGCGCACGGTCTCGGCGCCGACCACCTCGACGCCCATGCACAGGTCCTCGACCATCCGGCGGACCAGCACCAGCTGCTGGTAGTCCTTCTGCCCGAACACCGCGAGGTCGGGGCGGACCAGGCCGAACAGCTTCGCGACCACGGTGAGCACGCCGCGGAAGTGGGTGGGCCGGCTGCGGCCCTCGAGGATCTCCGCGCCCGGTCCGGGCTGCACAGTGACCTGCGGCTCGCCGCCGGGGTAGACCTCGTCGACCGATGGGGCGAACACCACGTCGACCCCCTCGGCGGCGCACTTCTCCAGGTCCTCGTCGAACGTGCGCGGGTAGCGGGCCAGGTCCTCGTTCGGGCCGAACTGCATCGGGTTGACGAAGATCGAGACCACGACGGCGTCGTCGGGGCCGGTGAGCCGGCCGGCCTCGCGGACCAGCGCGACGTGTCCCTCGTGCAGGGCGCCCATCGTGGGGACGAGCGCCACCCGGCCGCCGGCCTTGCGGGTGGTTGCCAGCGCTTCGGCGAGCTCGGCTCGGGTGCGGGCAACGACCGGTGCGGTCACGCTCCGCGTCCGGTGGTCACTCCGCTGACCGCGTCGTTCAGGATGCCGATGATCTTGGCCGCCCGGATCGGCAGCAGCCGGCCGTCGAGCACGGCGGTGTTCGCGGTGGCGCGGGCCATCACCACGTAGGACTCGAGGGTGTGCGGGGCGTTCTCGGCGATGTCGGCGAGGTGGGCGCGGACGGTGTTCACGTCGCCGCGCACGATCGGGCCGGTCAGCGCCGCGTCGCCGTAGGTCAGCGCGTTGTCGAGGGCAGCGGTGGGCAGCGGTCGCAGCGTGGCGGCCGGGTCGTCGGCGCCGGACTCGCGGAGCAGGTCCATCGCCTGGCTGACCAGGGTGACCAGGTGGTTCGCGCCGTGCGCCAGGCCGGCGTGGTAGAGGGTGCGCCGGTCCTCCGGCACCCAGATCGGGGTGCCGCCGAGGTCGGCGACGAGGGTCTCGGCGAGGGCGCGGGTGTCCGGGGCGGCGGTGACGCCGAAGACGCAGCCGGCGAGCCGGGCCAGGTCGACGTCGGTGCCGGTGAAGGTCATCGCGGGGTGCATCGCGAGCACGTGCGCGCCGACCTCGCGAGCGGGTTCGAGCACCGCCAGCCCATGACGGCCGGACGTGTGCGCGACGTACTGCCCGCTGCGGATCGCGCCGCTCGCGGTGAGCATGTTCACCACGTTGTCGAGCATGTCGTCGGGGACGGTGAGCAGCAGCAGGTCGCAGGCCCGCGCGACAGCGGTCGGCTTGTCGACGGGTACGCCGGGCAGCAGCGTCTCGATCCGCGTGCGAGAGGCGGGTGACTCACCGGCGACGGCCACGATCTCGTGTCCGGCGGTGCGGAGGGCCGCTGCGAGGACGGCGCCGACCCGGCCTGCGCCGACGACGCCGATGCGGGCCTTCGAAGTACGCATCATCAGGAACCTTTCGTTCCAGTCCCAAACGTGCGGGTACCGGACGGTCTGTTGGCTCGTGCACAAAAAGCGTACGCCGCGGGAAAACGGGGCGGAACCCGCGAGCCGGGTGGGGTAGGTCACAGCCGTAGCCTGGGGCGATGACCAGCACCACGTCCCTCGGCATGCCCGCGATGCCGCCGCCGACCACCGCTCCGACCTGGAAGAACGCGTGGGACGCCGCCCTCTACGGCCCGGACGGCTTCTTCCGTCGTGAGTCGCCGGCCGCCCACTTCCGCACCTCCGTGCACGCCTCACCGCTGTTCGCCGCCGCGCTCGTCGAGCTCGTCCACCGGGCCGGTCTGGACACCGTCGTCGACATCGGCGCAGGCCGCGGAGAGCTGCTCAGCCAGATCCACGACCTCGACCCGTCGTTGATCCTGCTGGGCGTCGAGGTCGCCGCGCGACCGGCCGACCTGGCGCCGGTCATCGGCTGGACGTCCGCGCTGCCGGAATCGGTCGACGGTCTGGTGGTCGCGAACGAGTGGCTCGACAACATCCCGTGCCATGTCGTCGAGGTCGACGAGGCAGGCACCCCGCGCGTCGTACACGTGGACCCGGCGACCGGCGAGGAGACGCTCGGCGCGGCGATCACGGACTCGTCGGTCCCGGCCAGCCTGGCCGCGT
>DATFGA010000235.1:0-2792 GCA_035249775.1 Nocardioidaceae bacterium | reverse complement strand
CACCCCGTCCGCCCGCAGCGCCCTGACCAGGGCCAGGGTCGGCGGCATCGCCGGCTCCCGGTAGTCCTGGTGCAGGCGGTCCTCGGTCGCGGCGAGCAGCAGCTCGGGCTGCCGGCTCAGCGCCGCCACGAGCAGCGCCGCACATCCGGCGTTGGCCGCGGCATCGGCGTGCGGGACCACCGCGGGCAGCAGCTGTCGGGCGAGCTTGGTCTCCACCGGCTCGGGCGGCACGAACACGACGACGTGCACCCGAGGGTCGACCGAGACGGTGGCCGCGCGAGACCGGCCGTCGCTCGTGGCCGCGATGGTGAAGCCGCCGTAGAACGCCGGCGCGACGTTGTCCGGGTGCCCCTCGAGCCGGGCGGCGAGGTCGAAGACGGCGTCGTCGTCCATCAGCAGTGAGCCGCCGGCGACGAGTCCGCGGGCGGCGCAGATGCCGGCCACGATCGCGGCCGACGACGACCCCAGGCCACGGCCGTGCGGGATCTTGTTCTCGCAGTGCACCCGGACGGCCGGGACGGGGCAGCCCATCGCCTCGAACGCGCTGGTCATCGCCCGGTGCACCAGGTGGCTCTCGTCGAGCGCGACCGTCCCGGCGCCCTCGCCCTCGACGGTGATCGTCAGTCCGGAGCCGGCGACCTGCGCGGTCACGGTGTCCCGGAAGTCCAGGGCCAGGCCCAGGGAGTCGTAGCCGGGACCGAGGTTGGCGCTGGTGGCCGGCACGGAGACCTCCACCCGCCCGGTGACGAAGGTGGGCATGCTCAGCGCAGGCCCGCGGCGTCGGCAGCGGCCGCCACGTCGGCGTCGATGACGGTGTCGACGAGGTCGGTGAAGGTCGACAACGCGGTGTCGATGTCCTTGAGGCCGTGCCCGGTCACGGTGATCACCACAGTCTTGCCCGCGAACGACACCCCGGACCCGACGTCCTGGAGCAGCCCGGCCACGCCGGCGGCGGACGCCGGCTCGACGAAGACCCCGTCCTCAGCGGCGAGCTGTCGCTGGGCGGCCAGGATCTGTTCGTCGGTGACCGCACCGAACCGGCCGCCGGACTGCTCCTGCGCGGCGATCGCCAGCGGCCAGGACGCGGGGTTGCCGATCCGGATCGCCGAGGCGACGGTCTCGGGGTCGGCCACGGGTGCGCCCGCGACGAACGGTGCCGCGCCGGCGGCCTGCCAACCGAGCATCTGCGGTGTGCGCGAGCTCTGGCCGGCCTTCTCGTACTCGACGTAGCCCTTCCAGTAGGCCGAGATGTTCCCGGCGTTGCCCACCGGAAGCACGTGCACGTCGGGGGCGTCGCCGAGGAAGTCGACGATCTCGAACGACGCGGTCTTCTGGCCCTCGAGCCGCATCGGGTTCACCGAGTTGACCAGCGCGACGGGATAGTCCTCGGCGAGGCCGCGCGAGAGGCGCAGGCAGTCGTCGAAGTTGCCCTTCACCATGATCACCTGCGCACCGTGCACGATGGCCTGGGCGAGCTTGCCGGCCGCGATCTTGCCCTGGGGGACCAGCACCAGCGGCTTGATCCGCGCCCGGGCGGCGTAGGCGGCCATCGACGCCGAGGTGTTGCCGGTCGAGGCGCACACGACGGCTTCCGCCCCTTCGCCGACGGCCACGGACAGGGCCACGGTCATCCCCCGGTCCTTGAACGACCCGGTCGGGTTGTCTCCTTCGACCTTCAGCCACACCTGCGCGCCGGTGAGCTCGGTGAGCCATCGGCTGTCGACCATCGGGGTGCCGCCCTCGCGCAAGGTAAAGGTGGGGGTGCCGTCGGGGATGTTCAGCCAGGGGCGGTACTCCTCGAGCACGCCGCGCCACTGGTGGGTCTGCGCCTGTCCGGTCACTCCGCGTCTCCCTCGACCCGCATCACCGACGACACGTCGTGCACGTCGTCCATCTTCCGCAGCGTCTCCACGGTCGCGGACAGGTCGGAGTCGAGCGCGCGGTGCGAGACGACGACGAGCTGTGCGTCGTCGCCGCGGCCCTCCTGCCGCACGGTCTGGATCGACACGTCGTGCTCGGCGAAGGCGTGCGCCACCTGGGCCAGCACGCCCGCCTTGTCGTCGACGTCGATCGCGACGTGGTAGCGGGTCTCGGTCTCCCCCATCGGCAGCACCTCGGCCTGGGCGTACGCCGACTCGCCAGGGCCGCGCACGTCGTTGAGGCGGTTGCGGGAGACCGTCACCAGGTCGCCGAGCACGGCCGACGCGGTCGGCGCGCCACCGGCGCCGGGACCGTAGAACATCAGCTGTCCCGCGGCCTCGCTCTCGACGAACACCGCGTTGTAGGCCTCGCGGACGCTGGCCAGCGGGTGCGACCGCGGGATCATCGCCGGGTGCACCCGCGCGGAGACCGCCGGGCCGTTCGGGCCCTCGGTCAGCTCGCAGATCGCGAGCAGCTTCACCACGCTGTTCATCTCCCGGGCGGAGGCGACGTCGCTGGCGGTCACCTCGGAAATGCCCTCACGGTAGACATCGGCGGCGGTCACCCGGGTGTGGAACGCGAGGCTGGCCAGGATCGCGGCCTTCGCGGCGGCGTCGAAGCCCTCCACGTCCGCGGTCGGGTCGGCCTCCGCGTAGCCGAGTTCCTGCGCCTCCTCGAGCGCCTCGGTGAAGCCGGCGCCGGAGGTGTCCATCTTGTCGAGGATGAAGTTGGTGGTGCCGTTGACGATGCCCAGCACCCGGCGCACCTTGTCACCGGCCAGCGACTCACGCAGCGGGCGCAGGATCGGGATCGCCCCGGCCACGGCCGCCTCGTAGTAGAGGTCGCGGCCGGCCTTCTCCGCGGCCGCGAAC
>DATFGA010000234.1:0-9663 GCA_035249775.1 Nocardioidaceae bacterium | reverse complement strand
GTCGGGAAGATCGATCGTCTCCGCGAAGTAGGGCTCACCGAGGACGTCGATCTGCACGCCGCTGCCGCTCTCCATGCTCATGCGCTGATTCTGCCCCAGGTTTTCACAAGGTTTTCCCAACCGTGGGGTTCAACCATCTGGGTTGTCAAAGCGACACCTGGACGATCGGCATTTTTTCGGGGGCTGCTTCGCCGGGGTGTTCCACAGCAATTCGTCGACTCGCGGTCGACGTGAGGGGAACAACCTATGTCTATGACTCAAAGTCGCCAGCCACTCGGTGAAGGCGGCAACCACCACCACTCCGAGCCACCTCGAACCCGTCGTCGCCTGCAGCGAAGCTGTGCTCTGCTGGGTGCATTCGGACTCATCGCTGCCGGTGCGACGTATGCGACGGCGACGCCTGTGCAGGCGCCGCCCACCGGCATGTCGGCCGTCGGACCAGTCAGCAGCGAGCATGGTTTCCCGGTCTGGTACCAGGACAGCACCGGGCTTCGGCTCGAGCAGTGCCTCGATCTCGAGGACCCGATGTGCGATCCGGTCTTCCTCCGCGGTGAGATGCAGAACCCCTCGGGCGATATGTCGTTCCCGGAGAACTTCCCGATGGAGAGCTTCTACATGGCCGCCGACTCGGCCATCGAGCTGCCCAGCGGTGGCAGCGCGGGCCTGACCCTCGCGCTGGAGGCGACGTTCGCCAGCGACGACCCGGGCCCGGCGATCGACGAGCAGATGGTGTTCGGACGGGTGCGGATCCGGATCGACACACCGTCGACGGGCACCTACACGGTCACCCATCCCTACGGTGTGGACAGTTTCAACGTGACCGACACGGAGGACGGCATCAACTACACGCAAGACATCGGTGCAAGCGTTCTCCAGTTCGGCGACGCCCTGAAGTCGCGGATCAACCCGTTCCTGGTCGCAGAAGGTGGTCTGGTCGAGACGGCGGACGGAGACACGTACATCGGTGACCCGGCGGTCCCGACTCGAGTCACCGGCAGCCTGCTGGACACCAACTTCTTCAGGATCGAGGGGCCGAACATCGGCGGTCCGGGCATCAACACCGTTGAGACTGACATGTTCTCGCTGATGGGCAAGGTGTCGACGAACGCAGGCATCGACCCCGGTCGCGTGACCTACAGCGAGACCGCGGACGGCAGGTATCTCGACGTGTTCGCCAAGGCGGACGACGGTGATGCTGTCACGGTCAGCGGCGACGGCATCCCGGTCACCAAGCTCGCCGGAGACGGGGCCAACTTCTACGCGCGGGTGAAGCTCGAGGGTGCGGTCCCTGAGAGCGTGACGATCACGAACGCCAGCGACAAACCCGTGGCGGTCAAGACTGTTCCGGTCACCGACCAGGTGACGGTCAGCAGTGCGTCGTACGACGCCACCGCCAAGACCCTGACCGTCACCGCGACCTCCAGCGACCAGGACGCCCCGCCGGCTCTGAACCTGTCAGGCTATGAGGGTGCCACGCTGGTTGGCGGCACGGTCACGGTCAGTGACGTGGCGATCCCGCCGTCGTCAGTCACCGTCTCGTCGGCCGAAGGTGGCTCCGACACGGCACCGGTCACGATCGGCGGAGATGTTCTCGGCGTTGTCGAAGACGTCACGGCTGTGGCTACCGCTCCGGCAACCGTGATGGCCGGCAACATGGTCACCCTCGACGGCAGCTCCTCCTACAACGCCACGGCCTACGCCTGGACGCAGATCGCGGACCCAGCGGCCTTGCCCGGCACGGATCCCGTGACCGGTGCACCGGTTCCCGCTGAGCCGGCGCCGCTCGTGACGCTCACCGGTGCGGACACGGCAAAGGCAACCTTCCAGGCACCTGCCGAACCGGCCACGCTGTGGTTCCAGCTGACGGTGGAGGGTCCGGGCGGCCCGAAGACCAGCGATCCGTTGAAGATCGAGGTCCTGGGCCAGGACGTGGCACCGGTCGCGACGGCAACCTCGTCACACGAGACCGCGCTCGTCGGGCAGATGGTCACCATCGACGGCTCGCAGAGCACCAACGCCACGTCGTACTCGTGGACGCAGGACGCCGGAACACCCGTGTCGGGGCTCAACATGGCGGCGCCGTCCCTGAGCTTCCAGATGCCCAACACGCCGGTGCCTCTGGCGTTCACGCTGACGGTCACGTCACCCACAGGACTCACCTCGTCCGCTTCGGCGACGGTCTCCCCGGTGGTCGACACCGTGACGGTGAGTTCGGCGGAGCTGCGGACCAGGAGAACCGAGTGGCGCATCGAGGGCACCGCGTCGTTGACGAACAACAACAACGTGCACGTCTACCTGGCTGACACCAGTGGAAACAAGCTGGGAGACGTCGGTGACGCTGTCGTTGAGCCAGCGGTCGCTCCGGAGACCGGTGGCACCTGGACGCTTCGGGTTCGTGACGGTGTCGATCCCGGAAACGCGAACCGACTTCTGGTCGAGTCGGACCGGGGAGGTTCGGTGCTCGTGACCTACAGCAGTCGCCGCTAGCCGGTTGGACACAGCAGTGGCGCGGACCGCACCCGGTCCGCGCCACTGTCCTGTGCTCTCCGGCGGTCAGCCGGTGGGGTCGATCAGGCCTCGCTCATCCCCGACACCGGCTCCTTCGCGCTGCCGGCGCGGACCTTCTCCTCGATGCGCTTGCCGAAGTCAGCATCGACGTTCTTCCAGTACTCGAAGGCACGCTCGAGCACGTCGTCGCCGACGCCGCCGAGCAGGGCGCCGCTGATCTGGTTCACGGCCGCCTCGCGCTGCGCGTCGTTCCACACCTCGCGAACCATGGTGCCCGGCTGACCGAAGTCGTCATCCTCGGCGTGCAGCTCGTAGGCGGAGCGCACGAGGTCGCCGTCCACGGACCAGATCTCCTCCGGGTTCCCCTGACCGTCGCTCCAGCCACGGCCCTGGGAGTTCGGCGCGTAGACCGGCCTGGCGTCGCTCTGCAGGAAGTTCATCTGCCCGTCGAACATGTAGGTGTCCACCTCCACCTTCGGCCGGTTGACCGGCAGCTGGTGGAAGTTGGTGCCGATCCGGTTCCGCTGGGCGTCGTTGTAGGCGAACGCCCGGCCGAGCAGCATCTTGTCCGGCGAGAGGCCGATCCCCGGGACGACGTTGCCCGGCGAGAACGCTGCCTGCTCGATCTGGGCGAAGAAGTTCTCCGGGTTCTTGTTGAGCGTCATCTTGCCGACCTTGATCAGCGGGTAGTCGCCGTGCGGCCACACCTTGGTCAGGTCGAACGGGTTGAACCGGTAGGTCTTGGCGTCCTCGTAGGGCATCACCTGGACCTTGACCGTCCAGGTCGGGTGGTCGCCCCGCTCGATCGCGTCGAACAGGTCGCGGCGGTGGTAGTCGGCGTCGGCGCCGGCCATGTTCGCCGCCTCCTCGTTGGAGAAGAACTCCATGCCCTGGTCGGTGTGGAAGTGGTACTTGACCCAGAACTTCTCACCGGCCTCGTTGACCCACATGAAGGTGTGCGACCCGTAGCCGTTCATGTTCCGCCACGTGCGCGGCAGACCACGCTCGCCCATCAGGTAGGTCACCTGGTGAGCCGACTCCGGGTTCTGGGTCCAGAAGTCCCACTGCATGTGGTTGTCGCGCAGACCCGAGTCGGGGAGGCGCTTCTGGCTGCGGATGAAGTGCGGGAACTTCATCGGGTCGCGGACGAAGAAGATCGGCGTGTTGTTGCCGACGAGGTCGTAGTTGCCCTCGTCGGTGTAGAACTTCAGCGAGAAGCCACGCACGTCGCGCCAGGTGTCCGGGCTGCCCATCTCGCCGGCGACGGTGGAGAACCGGATCAGCAGGTCGGTGCTGGCGCCCTTCTGGAACAGGGCGGCCTTGGTGTACTGCGAGACGTCCTCGGTCGCCTCGAAGACTCCGAAGGCACCGGCACCCTTGGCGTGCGGCTGACGCTCGGGGACCTTCTCACGGTTGAAGTGCGCCATCTGCTCGATGAAGTGCACGTCGTGCAGCAGCAGCGGGCCGTTGCTGCCCACGCTCAGAGAGTTGCGGTCACTGGGTGCCGGTGCGCCGGCGCCGGTCGTGGAACCGCCGTTGGGCCGGGTGTCATGGCTGGCCATGCTTGTCCTCCTGATTTGTCGTTCGTGGTCTGGACGGGTGGTGTGTCGTACGGGTCAGGTCTGTGCTTCGGCCGAGGAGCAGGTGGTGCAGACGCCCCAGAAGGTCACCTCGGCCTCGTCGACGACGAAGCCTGGGGCGTGCCGGTCCAGGTCCGCCGCCTCCAGGCACGGGGCGGTCTCGATGGCGCAGTCGATGTCCGCGACCGCACCGCACTGCCGGCAGACCAGGTGGTGGTGGTTGTCACCGACCCGTAGCTCGTAGCGCGCCGATGAGCCGGCCGGCTGGATCCGGCGGACCAGGCCACGCCCGGTCAGGGTGTGCAGCACGTCGTAGATGGCCTGGGTGGAGACCTGGCCGACCTCGCCGCGCACCCGGGTCAGCACCGCGTCGGCGCCCGAGTGCGGCGCGTCAGCGAGGGCGGTGATCACCGCGACCCGCTGCTTGGTCACCCGCAGTCCCGCATCGCGCAGGACGGTGGTGGCGTGGACGGACATGTCTACGACCCAACCACCTTTTCTGGAATGAGTCAAGAAAAGCGAAACTGGTCAGGACCGGTGTAGATCTGGCGGATCACGTCCTCGATGTCCGGCTCGGCGATCGAGAGGTCGGCGACGTCGTACCTCGCGGCCACGGCGGCCACCACCGGCGCAGCGCTGGCGTCGGCGGGGAAGGAGAGCCACTGCCGCGGCCCCTCGACGCGGCGCACGTCCGCCCCAGGTACGTCGATCGGGTCGGCCGCGTCAACGAGGTCCACGACGAGCGTGCGGGTCGATGATCCTCGTGCGTGCAGACCGGCCAGCGTCCCGTCGTACACCAGGCTGCCGTGGTCGATCACCATCACCCGTGAGCACAGCTGCTCGATGTCCTGGAGGTCGTGGGTGGTGAGCAGCAGCGTGACGTCGCGTTCGGCGTTGATGCTGCGGAGGAACTCGCGCAACCGGCCCTTGCTGACCACGTCGAGGCCGATCGTCGGCTCGTCCAGGTAGAGGATCTCCGGGTCGTGCAGCAGCGCGGCGGCGAGGTCGCCGCGCATCCGCTGGCCCAGGGACAGCTGCCGCACCGGCGTGTCGAGGAGCCCGCCGAGGTCGAGCAGCTCGGTGAACTCCGCGAGGTTGCGCCGGAACCGCGCAGTGTCGACGCGGTAGATCCGGCGCAGCAGCTCGAAGGAGTCCCGCAGCGGGAGGTCCCACCACAGCGTGGTGCGCTGCCCGAAGACCACGCCGATCCGTCGGGTCAGGTCGACGCGGTTGCGGGACGGGTCGATTCCGGCCACGGACAGGCGCCCGGCGGTGGGCACCAGGATGCCGGTGAGCATCTTGATCGTGGTCGACTTCCCGGCCCCGTTCGGGCCGATGTAGCCGACCATCTCGCCGCGGCCGACGGTGAACGAGAGATCCTCGACGGCGCGCACGAGATGCGCCTCGCGCCGGAACCGGCCGACACGTCGGCGGACCACGAACGTGCGGGACAGGTTCTCCACCTGGATCAAGGACATGTCAGCTTCCCGTCGATCGATAGCGGCGGACACCGGACCGCCAGGCGAGCGCGGCCAGCAGGCCGAGGACCAACGCAGCCACCGGGGCCGCGAACCGCATGGCGGCCGGCAGCCCGAGCGGGTCCGGCCGGCCGAGGATGAACAGACCGGGATACCAGTTCACGAACGCCAAGGGCACGATGAACGTGAGTGCCTTGATCGCCTCGGTGGGGTAGATCGTCAGCGGGTACTGCGTGACCGTGTTGCCGCCGTAGGTGAACGCGTTCGCGGCCTCGGAACCGTCCGTGGTCCAGAACTGGAACGCCGCGCCCAGGGTGAAGATCGCCAGGAAGATCAGCGTCCCGCACACCACCAGGTACGGCACCATCAGCACCCGCGCCACCGACCAGTCCAGGTCGAGCGCGGTGATCGACCAGGCCAGGACGAACGACGCCTGGGTGATCCGGCCGATCCGGCGCAGCGAGAACTCGTCGGCGCACGCCTGTGCGTACAACGGCACCGGGCGCACCATCATCGCGTCGAACGTGCCCATCCGGATCCGGTTCCCGAGCCGTTCGATGTTGCCGAGGGCCAGGTCGGCCAGTCCCAGGCACAGTCCGGACCCGCCGTACAGGAAGCCGATCTCGGCGAGCGAGAAGCCACCGAGCGCGTCGACGCTGGCGAACATGATCACGATCGCCACGAAGTCCAGCCCGGTGATGAAGAACTGGCCGAGGGTGAGCACCACGAACGAGGTCCGGTAGGACATCGACACCCGGATCCACATCCAGGACAGCATCAGGTAGGCGCGTCCACCCCAGATCAGCTGCTGTGCGGTGCGGCTAGCCACCCTGCACCACCACCTTGCGGTTCGCGCGGCGCAGCACCAGCGCACACAGGCCGAGCAGTACGACGCACCAACCCACCTGGAAGGCGAGGCCCGACAGCATCGCCATCCCGGTACGCCGGCCCAGCCAGATGTCGACCGGGACCTGGACGAACGCGGACCATGGCAGCACCATCACCACGTCCCGGGTCCAGCCGGGGAACAGCACGAGCGGGACCACGAGGCCGGAGAAGAACATCGAGAACACCGCGGCGAGGTTCTTCACGCCGGCCTGGTCGAGCAGCCAGAACGCGGACGAGGCCACCAGCATCCGGATCGCGAAGCTGACCACGACCGCGAGCACCACCGCGACGAGGAAGCCGGCCCAGGCGGCCACGGACGGTGGGAAGCGGAGGTCGAACAGCAGCGCCCCGACCACGGTCGGCGCGAGGCCACGGGTGATCAGGTGGTAGGCCGCCCGGCCGAGGTCGCCGGCCAGCCACCAGCCCAGGAAGTTCACCGGCCGGTAGAGGTCGATCGCGACATCGCCGGTGCGGATCCTCGCCGCCAGCTCGTCGGGTGCGCCGCCGCCCCAGATCGCGACGGTCATGATCATCGCCTGGGCCAGCCAGCAGTAGGTCAGCGCATCGGTCACGTCGTAGCCGCCGGCGTCGGGGTTCTGCTGCCACACCGCGATGTAGGTGAACGAGATGATCACGCCGAACACGCAGTTGGTGAAGATCCCGGCCAGGGTGGCCGCGGTGTAGGTCGAGTAGCGCCGGAAGGCACGAACCGCCACGGCGACGTACAGCACGCTGGCTCCTCGACGGGGTCCGGGCGGCACGCGAACACCCCCTCGTCGCATCGACCAGGGGGTTGCGGAATGCCGCTGTGAGATTGTGGGTGTGGGTGCCTCAGTGTGCAGCACCCGCTCGAGGACGAGCAACCCGTTTGGAGGCCCAGTGACCCGGAGCAACGCGGCGCCCATCGCCGCGGACGAGACTCCCTGCGAGCAGCGCAACTGTCTGCTGGCCAGCGTGGTGCTGGTGGACGCGCGCGGCTGGTTGCTCCTCCAGGAACGGGACGAGCACGCACTGGTCGCACCGAACCAGTGGGGCCTCGTGGGGGGACACCTCGAGGAGGGTGAGGAGTGGGAGACCGCCCTCTACCGCGAGCTCGAGGAGGAGACCGGCCTGCATCTCGACAGCGGTCTGCGGCTGTGGTTCGACGAGGTGGTCCAGCACTCGCCGAAGGTGTCCACGCACCTCGCCGACCACTGGAAGATCTGGGCCGGCCGGGTGGACCTCACCGACGACGACATCACCGTCGGCGAGGGCCGGCAGATCGTCTTCGTCGACCCCGCCCGGGTCACCGACGGCTCCCTGGACCTCGCGGTCGCCACCGAGCACGTGCTCCCGATGTTCCTCGCCTCCGACCTCTACGCCGAGCTGTCAGAACGGTAGGCGGTCATAGCCGCTCACGCGTCTTACAAGTCGGCCGGGGGTCAGTGCTGGTAGGTGCCGTGGACGATCGCGCGGCCGAGGGTCTTGAACGCCAGGTTGAACGACACCACTGCGGGGGAGGCGTTGGAGTCGACGCCCAGGCTCTCCTCGCCGACGGCGTGCACGACGAAGAAGTACCGGTGCGGCATGTCGCCCTCCGGCGGAGCGGCGCCCATGAACCCCATCTCGCCGCCGTCGTTGCGGACGTGGAACGCGTTGGCCGGCAGGTTGCCCTGCGCGGCGCCGGTCTCCAGCGAGGTCACGTCGGCGGGCAGGTCGACCAGCACCCAGTGCCAGAACCCCGACGGCGTCGGCGCGTCCGGGTCGAAACAGGTCACCACGAAGCTCTTCGTGCCCTCGGGAGCACCGGACCAGCTCAGCTGCGGCGAGGTGTTTCCCTTGGCGGCCACCTGGTCGTCCTTCAGCGGCTGACCGTCCTGTACGTCGGTGCTGGTGACCGTGAACGACGGGACCGAGGGGAGCAGCTCGTAGGGGTTCGGGGCGACGGGGCGGTCGAGACTCATCAATCCTCCTGAGGGTCACTGCTGTGGGCGGTTCCGACACTAGTCCGCAGGGTGGTCGTGTTCCACCGGTGCAGCGGACGCGGGGACAATGGGCGGATGACCGATCCCGCCACCCTGCTCCGCGAGGCGATCGCCGCGGTGCCGTCGCTCGACGCCGGCGCCGTACGCGACGCACTCGCGCGCCAGGCCCAGCTCACCAAGCCACCCGGCGCGCTGGGCGCGCTCGAGGACGCATCGGTGGTGCTCTGCGGGATCCAGGGCACCTGCCCGCCGCTGCCGTTGCGCCGACCGGTGGTGGCCGTGTTCGCCGGGGACCACGGCGTGCACGCGCAAGGGGTCAGCCCCTGGCCGCAGGAGGTCACCGCGGCGATGGTCGCCAACTTCCGCGCCGGCGGCGCCGCGGTCAACGTCCTGGCGCGGCAGGCCGGGGCCGACGTGTTCGTCGTCGACATGGGCGTCGCCGCAGAGCTGGCGCCGGGTGCGGACCTGTTCGACCGCAAGATCAGGGCCGGTACGTCGGACCTGGCGACCGGGCCCGCGATGACCCGGGGCGAGGCTGTCGAGGGTCTGCTCGCCGGCATCGAGGTCGCGGCCGAGCTCGTCGACCGTGGCTACGACTGCCTGCTGACCGGTGACATGGGGATCGCGAACACCACGCCCTCGGCCGCCCTGATCGCTGCGCTCGCGCCCGCCGACCCGGTGCTCGCCACCGGCCGCGGCACCGGCATCGACGACCCGACCCTGGCCCGCAAGATCGAGATCGTGGCGGCCGCGTTGCGGGACCGACCCGTCGGCGACGACCCGGTCGACACCCTCGCATCCCTCGGTGGCTTCGAGCACGCGGGCATCGCCGGGTTCATCCTCGGCGCGGCGGCCCGCCGGGTCCCGGTGATCCTGGACGGGGTGATCGCCGGTTCCGCCGCCCTGGTCGCGAAGGCCCTCGCCCCCGACGCGGTGTCGCGCTGCTTCGCCGGGCACCGCAGCGTCGAACCCGGGCACGTGATCGCGCTCGACGCGCTCGGCCTGCGGCCGCTGGTGGACCTCGACCTCCGGCTGGGCGAGGGGACCGGTGCTGTGCTGGCGTTCCCGATCGTGGAGGCCGCCGGTGCGACCTTGCGGGAGATGGCCACCTTCGACTCGGCCGGGGTCGCGCAGAAGGGAACGGACGCGTGAGCGGGGACTTCCCGCCGTACCCGTCGGGGCTCCGCCTGGCCGGTCGCCGCGTGCTCGTGGTCGGCGGCGGCCACGTCGCCCAGCGCCGGGTCC
>DATFGA010000233.1:0-9888 GCA_035249775.1 Nocardioidaceae bacterium | reverse complement strand
CGTCTTCGACCACGTCCGGAAGCTCTTCGCCAACACGGCCGAGGCGAAGGTCCGGGGCTACATGCAGGGCCGGTTCTCGTTCAACGTCAAGGGCGGCCGCTGCGAGGCGTGCTCCGGCGACGGCACCATCAAGATCGAGATGAACTTCCTGCCGGACGTCTACGTGCCGTGCGAGGTGTGCCACGGCGCCCGTTACAACCGCGAGACGCTCGAGGTGCACTACAAGGGCAAGACGATCGCCGAGGTCCTCGACATGCCGATCGAGGAGGCCGTCGACTTCTTCGAGGCGATCCCGGCGATCTCCCGGCACCTCCGCACGCTGGTCGACGTCGGCCTCGGCTACGTCCGGCTCGGCCAGCCCGCGCCGACGCTGTCCGGCGGTGAGGCGCAGCGCGTCAAGCTCGCCGCGGAGCTGCAGAAGCGGTCCACCGGGCGCACCGTCTACGTCCTCGACGAGCCGACCACCGGCCTGCACTTCGAGGACATCCGCAAGCTGCTGATGGTGCTCGGCCGGCTGGTCGACCAGGGCAACTCGGTGCTGGTGATCGAGCACAACCTCGACGTGATCAAGACGGCCGACTGGATCGTCGACATGGGTCCCGAGGGCGGTAGCCGCGGCGGCATGGTGGTCGCCGAGGGCACCCCCGAGGAGGTGGCGGCCAACTCCGACAGCTACACCGGGGAGTTCCTCAAGCCGCTCCTCGCCGGCCGTGCGGCACAGACGACGAGGACGGCCCGCGCGAAGACCGCGAGCCGAGCAGGCGCCGGCCCGAAGCCGCTCAGCGGGGCGAGGGCAACCACCGCGAAGAGGGGCACGGCGAACAAGGCGACCACCAAGAAGGCGGCGGCCAAGAGGTCGAGCGGGAAGAAGGCGGCCGTCAAGCAGTCGGGGAGGTGACGGCCGCCCGGTGGGGCGGCCGATGAGGCGGCTAGCCGATCGTGACGCGGACCTCGTCGACGAGACCGGGGGTGCCGTCATCCTGGCCGTACTTCGACCCGATCGCCAGCGTCTTGGTGTTGCTGACCGAGCCGAGCGTCACGGTCTTCGACTTCACTTTCCCGTCGATGATGACCTGCCAGGACGAGCCGACGCGAGCACACCCGACCTGGTGCCACGTGCCGTCGGCGAGGCTGACATTCGGGCCGGTGATGACGATCCGGCGGCGCGCAGAGTCCTTGGTCTCGCACTTGACCCGGCCGCCGTTGACGATCTCGAGCTTGTACTCGCCGCCCGAGGTCGCTGACAGCCCCTTGCGGATGATGTCGTAGGTGACCCCCGGCCCCGGTGCCACCGAGAAGTTCACCGAGGCGGAGAACGCGAAGTTCCGCCTGCCGGGGTTGAGGCTGGTGGACGACGGGACCTCGACCCACGCCCCTGGGTTTGCGAAGGAGTACGCCGTGCCCAGCCGGCCGGTCTGCCCGATCACCACGTCACCGTGCGGTGTCCCATGGTTGCCGTTGCCGGAGCTGTCGATCGCCTGCGCGCCCGTGGTCGTCTCGTCCAGGTGCCAGATCGCCCCCGGTGGTGTTGCCGCGACGGCGGGTTGGGTTGCCGCGGCGGCCAGGCCGGCCGCAGACAGCACCGCGATCGTCGGGCCGGCGAGTCGAGCCAGGCCGATGCGTTGGTTCATGACAGGTCTCCCGCCCCGAGTGCTGTGGGACCGACTGTAGGGGCGCCCCGGCGCGCGTCACCATGCCCCGTGCAGGCTGCACAAACCGGTGCAGACCGGTAGCCCGGACGGACTACCCGGGCTGGTCGCGGCCGGCTCTGCCTCGCAGCTGTCCCGGTAGCGTGGTCCGGACACCGGACCAGAAGCCGACCCCCCAGCCGACATGCATGGCGACGAACGCGGCGGGCAGGCGCATGCGCTCACCGGGTGTCTGCAGCTGCCTCCCGGAGCGCAGCGACTCAGCGGCGACCGCGAGCGCGTAGGGCGTCATCATCGCGAGCCACCGGCCGGGGCTGCGGGCCGCCACGAGCAGGCCGAGCGTGGCACCGGCCACGAACGCCGGCGGGGCGACGTGCCGCAGGTGCAGGGACTCCGGGTGGAGCCAGGCGACGTCCACCTTGCCCTTGCCGTAGCGGTGATACTGCCGGTACAGGTCGGCGATGGACTGCCGGCAGTGCCAGCGGATCACCATCTGCGGCTCGAACAGGAGACGCATCCCGGCCTCCCGCAGCCGGTGGTCGAACTCGAAGTCCTCGTTCGCGGTCAGCTCCTCGTTCCACCCGCCGACCCGTCGCACGAGCTCGGTGGGGTAGGCCCCGAACGGCAGATGGTCCACCTCCTGCGCCGTCGTCCCGAAGTGGTACGTCGAGTTGCCTACGCCGAACCGGCTCGCCATCGCCACCGCGATCGCACGGCCTGCGGGTGTCCGGCCGACCGCGTCCTTGCGCCCGCCGACCCCGCCCCAGGTGCCTTCCCGCAACCGTTCAACCGCCGTGCGTACGTAGTCGCGGCCGATCGTCGAGTGCGCGTCGACGCGGACCAGCCACTGGCCCCTCGCCTGCTGCACCGCGAGGTTGAGTGAGGACGGGATGTTCCGGCGCGCGTTGCGCAGCAGCTCGACCCGGTCGTCCTGCGCCATCCGGCTCCGGACAACGTCAGCGGTGCCGTCGCTGGAGTCGCCGTCCACGACGACCACCTGGAGCTGGGCATAGTCCTGGGCGAGCACCGAGTCGAGGCACGCACCGAGGAACTTCTCCTCGTTGCAAGCGGGGACCACCACGGTCACCAGGTCTGCGCCGCCCATGTGAACCCCCGCTCCGGACCGACGGTCCTGTGCACATGCTAGGAAGGCGTCCGCTCACCGGCAACCGGGTGGGTCGTGGTGGGTCCGAACTCGCCCGGGCGCGATCTGCGCGATAGGCGCATTCAGGGACGTGTACCGTATCTCGACTGCTGTCGACACTTTCGGGATATATCCACCATGTACGACCTCACACGTCGAAACCTCCTCAGGACGGGCGTCGCGGCGGCAGCCGCTGGCGCCGTCACCTCGGTCGGCTGGGCGGAGACCGCCCCTGCCTACGCGGGACGCCGCCGGCGGCGGCCCTTCGTCCCCTACAGCCGTGACTCGTTCTTCCGTAGCCGGATCATCGGTGACCCCATCGACCGCGCTCGGACCCGGGCGTTCCGGTCCTTCATGCGCTCGCACCCCGACCAGCGGGAGTACCCGTTCCCCCGGATCAACGGTGTGGACGGCAACGACTGGGGCACCGCCTTCGCGATGGGCCGGGCGCGTGACCCGATCTGGCGGCTGACCGGCGACCACCACCCGATGGCGCGCCGGCTCGAACGTCGAGGGTTCCACGCGCCCGAGTGGCTGGGGGACATGCTCACCGGAACCAGCGACTCGCCGCTGTGCGTCGTCGACCGGGCCTCCGGCTTCACGATGTTCTGCGCCGACGCCGAGGTGGTCGGTCCCCGCCTGATCAGGGCCAGCGCGGGTGCGATCACCTACCACCGGTCCAACGGCCTCGACCACCGCAACCCGAGGTCGAACGACTCCCGGAACTTCACCAGCCGCGGTCGGATCTCCGACGCGATGGTGATCCGCAAGGACCTGGTGCGGTACGGCGTCGCGAACGACACCGACCTGGGTCACGTGCTGCAGATGTTCCTCGTGGAGACCCGCACCTCGGACGGGTACTGCAGCCCGATGGTCGACTGCGAGACAAACAACTTCGGCTTCGGTGCGCAGGGGGAGCGGCTCGCGATCGCGCCCTGGGTCAACCTGGACAGGCGCCGTCTGTCTCCGGAGGCGAGGGTGATCGCTCGCACGCTGCAGAACTACGGCTGCTACATCGGCGACAACTCCGGTTCGCAGTCGTGCCTGAAGGCGGAGCAGGAGAACGACCGCCGCCGGGTGTGGCGCGGACGCCTCGACAGGGATGCCCTCAGCGGCATCTCGTGGGACGACTTCGTGGTGCTGCGGTAAAAATCGACCGATCGTGGGCCGGGCGACGGCCACCGGCGGTACCGTCGACCGCGTGACCATCCGGCGCGCGGTCGACCGCCTCCGGCACCACGCCAGGCGTCCGTTGGCGCGGACCCCCTACGTGTGGGACGTCGCCATGCTCGCCCGGCCGGACAAGCGCAGCACCCTGGCCCGACGGGACACCGCCATCGTCATCGAGGGCTTCCTGCGATCCGGCAACACGTTCAGCGTGGCTGCGTTCGCGGTCGCGAACGGACCCGGCCTGCACGTGGGCCGCCACCTCCACGGCGCCCCGCACGTGCTGCGGGCGGTCCGTCTCGGGCTGCCGACGCTGGTGCTGATCCGCCGCCCGGCGGACGCCGTGTCGTCGTACCTGATCCGGCGGCCGACCCTCACCGCCGACGACGCTCTGCTGGAGTACCTCGACTTCTACCGCACCACCTGGCCGATGCGGCACGGGTTCGTGGTCGGACTCTTCGATGACGTCGTGAACGACTTCGGCTCGGTCATCAGCACGGTCAACCAGCGCTTCGGTACATCGTTCGTCCCCTACCGGCCGACTCCGGAGAACGAGGCCGCCGCCTTCGCCCTGGTGGAGGAGATGAACCGGCTGGAATGCAGGGGCGAGGTGGTGGAGACGCACGTCGGCCGCCCGTCGGCGGAACGGGACTCGCGCAAGATGGCGATCCGGCAGCAGATGCAGCTGCCCCGAACCCAGGCGCTGCTTGCCGAGGCGGACCACCTCTACGAGCGCTACTCGGAGTTCGCCGCCACGCGCTACCGTGACGTTCCCACAGTTCGCGTGGAGGGGGACGTCATGACCCGCGTGCTTCTCGTCGGCAAGGGGGCTCCGGACCGCGGAGGGATCCCGAGCTTCCTCAACGACCTGCGCACAGGCGCGCTCGCGCACGAGCACGAGATCACCTTTCTCAACGTTGCCCATCACGGCACCCCCGAGGGCGGCGAGGCATCGGTGTCCAACGTGGCCCGGACGCTGAAGGACGCAGTGGCGGTGTGGCGGTCTGCGCGCGGGCATGACGTCGTGCACATCAACTCGGCGCTCGCTCCGACGGTGACGGTGTTGCGCGCCGGACTGCTGGCACTCGCCGGACGTGCCCGCGGATGCGCCGTGGTCGTGCACGCCCACGGCGGCAACATCGAGACCTGGCTGACCACCCGACGGGCGCGTCTGGTGATGCGCGTCGCGATGTCACCGGCGCATGCCGTGGTCGCCGTGTGGACGGCCGGGCACCGTGCGCTCAGCGCGGCGCTCGGGGAGCAGCGGGTGTGCCTGGTCGACAACGGTGTCGACGCCTCCCGGTACGCCGAGCCCGAGCCCCCGCACCGGCCGCCGCGCGTCCTCTACGTCGGCCTGCTGACTCCGCGCAAGGGTGTGCTCGACCTGATCCAGGCTTCCCGGATGCTGCGCGAGGAGGGGGTGGAGCACGAGCTGTGGCTGCTGGGCGGAACCCCCGATGAGGGTCCCGCCGCCGCGGAGCCGGTGCATGCCGCAGCAGAGAACCACGCGGTCCTGCTCGGCACCCGGCTGCCGGAGGAGATGCCCGACGCCTATGCGGCCGCGGACGTCTTCTGTCTGCCGTCCTGGTGGGAGGCCATGCCGCTGTCGGTGCTCGAGGCGATGGCGGCGGGGCTGCCGGTGGTTGCCACCGACGTCGGTGACGTCGCCCGGGTGGTCCAGGAGGGGAAGACCGGTTACGTGGTGCCGAAACAGGCGCCGGAACAGCTGGCCGCCGCGTTGCGGAAGCTGCTCACCGATCCCGGGCTCAGCCGTCGGATGGGGCAGGCAGGACGGCTCCGGGCCGAGCAGCACTTCTCCAGCACCGTCACCGCCCACGCCGTCGGTGACCTGTACGCGCGAGTGCTCGGCGGACGACGATGACCATCCTCTGCTACCACGCCGTGCAGCCCGGATGGCGCTCTCCGATGTCGGTCGAGCCCGCGGTGCTCGACGAACACCTCGCGTGGCTCGGCAGGCGCAGGTCGGTGGTTCCGCTGCACGAGGTCACGCACCGGCTGGACGCCACCGGGCGGTTGCCCCGCGGCATGGCAGCCCTCACCTTCGACGACGGCTTCAGCAGCCTCCACGAGCATGCCCTCCCGATCCTGACGCGGCACCGGCTTCCTGCGACGGTCTTCCTCGTCGCCGAGACGCTCACCACGGCAGGTCGACCGGTCGACTGGGTGGACACCCCGCCGGCGCAGCCACTGACCACGCTGACGATCGAGCAGGTGCGGGAGATGCAGGACGTGGGAATCCGGTTCGAGTCGCACAGCTTCTCGCACCTCGATCTGACCACCCTCAGCCTCGAGGAGTGCGTCCGGGACCTGACCGACAGTCGAGAGCTCCTGGAGAGCCTGCTCGGGCACTCGGTGCGGTTGCTCGCCTATCCGCGGGGTCGGCACAACGCCACGGTGCGCGCGGCTGCGGAGCGAGCCGGCTACAGCCATGCGTTCACGTTGCCGGAAGGCCGCGAACCGGTCGGCGCGTACGCCGTGCCGCGGGTCGGTCTCTTCGACGGCAACGACGTGCGACATCTGCGGATCAAGTCCGCCCGGTCCTACCTGCGCCTCCGGACCGGCCGCCCGTACAAGATGGTGCGGCAGGTTCGCCGTACGACGAGCGGCGCACCTTCATGACGGCCGGGGACCCGGGCCAGACCGAACCGGGGGCGCTCGAGGGGCCGGTCTTCGTGGTCGGCTCCATGCGGTCCGGATCCACCATGCTCCGGCTGATCCTCGACAGTCACCCGCACATCGCGATCGGGCCGGAGACCGGGTTCATGGGTTCCCTGCGGGGGACGAAGGAGAATCCGAACTGGAAGTTCGGCAAGGACTGGTACACCCGGCTGAGCTGGACCGAGCAGGAGTTCGACGAACGGCTGGCCGAGTTCTACGGCGGCCTCTTCAGGCGTTACGCACGCGAGCAGGGGAAGCGGCGGTGGGGCGAGAAGACTCCGTTCCACACCGGTCACATGCGGGAGATGGCGCGTGTGTTTCCCGACGCCGTGTTCGTCGGCATCGTCCGCCATCCCGGTGCGGTAGCGGCGTCGCTCCGCAAGAACTTCCACTACACGTTCCCCGAGGCGCTGTCCTACTGGACGGCAACGAACCTGGAGATGGTGCGGGCCGGCGCGGAGCTCGGGGAACGGTTCGTGCTGTGCCGCTACGAGGACCTGGTGCTCGAAGGTGAACCTGTGCTCCGCGAGCTGCTCTCCAGCATCGGGGAGCCCTGGTCCGCCGACGTGCTGGAGCACCACCGTGTCCAGAAGGAGAAGGGCGCGCCGCGCGCCGTCGAGGGCAGCACGATCACGCACGACCCGATCGACGCGAAACGGGCCGTGCAGTGGACCGATGCGGCAACCGAACATGACTATCAGGCGTTGGAGAGCACGACCGCGCTGGCCGGGTTCTTCGGGTACGACGCGGTGGACCCGGTCCTGCGCGAACGGCTGACCCCGGTCGGCGGGTCCCTCGAGTGGATGGTCACCGGTGACCACCTCGCGGACAGGAAGCGGGACTGGAGCGGCCGGGTCGACTTCGGGTCACGGCCGCCGTCGCTGGTGGTGGACGCGAGTCCCGAGGAGCTGGCGGAACGGCTGGCCCGCGTTGAACGGGCACTGGCCAGGACCCGGTCCCGCAGGGCGGTCAGGATGGGCGATGCCTTCCGCAAGGTCCAGCACGGCCGGTCGCTGCACGACTTCCGGGAGGCCTGGACGCTGCTTCGCGGGCCTCAGGACCGAGGGGGGCAGACGTGAGTACGACGAGCCCGGGCGGGACAGGTTCGCGGCTGCCGAACCTGGTCATCGCCGGTGTGAGCAAGGCGGGGACAACGTCGTTGTTCCACTACCTCGGGCAGCACCCGGACATCGGCACCTCGGACGTCAAGGAGCTGCGCTACTTCACCCCGCTGCGGTACGGCGAGCGACCGGAGCCGATCGAAGGCTATGCCGCCCACTTCGCGGCCTGCAGCGAAAACCGTTACGCCCTCGAGGCCACGCCCGGGTACTTCTACGGCGGAGAGCGGCTCGCCCGAGGGATGAAGGATGCCCTGCCGGAGGTCCGCGTGCTCGTCAGTCTCCGGGCGCCGGTCGACCGGTGCTGGTCGTGGTTCGGTTTCGTGAAGAGCCGCATGCGGATCCCGAAGGAGATGACCTTCGAGGCATACCTCGACCGCTGCGAGGAGCTGCACCGTGCGGGCGTGGACGGCGACATCGAGAACCAGCCGTTCTGGGGAATGGGCGGCGGCTGCTATGCACAGTGGCTGGACTCCTGGACCGAGGCGTTCGGCGACTGGTTTCGGATCGTCTTCTTCGACGAGCTGGTCCGCGACCCCGCCTCGGTGACCACATCGACGTGCGAGTGGCTCGGGCTGGACAGCGGCCCGGTCGGCACCTTCGAGTTCGCCGTGGACAACAAGACGGAGGCCTACCGCAACAAGCAGCTGCAGAACGTCGCGGTCCGGGTGAACCGTCGGGCCGAGAGCTTCTTCCACAAGCACCAGGACGTCAAGCGGTGGCTCAGGCGCGGCTACTACTCCGTGAACCGCGCTCACACCGAGACGATGCCGCCGGGAGCGCGGGAGAGGCTCACCGAGTTCTACCGGCCGCACAACGCGCGGCTGGCGGAGCAGCTCGCGAGCCTCGGCCTGACGATGCCGTCCTCGTGGTGGAACAGCGACAACCGGGACGACGAGGTTCTGCGCCGATCATGATCCGGCGCAGAGCGGCGCAGGCGCCACCGTCCGTGGACCGCGATCTGGTGGGTGAGGTCACAGCCGAGGCACGAGCACGAGCAGGCTCCTGGTTCCCGGAGCTCGATGCCGACGGCGTGGACGTCCGGCTGCTCTCCAGCACGGCGCGAGCACGTTGCTTCCTGCACCGGTTCGAGCTCGACGATGGTCGGGTCCGACGACCGGTGATGGTCAAGGTCCGCCACTCCGACCCGCGGCTGCGTCGCCTGGACAGGTTCCAGGGAAGACCCGTCCTCAACCCCGAACGCACGATGTCCGACGAGGAAACCGCACGACGCGAGTACGACGGACTGTGCGCGATCGTCGATGCCCTGGGACAGCCGGATGACCGGTTCGGGCTTCTCCGTCCACTCGCCTGGTTGCCGGAGCGGTCGGCGATCGTGATGGACGTCGTGGACCAGCCCACGCTCAGGCAGCGGCTGCTCGAGACGTCGCGCGCCCGCCGCTCACGGCATCCGGTGATGGCCGAGTCGGCCTGGTGCAACGCCGGACGTTGGCTTCGCGTTTTCCACGACCATCCGCTGGGCCTGGACCTGCCGTCCCGTACGAGCAGCCGCGACCAGGTGGTCGACCTGTACCAGGCCTACGGCGAGTTCCTTGGGCAGCGAACCGGCGCGGCATCCTCGGGAGTCCGGCTCGACCACCGACGGATCGACCTGATCGCGCAAGCCCTTCCGAGCGAGCTCCCGTTGGCTCCGGGGCACGGAGACTTCGTCGCCAACAACATGTTTGCCGACCCGACCGGCCGGGTCACCGGGTTCGACCCGTTGCCGCGGTGGCGCGTGCCGCGGTACCAGGATCTCGGGACGCTGACGGTAGGCATCCGGGTACTCCCGGTACAGGCGGCGACGCAAGGGCTCGCACTCGCGCAGGACGACCTGGCGCGTTACGAGACAGCGCTCTGGCGTGGGTACTTCGGATCAGAGCCGGTTCCCCTCGCTGCGGTGCGTGCCTACCAGCTCCTCGTCCTGCTGGACAAGTGGTCGGACCTGGTCAGCAAGCGAATCCCGCACGGTGTGGTGCGCCCACGGCTGCACGAGCTCAGGGTGCAGGTGGCCTCTCGCCACTTCCGCAGCGAGGTGAACCGGTTGGTCACCGCCTTGACGGACAGCTGAGGAACCACTCGCCTGAACTAGGCCGTCTCGTCCAGGTGCCACAGGCCCACCGGAGTGGTC
>DATFGA010000232.1:0-2886 GCA_035249775.1 Nocardioidaceae bacterium | reverse complement strand
GCGTAGACGCCGGTCCCGAGGATGTCCCCGACGATGAACAGCAGCAGAAGCTTCGGGCCGAGAACCCGCCTCAGCTCCGGTTGCTGCTCGACAGTGCCTTCAGCATTCACCTGCGACGTCATCGCGGTCCCCTGTCATCCGAGAGTGGAACCACTCTGGTGCATCAGGGCAGCCGCTCACAAGAACCGGCCGCTACGAGCCGTCCGGGACAGCCGTGCGGTCGGAGCAGGATCGCTGCTAGTTGACTACCGGCATCAGCAGGATCTGGAACGCCTGGAGGCTCAGCAGGAACACGACGAGCGGGAAGGCGATCTGGCGAAGTGAGGTGCCGAGTCGACGAAGTTGGAGGGGGTCCATGACAAACCTCTACCCCCCTCGCGAAGGGATAGACAGAGCCGCAACGAACCTTTACGAAACCGGTCCCCTATGCCCGAAAAGGCCGCCGGAAATAAGGGGATTCGCGATTTCGACCGCTCAACGACGAACCCATCCGGTGAACTCCCGACGACCCGACAACCAGTCCTTCGGAGCGTCCTTTCCCTCGACCGAGACCGCCACCCGGATCCGGTTGGCGTCGAAGCATCGTCGCGGCCAGGAGTACGTCGTGGTCTCCGCCTCGAAGTCGTAGTCGAAGGCGATCTTGTTGCAGGCCCGGGGAACGCGCGTTCGATCTGGACGACCCCAGTCACGGACCCGCTTGAGCTCGAGATCGAAGGGGTAGTCGGCCTCGAGCCGGAACTCCGGGCCCGGATTCCTCAGGGCGGTGTCGAACCAGATCCGCTCGGTGAACCGTCGGTCGACGAGGTCACGGTGGTGGATCGTCACGCGAACCCGCCGGGCGTTCACCAGCACCACACGGACCTGGTCCACCGAGTCGGCGATGTCGCCCTCGGCATCGTCGAAGGCTCCGGTATCCGCCAGGGCCGGGCTCGCCATCAGCATCGCCGCAGACACTGCTGTCGCCGACACGAACGCCGCCACCTTGCTCCATCTCGAGAACATGGATTCCTCCGATCACCCCGCCGCACCAACGGCCGTCGCCTCCGGTGTCCGAAGCGTAGGCGCGCCTCCGGCCGATTCGCCGGTGATTCCCCGGTTTGCACGGTGTCCCGGTTCATACCCGGACTTACGGGCGGCGGTGAAGCAGCAACGGGAGTACGACGGACGCGCCGGCTCGTCGCAGGACGGCCGAGGCAACCGTGATCGGCCAGATCGAGGAGGTCGCATCGACAACGAGCAGCACCGACCGGCCCGCGACGCTCTCAGTCACGCTGTCGGCCGCACCGCCGTGGAGCCGGTCACGCCAGAACGCGGCCTCCTCCGCAGAGTTCATCTCGCGGAGTTCCTCGAGCCGCGACCGCCCGCCCGGGCCACGACCCTCCCCGCTGACCGCGCCGCCTCCATCCGAGCTGGCCGTGCCATCTCCACCAGCTGCGGCAGCTGCGAACGACGCCCGCGCCAGCTTCCCCACCGACGCGAGGTGGTCCGCCACCGAACCGGTCAGCAGCGGGAACCCGGCCGCCGGCAGGTCGACGACCACCTCTGGTCGCGCCGCCCAGGACGACCGCCAGGACGACAGCATCCGCACGCACGCCTGGAGCACGTCGTCTGGCGCGGCAGCGTCCCGCGCGAACATCGCCGCGATCGTCTCGCGCCACTCCGGCGCATCCGCGAAGACCAGCGTGCGGCCGATCTCCGGCATTTCGTCCGCGGCGATCCGACCGCGTGAGCCGAACGCTCCCCCGGGCCACATCTTCCGTGGCTCGAGCAGGTGCACCTGACCACGGAGCACGCCGGTGACCGCGTCCACGGTGGCGTCGGAGGGCCGCGCCGACAGGTCGGCCGGTAGCGACCCGACACAGACCGAGCACCGTCCGCACGGCTCGGCCGTCGGGTCGTCGAGCGACTCCTGCAGCAGCTGCATCAGGCAGTGCTCCCCACGGGTGTAGGCGCGCATGATGTCGGCCTCGCGGCGGCGTACCGCGACCACGCCGTCGTAGTGCTCCGCGTCGTAGGACCACTCCTTCCCGGTCGCGACCCAGCCACCCTCGACCCGCTCCACGACACTGTCGACGGCGAGCTGCTTGAGCATCAGCTCGACCCGGCCGCGGCGTACCCCGGACTGAGCCTCCACCGCAGCGACACTCATCGGCTCGGCGGAGCCGGCAGAGGCGGCCGGGCCGTCCGGCCCTGAAGGACCGGAAGCACCCAGCACGTCCAGCACCCGCCGCACCTGCTCGGGCACGGGAATCGTCGCGGTCGCAAAGTAGTCCCACACGCCCGAGTCCGCATCCGAGGGCAGCAGCACCGCGTGCGCGTGCGAGATCGCCCGCCCGGCACGACCCACCTGCTGGTAGTACGACACCGGTGACGGCGGCGACCCGACGTGGATCACGAACCCGAGGTCCGGCTTGTCGTAGCCCATCCCCAGAGCCGACGTCGCGATCAGCGCCTTCAACTCGTTGCGGCGCAACGCGTCCTCGAGCCCCTCGCGCGCTGACGCCTCAAGCTGGCCGGTGTAGGCCGCGACCAGGACGGCATCGCCGTGCACCGCTCGCACCGCCTCGGTCAGCCGCTCGGCGTCTGCGACCGTCAGTGTGTAGACGATCCCGGAACCGGCGAGCTTCGGTAGGTGGTCCACGACCCAGGCGTACCGCTCCAACGGCGTGAGCCGGTCCACCACGGACAGCTCCAGGCTCGCCCGCGCCAGTGCGCCGCGCAGCACCAGCGTCGCCCCTTCCTCACTACTGCTCGCCCCACTCTCCTCGAAGCCACCAGGCCCGTGACCGAGCTGCTGCGCGACGTCCTCCGTCACCCGCGCGTTCGCGGTCGCCGTGGTCGCCAGCACCGGCGTGCTCGGGTTCAGCCGCTGCAGCACGTCCGACA
>DATFGA010000231.1:0-8140 GCA_035249775.1 Nocardioidaceae bacterium | reverse complement strand
CGCGCTCGCGCTCACCCGGCCGGCTGCGTCATGACCCTGGCGGTGCGGGTGATCCCGTGCCTCGACGTCGACGAGGGGCGGGTGGTCAAGGGGATCCGGTTCCAGGAGATGCGTGACGCCGGCGACCCGGTCGAGCTGGCCAGGGTCTATGACGCCGAGGGCGCCGACGAGCTCACCTTCCTCGACATCTCGGCCTCCCACGAGGGGCGGTCGACCACGATGGAGATCGTGTCGCGCACCGCCGAACAGGTGTTCATCCCGCTCACCGTGGGCGGCGGCGTCGGCAGCGTCGAGGACGTGCACCGGCTGCTGCGTGCGGGGGCCGACAAGGTCGCGGTGAACACCGCCGCGATCCACCGGCCGGAGCTGGTCGCCGAGATCGCGGACCGGTTCGGCCGTCAGGTGCTGGTGCTCTCCGTCGATGCGCGACGGGCACCGGGCACCGACTCGGGGTTCGAGGTGACTACCCACGGCGGGCGGCGCAGCGCGGGCCTCGACGCGGTGGAGTGGGCCCGGCGCGCGGCCGAGCTGGGCGCGGGCGAGATCCTGCTCAACGCGATGGACGCCGACGGCACCCGGGACGGGTTCGACCTGGACCTGATCCGGCTGGTGCGCTCGGAGGTGTCGATCCCGGTGGTCGCCTCAGGGGGCGCCGGCCGGGTCGAGCACTTCCCCCCGGCGGTCGAGGCCGGCGCGGACGCCGTACTGGCCGCCACCGTCTTCCACTTCGGGACACTGCGGGTCGGCGAGGTCAAGCGGTCGCTGGCCGATGCGGGGCACCCGGTCAGGACCTGACCGGCGCGCGGGCCGGAGACGCGGCCTGAGAACGGGGCCGGATCAGACGCCGAGGTCGGCACCGCTCAGCGCGGCGACGGCGTCATCGGTGCCGGCGAGCTCAACCCGCGCGTGCTGCTTGCGGCCGAACACGAACAGGACCAGCTCGGCGGGCAGGCCGCGGACGACCACCTGTGGCTCGCCGGCCTTGAGCGTGACCCGGTCGCCGGTGTCGCTGCGCTCGAGGACCACCCCGACCTTCGCGTCGCGGACCAGCCCCTTGCCGCCGACCCCGATCTGCTTCCACAACAGCTTCTGCTGGCGCGGCGACAGGTCGCGCGGCTCCCAACCCGACTGGGCGCGGCGGACGTCCTCGTGGTGGACGAAGTACTCGAGGGTGTTGAAGAGCTTGTCGACCTTGGCGACCCGGAACGGCGAGTAGACCGGAGGGCCGCCGCGCAGCCGCTCGACCAGCACGGTGAAGTCGCGATGGGACAGCCGGCGTGAGGCGAGGTCGGTCAGCCCGGCCAGCCGCTGCACGGTGATCCCGACCGCGGCCGGGCTGCCCTCACGGACCAGCAGGTGCACGACGAGGTCCTTGATCGTCCAGTCACCGCACAGCGTCGGCTGGTCCTCGCCGAGCTGCAGGGCCAGGTCGCACAGGTCGTTCCGCTCGGTCTTCGACATCGGGGTCATGACGTTGATCGTAGGGTTGTGCCCGGAGAGAGGAGCCGGGTGTCTACCAGCCAGACCAGCCAACGTGCGGTGACCGCCGCCAGCACCATGCGCGACGGGTTCGCGGTGCTCGGTGTCGCGATCCGTCGCGAGCCGTGGATCTTCACGCTGTCCACGCTCGGCAGCCTGCTGTTCGGGGCGCTGACCGTGGCCGACGCGTGGGTGCTCGGCTGGGCCACCGACGAGGTGGTGCTGCCGGCCTTCGAGGAGGGCACGACCACGGCCAAGGGGCTGATCACGATCCTCGCCCTGTTCCTCGGTGTCGCGATCCTGCGCGCGGTCGGCATCGTCGGGCGGCGGCTGGGCGCCGGGATCATGCAGTACCGGATGCAGGCGCACTACCGCCGCGCCGTCACCCGGCAGTACCTGCGACTGCCGATGTCGTGGCACCAGCGGCACCCGACCGGACAGCTGCTCTCCAACGCCAACGCCGACGTCGAGGCGGCCTGGGCGCCGATCGCGCCGCTGCCGATGGCGGTCGGCACGATCGCGATGATGGTGATCGCGATCGTCATGATGCTGGTGGCCGACCTGGTGATGGCGCTGGTCGGGCTGCTGGTGTTCCCGCTGGTGATCCTCGCCAACGTCGTCTACCAGCGCGTGCAGTCGCCGCTGATGACCCGCGCGCAGGCACTGCGGGCCGAGGTCAGCGAGGTCGCGCACGAGTCGTTCGACGGCGCGCTGGTCGTCAAGACACTGGGCCGCGAGGCCGAGGAGACCGCCCGCTTCGCCGGACGCGCACACGCGCTGCGCGACACCAACGTCAAGGCCGGCCGCGTGCGCGCCGTGTTCGACCCGGTGCTCGAGGCGCTGCCGAACCTCGGCGTGCTCGCCGTCCTCGCCGTCGGGGTGGTCCGGGTCCTGAACGGGCAGACCGACGCCGGGGCAGTGGTCACGGTCGCCTACCTGCTCACCATCGTCGCGTTCCCGATCCGCTCCCTGGGCTGGCTGCTCGGCGAGTTCCCGCGCAGCGTGGTCGGCTTCGACCGGGTCGGCAAGGTGCTCGCGGCCACCGGCGAGATGGAGTACGGCGAGCAGGTGATCGAGTCCTCGCCGGAAGGCGCCAGGCTCGACGTACAGCACCTGGCGTATCGCTACGAGGAGGACCAGCACCTTCTCGCCGACCTCAGCTTCACCGTCGAGCCCGGCCGGACGGTCGCGATCGTCGGTCCGACCGCGTCGGGGAAGAGCACGCTGACCTCGCTGCTGGTCCGGCTCGTCGACCCGCTGGCCGGCCGGATCTGCATCGACGGGTACGACCTGCGCGACCTGGCCGCCGGCGCGCTGGCCGAGCACCTGTCGCTGGTGCCGCAGCACACGTTCCTGTTCGACGACACCGTCCGTGGCAACGTCACGCTCGGCGCCGACATCAGCGACGAGGAGGTCTGGCAGGCGCTGCGGACCGCCCAGGCCGACGGGTTCGTCGCCGCGCTGCCCGAGGGGCTCGACAGCCGGCTCGGGGAACGTGGAACGACCCTGTCCGGCGGGCAGCGGCAACGGCTGTCGCTGGCCCGTGCGCTGGTGCGCCACCCGCGGCTGCTGGTGATGGACGACGCCACCTCCGCGGTCGACCCGGAGGTGGAGGCGCGGATCCTGGCGGCGCTGCGGAACACCGGCGGCGGCGCGACCGTGCTCGTCGTGGCCTACCGGAAGGCGACGATCGCGTTGGCCGACGAGGTGGTCTACCTGCGCGACGGGCGGGTCGTGGACCAGGGCAGCCACCGCGAGCTGCTCGCCCGGAGCCCCGGCTACGCCGACCTGGTCAACGCCTACGAGCAGGAGCATCGCGACGACCCGGTGGACACCCTCGACGACGAGGTGGAGGCGAGCACGCGATGAGCAGCACCGTGCGGGCAGCCACCGTCAGCGGCACCGCGATGGACTCCGGTGAGTCGATCGGGGCGTGGCGCACGATCGCGCGCGGCATCGACTTCTCCCCGGAGCTGAAGGACGGCTACAAGGGCACCCTGGCCTTCGCGGTGCTGGCCACCCTCGGCCGGATCGTGATCCCGGTCGCCGTGCAGCAGACCCTGGACCGCGGGCTGAACGCACCCGGCGGCCCGGACACCGGCTTCATGACGACGATGGCGGTGCTCGCCGCCATCGCGGTCGTCGTCACCGGAGTCGCGTCGTACTTCATGACCTCGCGGCTGTTCACCGCCGCCGAGACCGGCCTGGCGACGCTGCGGATCAAGGCGTTCCGGCACGTGCACGATCTGCCGTTGCTCACCCAGAACACCGAGCAGCGCGGCGCCCTGGTCGCCCGGGTCACCAGCGACGTGGACCAGGTCTCGCAGTTCTTGATCTTCGGCGGCATGATCGCGGTGGTCAGCGTGGGGCAGATCATCATCGCCACGATCGTGATGGCGGTCTACAGCTGGCAGCTGACGCTGGTGGTGTGGATCTGCTTCCTGCCGCTGTTCCTGTCCCTGCGGTACTTCCAGCGGAAGCTGTCCGAGGCCTACGGCATCGTCCGGCGCCAGGTCGGGATCCTGCTCTCGGCGATCGCGGAGCCCGTCGTGGGCGCGGCCGTCGTCCGCTCCTACGCGATCGAGCGGCGCACGCAGGACCGCATCGACACCGCGATCGACCGGCACCGCGCGGCGTCGACGAAGGCGCAGGGGCTGACCGCGTTCTCGTTCTCGCTCGGCGGCGTCTCGGCCGGACTGGCGAACGCCGGCGTGCTGATCTTCGGGGTGCTGCTCGGCATCGCCGGGGACATCACCCCCGGCCAGGTGCTCGCGTTCGCGTTCCTGGTCACCTTGTTCGTGGGGCCGGTGCAGATGGGCACCCAGGTGCTCACCGACGCGCAGAACGCGATCGCCGGATGGCGGCGCGTGATCGGGATCCTGGACACCCCCGCGGACGTGGTGGACCCAGGTGCCAGCGGCACCACGCTTCCCGACGGCCCGGTCGCGATCGAGTTCGACGACGTCACCTTCGGCTACCCCGGCGGCAAGCCGGTGCTGCACGAGATCTCGCTGCGGATCGAGCCCGGCTCACGGGTTGCGGTGGTCGGCGAGACCGGGTCCGGGAAGACCACGCTGGCCAAGCTGCTCACCCGGTTGATGGACCCGAGCTCCGGATCGGTGCTGCTCGATGGTGTCGATCTCCGCGACGTGCCGTTCGACTCGCTGCGCGAACGGGTGGTGATGGTGCCGCAGGAGGGCTTCCTGTTCGACGCAGACCTGCGCGCGAACGCGTTGTACGGCAAGCTCGATGCGACCGACGACGAGATCCGCGAGGCGGCCCGGGAGCTCGGTCTGGCCGACTGGCTGGACTCGCTGCCGCACGGGCTCGACACCCGGGTCGGGCAGCGCGGCGAGTCGCTCTCGGCGGGGGAGCGGCAGCTGGTCGCGCTGGTCCGCGCCCACCTGGCCGACCCGGACCTGCTGGTGCTCGACGAGGCGACCAGCGCGGTCGACCCGTCGCTGGAGATGCGGATCGGCCGCGCCCTCGAGCGGCTGATGTCCGGCCGCACCGCGGTGACCATCGCACACCGGCTGTCCACCGCCGAGAACGCGGACGAGGTGGTCGTCGTCGACGCCGGCCGGATCGTGCAGCGCGGCCCGCACGCGCAGCTGGTCGAGGAGGGCGGTGTCTACGGCCGCCTCCACGCCTCCTGGGCCGCCCAGCACCACCACCCCGCCCCCACACCCGCCCCCACCCCTGACTCGCAGTCCCGTTGAGACGCGGAGTTTTCGCGGGTGAGACGTGCAAAATTTGCACGTCTCACCCGCGAAAAACGCGCGTCTCAACGGGGAGGGGATACTGGGGCGGTGAGCTCCCTCGACCCTGCGATCGCCGACCGGCTCAAGCGCGACCCACAGGGGCTGGTCCCCGCCGTGGTGCAGCAGCACGACACCGGTGAGGTGCTGATGCTCGGCTGGATGGACGACGAGGCGCTGCACCGCACGCTGACCACCGGGCGCAGCACGTTCTGGAGCCGCTCGCGCTCGGAGTACTGGGTCAAGGGGGAGACCTCCGGCCACCGCCAGTGGGTCAAGGAGGTCCGGCTCGACTGCGACGGGGACACGCTGCTGGTCCGCGTCGACCAGGAGGGGCCGGCCTGCCACACCGGCGACCGCACCTGCTTCGACGCCGGCTCGCTTCCTCTGGCCCACGACGATGACTGAGTCCGCCGTACGCCCCCGCGACCGCAGCTTCGGGCCCACCGTCCTGCTCGGCCTGGCCGGCGCCGCGCTGGCCGCTGTCGCCGGCACCCGGGACTGGGTCACCGCGACCGGCGACGCCGCCGGCATCCGGGTCGAGGCGGCGGTCACCGGATCCGACACCGCACCCCTGGTCGCCACGCTCGCGCTGGTGGCGCTGGCCGCGTGGGGCGTGATCCTGGTGCTGCGCGGACGGGTCCGCCGGATCGTCGCGGCCATCGGCGTCCTGGCCTGTCTCGGCGCGTCGGCGGCACTCGTCGACGCCTTCGACGGCGCCCAGGACGACGCCGTCGAGGCCGTCATCGACCGCGGCGCCACCGGTGACGTGTTCACCGCGTCGCTGACCGGTTGGTACTACGCGGCCGCGGCCGGCATCCTCCTCGCCCTCATCGCGCTGGCCGTCGCCGTCCTCCGCGCCCCCGGCTGGCCGGCGATGGGCAGCAGGTACGACGCACCGTCCGCACGTGCCAGCACCCCCGCCACCGACGAGGACATGTGGCGGGCGCTCGACGAAGGACGGGACCCGACTTCATAGAATGGCCAGTCTCACGGCAGACTGATCCACATCGGTCAGGACGCCGACGCGCACCCCACCACAGAGGAGTACCCACGGCATGGCTCACCACGGCAACACCCCCGCTGCGTGGACCGGCGTGATGATCATCCTGCTCGGCTTCACCGTCGGCGGAATCGGGATGATCATCGGCAGCGAGCTGATGTTCTGGATCGGTGTCGCGCTGGCGCCGATCGGTGTCATCGTCGGCAAGATCATGCAGAAGATGGGGCTTGGCGCGGAGCCGGTCCACGAGTGAGCTGATGACCACCACGCTCGGCCCGCCCACCACCGCAGACCGGTGGCAGCGGGTCACGGCGCCCGTGCTGCTGGCCGGGGCGGTCCTCGGCGCGAGCGTGCTGCTGCACGTGCGCGACCCGCATCAGAGCGGGAGCTGGGGGGTGTGCCCGTGGCTTCTGCTGACCGGCCAGTACTGCCCCGGCTGCGGTGGCCTGCGCGCCGTGAACGACCTCACCCACGGCGATCTCCGCGCGGCCGCGTCCAGCAACCTGCTGTTCGTCGGCTCCATCCCACTGCTGGTGCTCCTGTGGGTGCGCTGGGTCAGTGACCGTTGGCAGGGCGTACGACGTACCGTCCGCACGTCGCAGGCACTCGCCTATGCCGGTGTGTTCCTCGCCGTCGCCGTCACGTTCTGGGTGGTGCGCAACCTGCCGGTCGGGGCGTGGCTCGCACCCTGACCCTAGGCGGCCTTCGCGGGCGCGGTGGTGAGGTCTGGCGTGGCGCCGATGACTGAACCGGCTACGGCGTGGTGTCGAAGGACCCGAAGTCGACCATCCCGGTCGCGAACAGGATGCCGCTCACGACACTGAACGCGGTCGCCACGATGCCGAGGATCAGACCCGCCTTCGCCATCCCGGCACCACCTTGCGCCCCGCCCGAGGCGGCGATCTCGTTCTTCGCCATGTTGCCGAGCACGATCGCCGGGATGCCCGCGACCAGACCGCAGCAGACCAGGCCGACGATGCCGAGCACCAGCGACCACACCGCCTTCTGGTTGGTCTGCGGCTGGGCGTAGCCGCCCGCGCCGGGCGGCGGAGGCGGTGGGGGCGCGTAGCTCATCGGATCGGTCTCCCAGGGGTGCGTGACATCAGGGTTCTTCGCCGCGACGCTATCGCGCGGCAGAGGCGATATCGAGGACAGACACGTATGGCGCTGGGGTCAGGCGGTCCGTCAGAAGTTCGTGTCGAAGTCGGGGGTGCTCGGATCCACGGTGTACTCCGCGCTGCCCGTGGCGATCACCAGGACGAGGAAAACCAGCGCGAGCAGGCCGATCACGGCGGCGATCGCGCCGGTGATGATGCCGGCCACCGCCATCCCGTCACCGTCCTGGGTGCCGCCGCTGGCCCGGATCTCGTTGCGAGCCTTCATTCCCAGCACGATCGCGACGATGCCCGCGAGGCCAAGACCGCAGCACCAGGAGAACACCAGCGAGGCGATGCCGGTGATCAGCGACCCGGTCGCCTTGCCGTTGGTCTTCGCTGCCTGGCCGGGGGAGTACTGGCCGTACTGCCCGCCGCCGTACTGCCCGTACTGCTCCTGTTGCCCGTACTGGCCGCCCTGGCCGTACTGGCCGTATCCCGGCGGGGGATAGGCCTGCCCGTACCCGCCCTGCTCGGACGGCGGCTGGCCGTAGCCGTACCCGTAGCTCGGCTGCCCCTGGGCACCTGAGCCACCCTGCCCCGAGCCACCCTCGTCGGAGCCGGTCGGCTCACCGGCGTCGCCCTCGTGGTCCGGCCGGTTCGGATCGTCGTCGTGCGGCGGGCCTGGCGGGTAGCTCATCGTGCTCTCTCCTGGCGGTCGACGGAACGAAGGTGTCGGCCCGTCCCACGGAGTCGACCTCCGTGGTCGGGCACCTCTGGTCTCGTGAGAGTCTAGAGACTCATCA
>DATFGA010000230.1:0-2302 GCA_035249775.1 Nocardioidaceae bacterium | reverse complement strand
GGTCGAGACACAGGCCCGCGCGTCCGACGTACACCGGGCGGAGTCGTGCGGCAAGGCCCTCAAGCCGATGACCTACTTCACCACCTCCCTCACCCCCTTCCCTGTTGAGACGCGCCTTTCTCCCCGTTGAGACGTGGAGTTCTCGCTCTCGAGACGTGGAGTTCTCGCGCTCGAGGCGCGGAGTTCTCGGTTGACACGCCGTCCAGACCATCTGGGGCGTCCGATAAGTTGCTTACCGTGACCAATCCTTTCGACGACCTCCTCGCGGCGAACCAGAAGTTCGCCGAGACCTTCACGCTCAGCGGCTTCGACGGCGTCGCCCACGCCGGCGTGGCACTCGTGACCTGCATGGACTCGCGGATCGATCCGCTCGGGATGCTGGGCCTGCACCCGGGCGACGCGAAGATCTTCCGCAACCCGGGCGGCCGGATCACCGAGCAGGCGCTCGAGGCGCTCGTGCTCGGCGTGCACCTGCTCAACGTCCGGCGGATCCTCGTGGTCCCGCACACCCGGTGCGCGATGGCGTCAGCCAGCCAGGACGAGCTGCGTCGACGCGTCGGCGAGTCGGCCGGGCAGGACGCGTCGTGGCAGACCTTCGGCGTTGTCGCCGACCAGGAGGCCGCGCTCGCCGACGACGTACGCAAGGTGCGCTCGCACCCGCTGATCCCGGAGACCGTCGAGGTCGGCGGGTTCATCTACGACGTCGACACCGGCCTGCTCGACCAGCGCTTCTGAGCCCACTTGTCAGACCTGGTGACCGCTCCGGCGTGCGCAGCGCCTGACAACTCGGGTCAGGCGTCGATCGCCTCGGCGTCCACCTCGTAGGCGCCCTGCACGATGAACTCCTTGCGCGGAGCGACGTCGGAGCCCATCAGCAGCTCGAAGACCTGCGAGGCGGCGTCCGCGTCGTCGACGGTGATCCGGCGCAGCGTGCGGTGCCGCGGGTCCATCGTGGTCTCGGCCAGCTGGTCGGCATCCATCTCACCGAGGCCCTTGTAGCGCTGGACCGGGTCCTTCCACCGGACGCCCTTCTTCGAGAGCTCGGCGAGCTTCCGCTGCAGGTCGGTGTCGGAGTAGGTGTAGACGTACTTGTCCATCCCCTTCTTCGGGTTGGACAGCTCGATCCGGTGCAGCGGCGGCACCGCGGTGAAGACCCGGCCCTGCGTGATCAGGTCCGGCATGTACTTGAAGAACAACGTGGCCAGCAGGCACCGGATGTGCGCGCCGTCGGAGTCCGCGTCGGCCATGAAGATGATCCGGCCGTAGCGGGCGGACTCGATGTCGAAGGTCCGCCCGGACCCGGCGCCGACGACCTGGATGATCGAGGCGCACTCGGCGTTCTTGAGCATGTCCCCGACCGAGGCCTTCTGGACGTTGAGGATCTTGCCGCGGATCGGCAGCAGCGCCTGGAACTCGGAGTTGCGGGCCAGCTTGGCGGTGCCGAGCGCGGAGTCACCCTCGACGATGAACAGCTCGCTCTTCTCCACGTCGGAGGACCGGCAGTCGGCCAGCTTCGCCGGCAGCGCGCTCGACTCGAGGGCCGACTTCCGGCGCTGGGTCTCCTTGTGCTGGCGGGCCGCGATCCGGGTGCGCGAGGCCGAGACCACCTTCTCCAGGACCTGCTTGGCCTGCGCCTTCTCCGCACGCTTGGTCGAGGTGAGGAACTTCTTCAGCTCCGCGGAGACCACCTTGCGGACGATGTTGCGGGCGGCCGGGGTGCCGAGCACCTCCTTGGTCTGCCCCTCGAACTGCGGCTCCGCCAGCCGCACGGTGACCACCGCGGTCATCCCCTCGAGCACGTCGTCCTTGATCACGTCGGTCTCGTTGGCCTTCAGCATCCGGCCGGCCTTGAGCACCTCGTTGAAGGTGCGGGTGATCGCCTGCTCGAAGCCGGACACGTGCGTGCCGCCCTTCGGTGTCGCGATCACGTTCACGAACGACCGCATCTCGGTGTCGTAGCCGGTCCCCCACCGCAGCGCGACGTCGACCCCCAGGTCGCGCTCGACGTCCTGCGGGGTCATGTGCCCGTTGTCATCGAGCAGCGGCACGGTCTCGGTGAACACCTCGTGGCCCTGCAGCCGGAGAATGTCGCTGACCGGGGCGTCGGCGGCGAGGAAGTCGCAGAACTCGGTGATCCCGCCGTCGTGGCGGAAGCTCTCCTCACGGGGCTCCTCGCCCCGCAGGTCGCGGATCACCAGCTCCAGTCCCGGAACGATGAACGAGGTCTGCCGGGCACGAGTCACCAGCTCGTCGTACGTGAAGGTGGCGTCCTTGGTGAAGATCTGCCGGTCGGGCCAGAACC
>DATFGA010000229.1:0-2722 GCA_035249775.1 Nocardioidaceae bacterium | reverse complement strand
GATCCGGCCGATCTGCCGGCCCAGGTCGGTGCCGGTCGACTCCAGGTAGTCCGCGCAGGGGCGCCCGGCCGTGTCGTCCCCGCGCACCCCGATGCAGGTCTGCAGCAGGGTCGCGAACAGGTCGAAGTCGTTGCCGCCGATACCCAGCGTGACCAGGTCGGTGTCCGTGGTGACCGCGTCCAGCTGCGCGGGAACCACGGCGTCGCGGAAGGTGTTCTGCGGGTTGGCCAGGTCCCGGGTGTCCGCGCCGCTGCAGCTGACATCGACCAGCGTCGGAATGTCCAGCCGCTCGGCGACCAGCGACGGGTAGTTGCCGCTCGAGCGCAGACAGCCCTCGGCGAGGTCGGTGCTCGGCACGTAGGGCGCGGCGGTGAAGGAGTCACCCAGGGCCACATAGCGTTGGTACGGCGTGGTGGTGGTCGTCGCGGGCGAGGAGCCCCCTGTGACCGGGTCGTCGAGACTCGGCTGGGTCGACCCGCTGGTGCACCCGGCGAGCAGCAGGAGCCCCGCGATGGCGGCCGCGATCGCCCGGTGCGCCGTACTCCGCCTCACGTCTGTCCTGCCGAGGTCGCTCACCCGACAATCTCTACCTCACCGGTGGTTGCCGTCGCGGCGAGATCCCTGGTCCGCCCGGGCCCGAGACGGTTCGTCCGTGGCCGGACGGGTACGGATGGGTCATGAAGTGGACTCGTGCCCTCAGCGCTCCCCTAGCAGCCGCATCGGCCGTGGCGGCGTACGACCTGCTCCAGAAGAGACATGCCCTGCTGCGCAACTTCCCGGTGCTCGGCCACGGGCGCTACCTGCTGGAGGCGATCGGTCCGGAGCTGCGGCAGTACATCGTCACCAACAACGACGAGGAGCGGCCGTTCAGTCGCGACCAGCGGCGGTGGATCTATGCGAGCTCGAAGCTGGAGAACAACTACTTCGGGTTCGGCACCGACAACGACATCGAGACCACGCCGGGTTACCCGGTCATCAAGCACCGGATCTTCGCCGACATCGCGCCGCCGACCCACTCGCACGCCGGTGAGGAGGCGGTGGTGCCCTCGGCGAAGGTGCTCGGCGGACCACGAGGACGCGCCAAGGCGTTCCGGCCGGCGTCGGTGGTGAACATCTCCGCGATGAGCTTCGGGTCGCTGTCGGCGAACGCGACCGTCGCCCTCAACGAGGGGGCCAAGCTGGCGGGTTGCTGGCACAACACGGGGGAGGGCGGGCTCGCGCCGTACCACCGCCGCGGCGGGGACCTGGTGTTCCAGATCGGCACCGCCTACTTCGGCTGTCGCGACGAGCAGGGCCGGTTCGACATCGGGCGGCTCAAGGACCTGGTCGCGGGCGCGCCGGTGAAGGCGATCGAGGTGAAGCTGTCGCAGGGCGCGAAGCCGGGGCTGGGGGGGCTGCTGCCGGCGGCGAAGGTCTCGCAGGAGATCGCCGAGATCCGCGGCATCCGGCAGGGCGTCGACTGTGCGAGCCCGTCGCGGCACGCGGAGTTCCACGACGTGGACAGCCTGCTGGACTTCGTGGAGATGGTGGCCGCCGAGACCGGGTTGCCGGTGGGGATCAAGTCCGCGGTGGGACATTCCTACTTCTGGCGCGAGCTGGCGTCCGCGATGGAGACCGGGCAGCGCGGCGTCGACTTCATCACCGTCGACGGCGGCGAGGGCGGCACCGGCGCAGCGCCGCTGGTGTTCAGCGACTCGGTGGCGCTGCCGTTCCGGGTTGCGTTCTCGCGGGTGTACGCGATCTTCGCCGAGGCCGGCCTGACCGACTCGGTGACCTTCATCGGCTCCGGCAAGCTCGGGGTCCCCGACAACGCGCTGGTCGCGATGGCGCTCGGCTGCGACATGGTCAACGTGGGCCGCGAGGCGATGATCGCGGTCGGCTGCATCCAGGCGCAGAAGTGCCACACCGACCGGTGCCCGACCGGGGTCGCCACCCAGGACCCGTGGCTCGCGCACGGGCTGGACCCGGCGCTGAAGTCGGTCCGCGCGGCGAACTACGTCAAGACCCTGCGCCGGGACCTGCTCAAGGTGGCCGAGGCCGTCGGCGTCGTGCATCCCGGCCTGATCGACATCGACGACATCGAGATCCTCAACGGGAACGAGTCGGCGACCCCGATGCGCGAGGTGTACTGCTACCAGCCGGGCTGGGGCGGGTTGTCCGACGTACACCGCGAGGAGCTGATCGCCCTGATGCGCCCCGCCCCCGAAGGCAGCTCCGCCCACACCGCCCCACCCCGCTGACCCCCACCCACCCTCCCCGTTGAGACGCGCCCTTTTTCACGTTGAGACGTGCAGTTCTCGCGTTCGATACGTGCGGTTTTCGCGTGTGAGACGTGGAGTTTTCACCGTCGAGGCCGCCGATGCGGTCGCCGGCGAGCTGGCGGTACGTCGGCCGGCCAACTCATGTACGACGGCGGCTCCACCCGTGTCCGCCAGGCGCACGACCTTGGAGTCCGGGCCGGTTAGCGGGAGTTCTCCGCGTCTCGACGGCGAAAACTCCACGTCTCGACGGCGAAAACCTCACGTCTGAAGGGTGAAAAAGGCGCGTCTCAACGGGAGGGGGGTGGGGGGAGAGAGTGGGGGTGGGTGAGGTCAGGTGCGGCGGGCGGGGCGGAGCTGCTTGTGATGCATCGGCCGGGCCTCGCTGAGCACCTTGAGGAAGCTCGACGCCCAGTCCTTGACGTCGTGCTCGGAGATCGTCTTCCGCATCGCCTTCATCCGCT
>DATFGA010000228.1:0-7400 GCA_035249775.1 Nocardioidaceae bacterium | reverse complement strand
CGACGAGTCGTTCGTGCCGCACGGCGCCCTCGGCATCCACGGCGCCATCGAGTTCGGGAACCGGATGGTGACCTTCCTGGTCGCCGCGGTGGCCATCGCCACGTTCATCGTCGCGTGGCGAATCGGCCGACGCTCGGTCGTGCGGCTCGCCCTGATCCTCGGCCTCGGGGTGCCTGCCCAGGCGCTGATCGGCGGCGTCACCGTGCTCACCGACCTCAACCCGTGGGTGGTGGCGTTCCACCTCCTCGTGTCGCTGGCGCTGATCGGTGTCGCCGTCGTACTGCTGCGCCGGCTGCACGAGGGCGACGGGCCGGCCCTGCTCACCGTCCCCGCACCTACGGCCTGGCTGGTCCGCCTGACCTTCGTGGCCGGGTGGGTGGTGCTCTACCTCGGCACGGTGGTCACCGGTAGCGGTCCGCACGCCGGCGACGTGGACGCGCCGCGGAACGGCCTAGACCCGGCGATGATGAGCCAGCTGCACACCGATGCGGTCTTCCTGCTGCTCGGACTGACTCTCGGCTCGCTGTTCGCCCTGCGCGCGACGGACGCTCCGGCCCGCGCGGTCCGGGCCGCCTGGGTGCTGCTCGCCGTCGAGCTGGCGCAGGGCGTGATCGGCTTCGTGCAGTACTTCTCCGACCTGCCGGTCGTCCTGGTCGGCCTGCACCTGCTGGGCGCGGCGCTCATCTCGGCCGCGCTGACCTGGCTGCTGGTCGGCGTCCGCGACCGGGCCTGACGCAGCTGGGGGACGCCCCACCTGCGCCCCCGTGGCGCAGGTCGGGTGTCTGGTTTTACCCGTTATGACGCACCCCATGCGGTTCTGGTTGCATGCCGGCGAGAAGTTCCTAGCGAGCTGCCGAGGCGGCTCGTAGCCGGCCGAACTCCTCCGCGAGGGCCGCTGCGGGCCAGTGCGCGTTGAGCCCGCTGGGATTGGGCAGCACCCAGATCCGGGTGTCGCCCAACGCTGTCGGCTGCGGGCCGACGCCGGCGCGTGGCTCGGCGAAGGCCGCACGGAAGGCGGTGATGCCGACCACGGCGAGCCAGCGCGGCCGGTACCGGTGCACCTTGGTCACCAGCTCCGCTCCCCCGGCCACCAGCTCGTCGCGGCTGAGCTCCTCGGCCCGGGCCGTCGCCCGCGGCGCGACGTTGGTGATCCCGAGGCCCAGGGCGAGCAGCTCGCCCTGCTCCTCGGGAGCGAACCGGCGCGGCGTGAACCCGGAGGCCTCCAGAGCCGGCCAGAACCGGTTGCCCGGCCGGGCGAAGTGGTGCCCGGTCGCGGCGGACCAGAGGCCGGGGTTGATCCCGCTGAACAGCACCGAGAGCCCGTCGCCGATGACGTCGGGGATGGTCCGGTCGCGCGCCGCCTCGAGGGCGGCGGCCGTGGGGCGTGTGGCCAACCGCGGGCCTCAGCCGGTGATCAGCGGGTCCAGCGCGACCGCGACGAACAGCAGCGAAAGGTACATGTTCGACCAGTGGAACAGCCGCATGGGCTTGAGGTCGCTGACGTCGTCGCTCCTCGCGGAGCGGCCGAGCAGCAGGTGCGACTCGACCAGGAACGCAGCCCCGAGCAGCACCGCGGCCGCAGGGTAGAACCAGCCGGTACCGGCCACCGGCCAGAGCAGCAGTGAGGTGGCCACCATCACGTAGGAGTAGGCGACGATCTGCCGGGCGACGGTCCGCGCGCCGGCGACGACGGGGAGCATCGGGACCTCGGCAGCGGCGTAGTCCTCCCGGTAGCGGATGGCGAGCGCCCAGAAGTGCGGCGGCGTCCAGAAGAACACGACGAGGAACAGGACCACCGGCGCCCAGGCCAGCTCGCCGGTCACCGCGGTCCAGCCGATCAGCGCCGGGAAGCACCCGGCGGCACCGCCCCAGACGATGTTCTGGGTGGTCCGCCGCTTCAGGATCATCGTGTAGCCCACGACGTAGAAGACGTTGGCCGCAACCGCCAGCGCCGCGGACAGCCAGTTCACGAGCAGGCCGAGCAGCAGCGTGGACACCACCCCCAGCGCGAGCCCGAACACCAGCGCGGCGCGGGGGCTGACGATGTGTCGCGGCAGCGCGCGTCGGCGAGTGCGTCGCATCCGCTCGTCGATGTCGCGGTCGTAGACGCAGTTCAACGCGTTCGCGCTGCCGGCCGAGAGGGTGCCGCCGACGACGGTGGCGACGACCAGGCCGAGCGGCGGGACACCGCGCTGGGCGAGGAACATCACCGGGACGGTGGTCAGGAGGAGGAGCTCGATGATCCGCGGCTTGGTGAGGCCGACGTACGCCGCCAGCACGTCTCGGGGGGAGGCCGGTCCGGTCCTCTGCGGCTGCACAGAGACCTGGGGATCGACGGCCGTCACGAAAACCTCGAGTTCAATGATTGCGTTGGGCGCTCAATAGGCTACCGAGGAGTCTAGTGCCGGGGCATGGGAAGTGAGCCATCGGGCAACCGCTGGGAGGGTGTGCATCTGCTCACCCCGGCTGAGTAGGCTCGGGGCGAGGCCGGCCGGCCCGCTGAGGACCGCGGCAGAGCCACTCCCGCAGCACCTGGACGCTGACCCACAGTTGAGAGGAACGCCCGCTCGTGAGCAACGCACGGACCGCCACACTCGAATGGACCGACGTCGACCGGCGTGCGGTGGACACCGCCCGCGTGCTGGCGATGGACGCGGTGCAGAAGGTCGGCAACGGCCATCCCGGTACGGCGATGAGCCTCGCGCCGGTCGCCTACATGCTGTTCCAGAAGGTGATGCGGCACAATCCGGCCGACCCGGACTGGGCCGGGCGGGACCGGTTCGTGCTGTCCTGCGGCCACTCCAGCATCACCTTGTACACCGAGCTCTACCTGGCCGGCTTCGGGCTCGAGATCGACGACCTCAAGTCGCTGCGCACCTGGGGCAGCAAGACCCCGGGCCACCCCGAGTTCGGGCACACCCCCGGCGTCGAGACCACCACCGGTCCGCTCGGCCAGGGTGTCGCCAACGCGGTCGGCATGGCGATGGCCGCCCGCCGCGAACGCGGCCTGCTGGACCCCGACGCGGCCGAGGGGCAGAGCCCGTTCGACCACCACATCTACGCCATCTGCAGCGACGGCGACCTCCAGGAAGGAGTCAGCGGCGAGGCGTCCTCGATCGCCGGTCACCAGCAGCTCGGCAACCTCACCCTGATCTACGACGACAACGACATCTCGATCGAGGGTGACACCGACATCGCGTTCAGCGAGGACGTGGCGGCCCGCTACGAGGCCTACGGCTGGCACGTGCAGCGCGTCGACTGGACCAACGGCGGCAAGGAGTACGTCGAGGACGTCGACGCCCTGTGGAACGCGATCGAGGAGGCGCGAGCCGTCACCGACCGGCCGAGCTTCATCTCGCTGCGGACGATCATCGCCTGGCCCGCACCCAACGCCCAGGGCACGGGTGAGGCGCACGGCTCGGCGCTCGGTGAGGACGAGGTCGCGGCCACCAAGAAAATCCTGGGCTTCGACCCCGACCGCACCTTCGAGGTCTCCGACGAGGTCATCGATCACACCCGCGGCGCGATCGAGCGTGGCAAGAAGGCGCAGGCCGCCTGGCAGGAGTCGTTCGACGCGTGGGCGGCTGACAATGCGGAGCGGCACGCGCTCTACCGACGGATGACCACCCGCACGCTGCCGAACGGCTGGGACGAGGCGCTCCCCTCGTTCGACGCCGACCCGAAGGGTGTTGCCACCCGCAAGGCGTCCGGCGCGGTGCTCAGCGCGATCGCGCCGGCGCTGCCGGAGCTGTGGGGCGGCTCGGCCGACCTCGCCGGCTCCAACAACACCACGCCCAATGGCGAGCCGTCGTTCGTCCCCGAGGAGAGGTCGACCAAGGAGTTCTCCGGCAACGAGTTCGGCCGGGTTCTGCACTTCGGCATCCGTGAGCACGCGATGGGCTCGGTGATGAACGGGATCGCCCTGCACGGCGGCACCCGCGTCTACGGCGGCACGTTCCTGGTCTTCTCCGACTACATGCGACCCGCCGTCCGGCTGGCCTCGATCATGCAGCTGCCGGTCACCTACGTGTGGACCCACGACTCGATCGGCCTCGGTGAGGACGGCCCGACCCACCAGCCGATCGAGCACCTGGCCGCACTGCGCGCGATTCCCGGCCTCGACGTCGTACGCCCGGCCGACGCCAACGAGACCGTCGCCGCCTGGAAGGCCGTGCTCGAGCACAGCGACCGGCCGGCCGGTCTCGCCCTGACCCGGCAGAACGTGCCGACCTTCCCCCGCGGCGAAGAAGGGTTCGCCACGACCGAGAACGTCGCCAAGGGCGGCTACGTCCTGCTCGACGTCGAGGGCGGCGCACCGGACGTGATCCTGATCGGCACCGGCTCGGAGGTGCAGCTCGCGGTCGAGGCTCGCTCCCAGCTCGCCGAGAAGGGGGTCCGTGCCCGCGTGGTGTCGATGCCGTGCCGGGAGTGGTTCGACGCCCAGGAGCAGTCCTACCGCGACACCGTGCTTCCCCCGATCGTCAAGGCCCGCGTCAGCGTCGAGGCCGGCGTGGCCCAGGGCTGGCGCGAGGTCGTCGGTGAGGCCGGCCGGATCGTCTCCCTCGAGCACTTCGGCGCGTCCGCCGACTACGCCCGGATCTTCAAGGAGTTCGGGATCACCGCGGAGGCCGTGGTCCTCGCCGCGGAGGAGAGTATGCAGGTCGCCAACGGGTAAGTCCCGGAAGCGCCCACCCACTACATCTGAATACCGTCAACCCGGGAGGAACCGATGTCTGAACGTCTGAAGGCTCTTGCGGATGCAGGAGTGTCGATCTGGCTGGACGACCTGTCCAGGGAGCTCATCGAGACCGGGGACCTCGCCGACCTGGTGAAGAACAGCTCGGTCGTCGGGATCACGACGAACCCGACGATCTTCGCCACCGCGCTCAGTGAGGGCGAGCGGTACAACGACCAGGTCACCGAGCTCGCCCGCTCGGGCGCGTCCGTCGACGACACGGTGTTCGAGCTGACCACGTACGACGTGCGCGAGGCCTGCGACGTCATGCTCGACACGTTCCAGCGGACGGGAGGGGTCGACGGACGGGTCTCGATCGAGGTCGCTCCCGAACTTGCGTCCGACACCGACGCCACCATCGCCTCGGCGAAGAAGCTGTGGGCCGCCGTGGACCGGCCCAACCTGTTCATCAAGATCCCGGCGACCACCGAGGGCGCACCGGCGATCACCGCCGTGCTCGCGGAGGGGATCAGCGTCAACGTGACCCTGATCTTCGGGCTGAGTCGCTACGAGGGCGTGATGGACGCCTACCTCGACGGTCTGGAGCAGGCGAAGGCGAACGGCAAGGACCTCTCCGAGATCCACTCGGTGGCGTCGTTCTTCGTGTCCCGGGTGGACACCGAGATCGACAAGCGGCTCGACGCCGTCGACGACCCCCGCGCGCAGGAGCTCAAGGGCAAGGCCGGGATCGCCAACGCCCGGCTGGCCTACGAGAAGTACGAAGAGGTGTTCAGCGACGACCGGTTCCGGGCGCTCAAGGCGGACGGCGCGAACACCCAGCGCCCGTTGTGGGCCTCGACCGGTGTGAAGAACCCGGACTACCCCGACACCATGTACGTCACCGACCTGCTGGTGCCGAACACCGTGAACACCATGCCGGAGAAGACCATGGAGGCCTTCGCCGACCACGGCGAGGTCAAGGGTGACCAGGTCACCGGCAACTACGACCATGCCCGGAAGGTGATGGCCGACCTGGCCGGGCTCGGCATCGACTACGACGACGTGATCGCCACCCTCGAGCAGGAAGGCGTGGACAAGTTCGTGAAGTCCTGGAACCAGCTCGTCGACACGGTCCGGGACCACCTGGAGAACGCGGGCAAGCGGTGACGGCGGCCCTCGAGGTCGTTGCCACGGGCGCGGCGGCCGACGCGATCAGCAGTGTCGTGCCGGGTCTCGTCGAGGGCCAGTTCGCCAGCCGCCTGTTCGCCCGGGACGCCACCCTGTGGGGCGCCGAGGCGGAGCAGGAGGCCGCCATCCGGCTCGCCTGGGTCGACCTGCACCGGACGTCCCGCCCGCTGCTCGGCGAGATCGCCGCACTCCGCAGCGAGCTGAACGACGAGGGCGTGGACCACGTCGTGCTCTGCGGCATGGGCGGGTCGTCCCTGGCCCCGGAGGTGATCTGCGCGACCGCCGGCGTCGAGCTGACCGTCCTGGACTCCTCCAACCCGGACCAGGTCCGGGCAGCGCTCGGTGACCGGCTGGAACGCACCGTGGTGGTCGTGTCGAGCAAGTCCGGCTCCACGGTGGAGACCGACTCACAGCGCCGCGCCTACATCCAGGCCTTCGAGGACGCGGGCATCGACCCGTCCCGCCGGATCGTGATCGTCACCGATCCGGGCAGCCCGCTCGACGAGCAGTCCCGGGAGGCGGGCTTCCGGGTGGTCAACGCCGACCCGCAGGTGGGCGGTCGCTACTCCGCGCTGACCGCGTTCGGGCTGGTCCCCAGCGGTCTGGCCGGCGCGGACATCGCGGCGCTGCTCGAGGACGCCGACGCCGTCGCCGACCTGCTCGCCGAGGACGACGAGGGCAACCCCGGTCTCCGGCTCGGCGCCGCGCTCGCGGGCACCCAGCCGTTGCGGGACAAGCTGGTGATCGTCGACGAGGGCTCCGGGCTGGTCGGCTTCGCGGACTGGGCCGAGCAGCTGGTCGCCGAGAGCACCGGCAAGGCCGGCACCGGTCTGCTGCCGGTCGTCGTCACGGACACCGCCGCTCCCGAGGTCGCGCTGCCGCCGCACGACGTGACGATCGTCCGGCTCACCGACGACACCGACGACGAGGACCGCCTCCCGGAGAGCGGCGGGTCGGACGTGTCCGTGACCGGGGCGCTCGGGGCACAGCTGCTGCTGTGGGAGGTGGCCACCGCCGTGGCCGGGCGGATCCTCGGGATCAACCCGTTCGACCAGCCGGACGTGGAGAGCGCGAAGAAGGCCGCCCGGCAGATGCTGGAGGGTGCCCCGGAGAAGGACGCCGCCGACCTCGTCGACGGAGCGATCGAGGTCCGGGCCCTCGGCGGCTCCTGGCTCGACGACGCGGGCACGGTCGGCGAGGCTGTCGACCGGGTCCTCGCCGAGCTCGACGACAAGACCGGGTACGTCGCAGTGATGGCCTACCTGGACCGGACCGGGCTGACCGGCCTCGAGGACGTCCGGCGACGCCTGGCCGTGCGCACGAAACGCCCGGTGACGTTCGGCTGGGGACCACGGTTCCTCCACTCCACCGGCCAGTTCCACAAGGGCGGGCCGCCGGTCGGCGTCTACATCCAGATCACCGGCGAACCGGTCGACGACGTCGCCGTCCCGGGACGCGAGTTCAGCTTCGGGACGCTGGTCGCCGCCCAGGCCGCCGGCGACGCCCGGGTGCTCGCCGACCACGGGCGCCCGGTGCT
>DATFGA010000227.1:0-12394 GCA_035249775.1 Nocardioidaceae bacterium | reverse complement strand
GGCCGGCAGGCCACCCCGTCCGCGGCGAGCGCGTGCAGGTGCTCGGTGGGCACGTGCTCGTGGTCGAAGGTGACCACGGCACAGTCCTCGGTGACCTTGCGCAGCGTCTCCAGGTCCCGGTAGTCACCGACCAGGGCGTCGGGCACCACCTGTGCCGCCGAGACCTCAGGCCCCTCGGCGAGCAGCCGCAACGGCAGGCCGAGAGCGACCGCCGACTGCGCCATCATCCGGGCGAGCTGGCCGCCGCCGACGACGGCGAGGACCGGAGGCTTCTGGGCAGGCGGGATCACGGGAAGAGCCTAACCAGACCCGTTCCCGCTCTCTCAGCCGGCTGACTCGGCCTTCACGTGGGCCGGCGGCTCGACCTCGAACCGCAGACCTCTTCCCCTGATCGTGGTGATCAGCGACGGTCGCCGAGTGTCGTCGCCGAGCTTCTTCCTGACCCAGCCGAGATGCACGTCGATGGTCTTGGCAGACGTCCAGAACGTCGTCTGCCACACATCGCGCATCAACTCCTCGCGAGTCACGATCTCCCCCGGACGACTGATCAGAGCCTGCAGCAGCTCGAACTCCTTGTTCGAGAGCCGAATCTCCACCCCGTCCCGCCATACCCGACGCGAATCCGCGTCCAGGTCCACCCCCTGCACACTGAACATGAATAGAAGGTTAAATGGACAAAACGGACATCGTTCATCGAATCCCCAGAATGACTCGTTAGGGCTACCAGCCGGTCTAGACCGTCTGTCAGTGCAGGCGGACCGCGACCGGCTCGATGATGCCGAACCCGCGCACCGGCCTGGCCGGGAGCGTGCGGGTGTCGAACCGGTCCGGCGGCAGCAGCGCCGCGGTGGCCTGGTCGGTGATCACCCGGTTCCGCCTGGCCACTGCCGTCAACCGCGCGGCCATGTTCACAGGTGGGCCGAACACGTCACCGAGCCGCATGATCACCGAGCCGGTGGCCAGGCCCAGCCGGACGTCGGGCAACCTGCCGTCGTTGCCGATCACGTCGATGATGCTCAGCGCGATCTCCATCGCCCGCACCGGGTCCTCGGAGACGAACAGCACGGAGTCGCCGAGGGTCTTGATCACCCGGCCCCGCCGCCCGGCGACCACGTCGGCGCACCGGGCCTCGAAGATCTCCACCATGTCCGCGAGCCGGTCCTCGTTCATCTCGTTGGACAGGGCGGTGAAACTGACCAGGTCGGCGAACCCGACGGTCACGTCGTACGTGTGCAGGTCCTCCTCGGCTGCCCCGAGCGCCTCGACCCGGCCGACCGCGGCGGCCAGGTGCCGTCGCCAGGAGTAGATCAGCAGCGTCTCGAACGGCACCCCCACCTGGTCGGCGAGCCGCAGGGCGCTGCCGATCCGGCTGCCGGTCGCCTCCTCCCCCGCCTCCAGGTGCTCGACCCGCGCGGAGAGGGTGGCCACCTGCCAGTCGGCGAGCCGGGCCATCGTCTGGCCGACCGCGCGGGTGAGCCGGACCGCGGTGTCGAAGTCGATGGCTCCGGCCTCCACCGCCCCGACCAGCGTGGACAGGGCGTTCAGGTCCGCGGCGGTGAAGGCGGCCTGCTCACCGGCGTCCGGGAAGCCCAGTGCGCGCCACAGCCGCCGGGCCTGCTCGACGGTCACGCCGGCCGCGGCGGCCACCTCGTCGCTGGTCAGTCCCGGGACCTCGCCGAGGATCACCTTCTCCAGCTCCTCGCGGGTGTACCGCGGCGGCTCAGGTTCCGTCATCGACCCGGTGCGCCTCGGGGTCGAACAGCTGGTCGCTGATCCGCAGGTGCACCTGCTCGACCTGGGGGATGTCGTGCAGCTCCACCCGTCCGTGCTCGCTGGCGTCCGAGATCACCAGCGTCCCGCAGCCCAGCAGCCGGTCGACCAGACCGTGCTCGTAGGCGACGTCGCTGACGCGGGCCAGCGGGATGTCGTGGCCACGCCGGGTGAGCAGTCCGGTGCGGGTGATCAGCCGCCGGTTGGTGACCGTGTACGTCGTGGTGAGCCAGCTCAGGAACGGACGGACCACGAACCAGAGCACGAAGAGCAGTGCCACCGCCCACACCACGAGCTGCAGCACGTCGCGGGCCTCCCCGCTCGGCAGCGTGCTCAGGTACCCCGCCACGGCAGCCACCAGGATCAGCACCAGCGCAGGGACCAGCAGCGCCTTGACATGGGTGCGCGTGGAGAGGACCACGACCTCGTCGTCGTTCAGCAGCTTCCGGGAGATCGCCACAGGCAGATCATGTCACCTGCACGGCCCGCACGTGCACGACGTCCCCGGCGCCCAGCACTCGCGGCCCGGACCGCGTGCGCACCTGCAGCCGGCCGTCCGCGTCGATGCCGGTGGCCTGGCCGGAGACCTGCTCGCCGGTCGGCAGGTCCACCCGAACCTGGCGCCCGAGCGTCGCGCAGCGGCGCACGTAGGACTCGAGCAGTCCCCGTCCCGGGTCGCCGAGCTCTGCCTGCCACTGGACGTAGAGCGCCTCGAGGGACCGGAGCACCTCGCGCAGGATCACCGACCGGTCCAGGGTCGCCGCGTGCTCCAGCGCGAGCGACGTCGCCGTGGCCACCGGCAGCTCCTCCCGCGACGCGGACACGTTGAGCCCGATCCCCACGACCGCCGCGGCGCCGGACCCGCGCTCGACACGTTCGACCAGGATGCCGGCCAGCTTCTGCTCACCGACGAGCACGTCGTTGGGCCATTTCACGGCGCAGTCCACATCGGCCACCCGCCGTACCGCCTCCGAGACCGCGATCCCGGTCAGCAGCGGCAACCAGGGCCACCGGCCGGCAGGCACCCGGTCCGGGGTGAGCAGGACCGAGCAGGTGAGGGCGGCGCCGGCCGGGGTGACCCAGGACCGGTCCAGCCGGCCCCGACCGGCGGTCTGGTGCTCGGCGACCACGACGAGCCCTCCCGGCTCGCCGGCCCGCGCCCGCTCGGCCACGACGGCGTTGGTCGACGGCGACTCCGCGAGCACCTCGACCTCACGCCACAGCGAGCCCTCCCGGGTCAGTGCCGCGGACAGGGCCGTCCGGTCGAGTGGTGGGCGGCGGAGGTCGTCGAAGGTCACAGGCACTACATTGACGCAACGAGCATCTAGGAGGCGAACCACTCGATGAGCGAAGCAGTCGACCAGGGGACGGAGCTCCCCGACGAGATCGACATCCACACGACCGCCGGCAAGGTTGCCGACCTCGACCGTCGTCTCGAGGAGGCCGTGCACGCCGGTTCGGCGCGGGCCATCGAGAAGCAGCACGCGAAGGGGAAGAAGACCGCGCGGGAGCGGGTGCGCGAGCTGCTCGACGAGGGATCGTTCGTGGAGCTCGACGAGCTGGCCCGGCACCGGTCGACCGCCTTCGGGATGGAGAAGAACCGGCCGTACGGCGATGGTGTGGTCACCGGTTACGGCACCATCGACGGCCGCCAGGTGTGCGTGTTCGCGCAGGACTTCACGGTCTTCGGCGGCTCGCTGGGCCAGGTCTTCGGCGAGAAGATCGTCAAGGTGATGGACCTGGCGATGAAGACCGGCTGCCCGATCATCGGGATCAACGACTCCGGCGGCGCGCGGATCCAGGAGGGCGTGGTGTCGCTGGGTCTGTACGGCGAGATCTTCCGGCGCAACGTGCACGCCTCGGGGGTGATCCCGCAGATCTCGCTGATCATGGGGCCCTGCGCCGGTGGTGCGGTGTACTCCCCCGCGGTCACAGACTTCACGGTGATGGTCGACCAGACCAGCCACATGTTCATCACCGGCCCGGACGTGATCAAGACCGTCACCGGCGAGGACGTCTCGATGGAGGACCTCGGCGGTGCCCGCTCGCACAACACCAAGTCGGGCAACGCCCACTACATGGGCAGCGATGAGTCGGACGCGATCGACTACGTGAAGGCGCTGATCTCCTACCTGCCGCAGAACAACCTGGACGAGGCACCGTCGTACCCGGAGGCAGTCGATCTGGAGATCAACGACACCGACCTGGCCCTCGACACGCTGATCCCGGACTCCCCGAACCAGCCTTACGACATGCACACGGTGATCGAGTCCGTCCTCGACGACGAAGAGTTCCTCGAGGTGCAGGCGATGTTCGCGCCGAACATGGTGATCGGGTTCGGGCGGATCGAGGGCCGACCGGTCGGCGTGGTGGCCAACCAGCCGATGCAGTTCGCCGGCACGCTGGACATCGACGCCTCGGAGAAGGCGGCGCGGTTCGTGCGCACCTGCGACGCGTTCAACATCCCGGTGCTGACCTTCGTCGACGTGCCCGGCTTCCTGCCCGGCACCGACCAGGAGTGGAACGGCATCATCCGTCGCGGCGCGAAGCTGATCTTCGCCTACGCGGAGGCGACGGTTCCGCTGATCACCGTGATCACCCGCAAGGCGTACGGCGGCGCCTACGACGTGATGGGGTCCAAGCACCTGGGCGCGGACATGAACGTGGCCTGGCCGACCGCACAGATCGCGGTGATGGGCGCACAGGGCGCGGTGAACGTCCTCTACCGCAGCGACCTCAAGGACGCCGAGGACCCCGAAGCACGCCGCGCGGAGCTGATCACCGAGTACGAGGACCGCCTGGCCAACCCCTACCTCGCCGCCGAGCGGGGCTACATCGACGCGGTGATCCAGCCGCACGAGACCCGGACCGAGATCATCCGGGCGCTGCGGCTGCTCCGCTCGAAGCGGGAGACGCTGCCGCCCAAGAAGCACGGGAACATCCCGCTGTGAGCGCCGACCCGCCCCTGCTGCTGATCAAGGGCGACGCGTCCGAGGAGGAGATCGCTGCGCTGGTCGCCGTGCTCCAGAGCCTCGCCGCGGGCCAGGCCGAGCCGGAACGCGAGCCGGTGTCGGAGTGGTCGGCGCATCACCGCAAGGTGCGCGCCTGGTCCCCCTCCGGTCCCGGCGGCTGGCGGTCGAGCGCACTGCCACGCTGAACCGACGTGGGCCGGCGGAGGTGCCACCAGGCCTCGCGGCAGGCGTCGACGAGCAGCCAGACCAGCAGCGCGTTGCGTGCGGCCAGCAGCAGCACGACCCATGTCGATCCCGCGCCGTGCGTCGTGAGGCCGGCGTAGAGCACCGGGAAGACCAGCTGCGTGGCCAGCGTGGTCACCAGCAGCACCCCCGACCAGCGCCGCAGCCGGCGCACGCCCCGTGACGAGTCGGCCACGGCGAGTCCTGCGGCAGCGAGCGGCAGCAGCCACAGGAGGTACTGCGGACTGAGCACCTTGCTGCTGACCAGGAAACCGCTTACTGACGCCAGGCACAGCCACACGATCGCGTCCGGGGTGAGCGAGTCACCTCGTCGCCAGGCCAGCGCCCACAGCAGGACGAGACCGGCAACCAGGAGCGCACCGAGTGCGGTCGTCGTGGCGAGCAGCACCGGCACGCCAGGTCCGGAGATCTCGAACGCATTGAACGCTGAGTAGGACACGGTGTGCCCGGTCGGGTCCACCGCCCACGCGGCCATCGCCGGAGTGGCGAGCACCGCCTCGATCTGCAGGCCCCGGTCGGCCTGCCAGGTCAGCGGCGAGACCAGGCGGCCCCAGCCGGCGATGACCACGGTGGCCGCGACCAGCGCCGTACCCACCGCTGCAGCGACGCCGAGGACCGTCCACCTCTCGCGCCGGCGCGCCGCGATCGCCATCAGCACGAGTGCCGGCCACAGCTTCAGCCCGGTCGCGACCGCTGCGGATGCCGCGGCAACCCGCGGGTGCCGCACCAGCAGCAGCACCGCCGCGGCCGCAAGGACCCCGGGAACGAGGTCGAACCGGGCGTAGGTGGTCGCGCCGAGCAGCGGGACCGCGAGCAGCCACACCACCACGCCCGCCGACCGGGCGGGGCGACCGAACCGGTGCAGGAGCCCGGTGAACGCCGCGTCGGTGGCCAGGCCCAGCACCAGCACCGCCTCCGCGTAGAGATCGGGCCGGTCCAGCCACTCGACGGCCAGCCACGGCAGCCCGACCAGGACGACGCCGGGCAGCGGGTACTCGACGAGGGTCCCGGCGAGCCCCACCTCGGCGACCCGGGACAGGCTGTCCGCGAAGTAGGCGACGTCCCCGGTCACCCAGCTGTGCGGGCCGAGGAACAACCACAGCACGAACCCGCGGGTGAGCAGCCACACCAGCACCGTGGACCTCGCGCCCATCGTTCACCCCACTAAGGTGTCGCCCGTGCCCGCACTGACCCTCGACTCCGACGCTATCGCGCGGGAGACCCGCCGATGACCTCCTTGGTGCTGGCCTCCGCGTCGCCGGCCCGCCTCGCCACGCTGCGCAGCGCGGGGATCGAGCCGCGCGTGATCGTCTCGGGCGTGGACGAGTCGCAGGTGACCGAGGCCGATCCCGCCCGGCTCGCGATGCGGCTGGCCGAGCTCAAGGCCGACGCCGTCGCGGCGACGCTGCCGGCCGAGGAGTCCGCGGACACCTTCGTGCTCGGCTGCGACTCCGTGCTCGAGCTCGACGGGCAGATCCACGGCAAGCCGGCCGACCCCGCCGAGGCGCGCGCACGCTGGCAGGCGATGCGGTCGCGCAGCGGTGTCCTGCACACCGGCCACTGCCTGCGAGAGCTGGCCTCCGGCCGTCGGCTGGTCCGGCCCGCGGACACCGTGGTGCACTTCGCCGACCTCACCGACGACGAGGTCGACGCGTACGTCGCCACGGGTGAGCCGTTGCACGTGGCCGGCGCCTTCACCCTCGACGGGCTCGGCGGTCCGTTCGTGCGCGGCATCGAGGGCGACCCGCACAACGTCGTCGGCGTCAGCCTGCCGCTGCTCCGGCTGATGTTCGCCGAGCTCGGCGTGCCGTGGCACCACCTGTGGCACTCAGCGCAGCAGGAAGGAAGGAGCATTTCCGGCTCATGACGCCGGAAAAGCTCCTATGACTCCTGCGCTCACTCCACCGGCAGGCCGAGCCCGCGCGCGATCAGCATCCGCTGGACCTCGGAGGTGCCCTCACCGATCTCGAGCACCTTGGCGTCCCGGTAGAACCGGGTGACCGGGTACTCCTCCATGAAGCCGTAACCACCGAAGACCTGGGTCGCGACCCGGGTGGCGGTGACCGCCGACTCGGTGGCGTAGAGCTTGGCGACCGCGGCGGCCTGCTTGAACTCCTTCATCGGCCGGCCGGCGTCCTTCATCGCAGCGGCCTTGTAGGTCAGCGCGCGGGAGGCCTCGAGCATCACCTGCAGGTCGGCGATCTGGAAGGCCACGCCCTGCTTGCTCCCGATCGGCACCCCGAAGGTGGTCCGCTCACCGGCGTAGTCCAGGGACATGTCCAGGCACGCCTGGATGCACCCCACGGCCAGCGCGGCGATCGCCACCCGGCCGTCGTCGAGCGTGGCGAGGAACTGGGCGAAGCCCCGGCCCCGGTCTCCGAGCAGGTTCGACGCGGGCACCCGCACGTCCTCGAAGGTCAGCGGGTGAGTGTCCGAGGCGTGCCAGCCGAGCTTGTCGTAGGCCGGCTCCGCGGTGAACCCGGGTGTGCCGCTGGGCACGATGATCGTGCTGATCTCGGCGCGTGAGGTCCCGTCAGCGCCCTCGCGGGTCCCGGTCCGGGCGGTCACGGTCACCACCGAGGTGATGTCGGAGCCCGAGTTGGTGATGAACTGCTTGGCGCCGTTGATCACCCACTCGTCGTCGACGAGCTCCGCCTTCGTCCGGGTCGCGCCGGCGTCGGAGCCCGCACCCGGCTCGGTCAGCCCGAAGCCCGCCAGCGTCCGCCCGGCGACGAGGTCGGGCAGCCACTCGGCCTTCTGCTCCTCGGTGCCGAAGGTGAGGATCGGGTTGATGCCGAGGCCCACGGCGGCCTCGAGGGTGATCCCCATCGACTGGTCGACCCGGCCGATCTCCTCGATCGCCACGCACAGGCTGGTGAAGTCACCGTCCTCTCCGGCGCCACCGAACTTCTCCGGGGCGGTGAGCCCGAGCAGACCGAGGGCACCCATCTTGTGCACCACGTCGGTCGGGAAGTGGTGGTCCTTGTCCCACTGTGCGGCGTGCGGGGCGATCTCGGCCTCGGCGAACTCGCGGACGCTGCGGCGGAACTCCTCGTGCTCGCGGGACAGCTCGAACGACATCGGTCACCTTCCGGTCGGCGCACCGGAGTGCCGGTGCTTTACGCTTACGTAAACGTAAGGCACTCTAGAGGCCCGGACCCGGCCGGCGCAAGGAGGAAGACGTGGAGCAGGCCGACGACCACAGCTGGACGATCACCGACCTCGCCGAGGAGTACGCCGTCACCCTGCGCACGATCCGGCACTACGAGGACGTGGGGCTGCTCTCCCCCGAACGGCGCGGGACGACGCGCGTGTTCCACAACCGGGACCGGATCCGCCTCGCACTCATCCTCCGCGGCAAGCGGCTGGGCTTCTCCCTGGAGGAGATCGCCACGATCGTGAACATGTACGACGAGCAACCCGGCGAGTCCGGCCAGCTCGAGTACCTCCTGGACCAGATCGCGGTCCGTCGGCGCGAGCTCGAGCAGCGCCGCCGCGACATCGAGGACACGCTGCGTGAGCTCGACGCCGTGGAACGGCGGTGCCGGGACGACCTCAGCGCCCTCGTCGGACCGGCCGCGGCGGATGGCTCTAGACTCCGCTAGAACCAGACCACCAGAGTCAGGAGCCACGCGTGTCCGGAGCGTCCGAGGTCAAGCCACTGCAGAAGGTCCTGATCGCCAACCGCGGCGAGATCGCGGTCCGGGTGATCCGTGCCTGCAAGGACGCCGGCATCGGCAGCGTCGCCGTCTACGCCGACCCCGACCGGGACGCCCTGTTCGTCCGGCTCGCCGACGAGGCGCACAGCCTGGGTGGCGCAACCCCGGGCGAGTCCTACCTGTCGATCGAGAAGATCATCGCCATCGCGCAGAAGACCGGCGCCGACTCGGTCCATCCCGGCTACGGCTTCCTCGCCGAGAACTCAGGGTTCGCGCAGGCGGTGCTCGACGCCGGCCTGGTGTGGATCGGGCCGCCCCCGGCCGCGATCGACGCCCTCGGCGACAAGGTGCAGGCCCGGCACATCGCGCAGAAGGTCGGCGCTCCCCTGGTGGCGGGCACCCCGGACCCGGTCGACGGCGCCGACGAGGTGGTCGCGTTCGCCCGTGAGCACGGGCTGCCGATCGCGATCAAGGCGGCGTTCGGTGGCGGTGGCCGTGGCCTGAAGGTGGCCCGCAAGGAGGAGGAGGTCGCCGAGCTCTACGAGTCGGCGGTGCGCGAGGCGGTCACCGCGTTCGGTCGCGGGGAGTGCTTCGTCGAGCGCTACCTCGACAAGCCGCGGCACGTGGAGACCCAGTGCCTGGCCGACCAGCACGGCAACGTGGTGGTGGTCTCCACCCGCGACTGCTCCCTGCAGCGCCGCCACCAGAAGCTTGTCGAGGAAGCCCCAGCCCCGTTCCTGTCCGAGGACCAGATGGACACGCTCTACACCTCGTCCAAGGCGATCCTCGCCGAGGCCGGGTACGTCGGCGCGGGCACGTGCGAGTTCCTGGTCGGCCAGGACGGCACGATCTCCTTCCTGGAGGTGAACACCCGGCTCCAGGTCGAGCACCCGGTCACCGAGGAGGTCACCGGCATCGACCTGGTCCGCGAGATGTTCCGGATCGCCGCCGGCGAGGAGCTCGGCTACGGCGACCCGGAGATCTCCGGCCACTCCATCGAGTTCCGGATCAACGCCGAGGACGGCGGCCGCAACTTCATGCCGGCCCCGGGGACGCTGACCCGCTGGCACCCGCCGGCCGGGCCGGGCGTCCGGGTCGACGGCGGCTACGACCAGGGCGAGACGGTCCCCGGTTCCTTCGACTCACTGGTCGCCAAGCTGATCGTCACCGGCCGGGACCGGACCCAGGCCCTCGAACGGTCCCGCCGGGCCCTCGACGAGTTCGTCGTCGACGGGATGCCCACCGTGATCCCGTTCCACCGCACCGTGGTCGACGACCCGGCGTTCATCGGGGACGGCACCGGTTTCAGCATCTACACGAGCTGGATCGAGACCGAGTTCGACAACCGGATCGAGCCGTACGCCGGTGACATCCCGGAGACCGACGGCGCCTCGGCCGAGGAGCGCCAGCACGTCACCGTGGAGGTCGGCGGCCGCCGGATCGAGGTCGTCCTCCCCGCCGGCCTGGCCGGTGCCGCCTCCACCGCCGCAGCCGGCGCGAAGAAGCCCAAGCGGGAGAAGAAGAAGGCGGGAGCCGCCGCGAGCGGGGACTCGCTGACCTCGCCGATGCAGGGCACGATCGTCAAGGTCGGCGTCGAGGAAGGGGCGACCGTGGCCGAGGGAGACGTCATCGTCGTCCTCGAGGCGATGAAGATGGAACAGCCGCTGAAGGCCCACAAGGCCGGCACCGTGTCCGGGCTGAGCGCCGAGGTCGGCGCGACGGTCACCAGCGGCGAGGTCATCTGCGACATCAAGGACTGACCGAGTCTCACCCGGCGATCACCCCCGGTCCTGACCTCTGCAGGTGCCGATAGCCTTCCTGGCATGTTTCGTAAGGTCCTGGTCGCCAACCGTGGCGAGATCGCCATCCGTGCCTTCCGCGCCGCCTACGAGCTCGGTGCACAGACCGTCGCGGTCTTCCCGCACGAGGACCGCGGGTCCGAGCACCGGCTCAAGGCCGACGAGGCCTACGAGATCGGTGAGCGCGGGCATCCGGTGCGCGCCTACCTCGACCCCGAGGGGATCGTGGCCACCGCGGTCCGGGCCGGCGCGGACGCGGTCTATCCCGGCTACGGGTTCCTCTCGGAGAACCCGCAGCTCGCGGAGGCCTGCGCGAACGCCGGCGTGACCTTCATCGGTCCCACCGCCGAGGTGCTGACGCTGACCGGCAACAAGGCCCGTGCGATCGCCGCCGCGAAGGCCGCGGGAGTGCCCACGCTGGCCTCGGTGGAGCCGACCACGGACGTCGACCGGCTCATCGAGTCCTCCCGCGAGCTGCCGTACCCGCTGTTCGTGAAGGCCGTCGCCGGCGGTGGGGGCCGCGGCATGCGCCGGGTCGACGACCCCAAGGACCTCCGCGACGCGGTCGAGACCTGCATGCGTGAGGCCGAGGGCGCGTTCGGCGACCCCACCGTCTTCATCGAGCAGGCCGTGGTCGACCCTCGCCACATCGAGGTCCAGATACTCGCCGACGGCCAGGGCAACGTGATCCACCTGTTCGAGCGCGACTGCTCGGTGCAGCGCCGGCACCAGAAGGTCGTGGAGATCGCGCCGGCGCCGGACCTGGACCCCGCACTGCGGGAACGAATGTGCGCGGACGCGGTCCGGTTCGCAAAGGAGATCGGTTACCGCAACGCCGGGACGGTCGAGTTCCTGCTCAGCCCGGACGGCGAGTACGTGTTCATCGAGATGAACCCTCGGATCCAGGTCGAGCACACGGTCACCGAGGAGGTCACCGACGTCGACCTGGTGCAGGCCCAGATCCGGATCGCGGCCGGCGCCACGCTCGGCGACCTCCGGCTCAGCCAGGACACTGTGCGGCTGCGGGGTGCGGCGCTGCAGTGCCGGATCACCACCGAGGACCCGGCCAACGGGTTCAGGCCGGACACCGGCAAGATCACCACCTACCGCTCCCCCGGGGGCGCCGGCGTCCGGCTCGACGGTGGCACGACCTACACCGGCGCCGAGGTCAGCGCACACTTCGACTCGATGCTGACCAAGCTGACCTGCCGTGGCCGGGACTTCAGCGCGGCCGTGGAGCGTGCGCAGCGGGCGGTCGACGAGTTCCGGATCCGCGGCGTCTCCACGAACATCCCGTTCCTGCAGGCGCTGCTCGCCGATCCTGACTTCCGGGCCGGACGGATCAGCACCTCCTTCATCGAGGACCACCCGCACCTGCTGACCGCGCGCTCCTCGGCCGACCGCGGCACGAAGCTGCTGACCTACCTCGCCGACGTGACGGTCAACCAGCCGCACGGCCCCGCACCGGTGTCGGTGGACCCGGTCAGCAAGCTTCCCGACCTCGACCTGGCGGTTCCCGCGCCGGACGGGACCCGGCAGCGGCTGCTCCAGCTCGGACCCGAGGAGTTCGCGCGCGAGCTGCGTGCCCAGGAGGCGGTCGCGGTCACCGACACCACGTTCCGCGACGCGCACCAGTCGCTGCTCGCGACCCGGGTCCGTACCCGCGACCTGCTCGCGGTCGCCGGGCACGTGTCCCGAATGACCCCGAACCTGTGGAGCATCGAGGCGTGGGGCGGCGCGACGTACGACGTGGCCCTCCGGTTCCTGTCCGAGGACCCCTGGGAGCGGTTGGCCGCGCTGCGCCAGGCGGTGCCGAACATCTGCCTGCAGATGCTGCTACGCGGCCGGAACACGGTCGGGTACACGCCGTACCCGACCGACGTCACGCAGGCGTTCGTCGAGGAGGCCGCGGCGACCGGGATCGACGTGTTCCGGATCTTCGACGCGCTCA
>DATFGA010000226.1:0-6275 GCA_035249775.1 Nocardioidaceae bacterium | reverse complement strand
ACCCGGCGGGCGGCGCTGACCGCGACCGGGCTGGGACTGCTCGGCGACGTACCGTCCACGCCGCTGCTGGTCCGCGCGCTGGCCGAGTCCGGACATGCCGGCCTCCCTGCAGCCGCCGCGGAGGCGCTCGGTCTGATCGGTGCACCGGAGGCGGTCACCGCGCTCGTCGACGCCGTGCTCTCCGATGACGCGGACCTGCGCGTGGCGGCCGCCCGCGCACTGGGGCAGATCAGTGATCCCGCCGCCGTCCCGGGCCTGGCCCACGCCCTCGACGGGGCCGGCCATGACTCCGACCGTGCCGTCGCCGCCGCGCTGCTCCGCCTCGGAAATCCCGGGCTGGCGGCGCTCGAGGGCCACCCGTCGCCGTACGCGGCCGAGGCGCTGGCCGTGCACTCCGTGCGGATGAGCGCCTGATGGACGTGCTGGACGTGATCACCGCGGTGATGCTCGCGGTCGGGTGGTTCTTCGTCATCTACTCGCTGCTGATCAACTCGAGCTTCCTGGTCCTGACCTTCCTGGCGGTCGTCGACTTCCGCAGCTACCTGCGCCGGCTCGACTTCGCCGCCTACGACGAGACGTTCGGGGAGCCGCTCGCGCCGGGTGTGTCGATCCTGATGCCGGCCTACAACGAGTCGGCCGGCATCGTCGAGTCCGTCCGGGCGATGACCGCGATGCGCTATCCCGACTTCGAGGTGGTGGTGATCGACGACGGCTCCACCGACGACACGGTGGCGCTGATGGTGGAGGCCTTCGACATGGTCGAGGTGCCGATCGTCGTCCCCCAGCGGATCCGCACCAAGGGACGGGTCACCGCGACCTACCTGAGCCGGATGGGCAGCCACAACGTGGTCCTCGTCCGCAAGGACAACGGTGGCAAGGCCGACGCGCTCAACGTCGGCATCAACGCCGCCCGCAAGCACCTGGTCTGCATGGTCGACGCGGACTCGATCCTCGACCCCGACTCCCTGCTGCACGTGTCCCGGCCGTTCGCCGACGACCCGGAGAAGGTCGTCGCCTCGGGCGGTGTGGTGCGCATCGCCAACGGCTGCACGATCCGGCGCGGACGGGTGGTCAAGGTGCAGATGCCGACCGGCTGGCTGCCCCGGATCCAGGTCGTGGAGTACCTGCGGGCGTTCATGATCGGGCGCACCGGCTGGTCGCGTATCGGTGGGTTGCTGATCATCTCCGGCGCGTTCGGCGTGTTCCGCAAGGACGTCCTCTTCGAGCTCGGGGGCCTCGACACCGAGTGCATCGGGGAGGACGCAGAGCTCGTCGTACGCCTGCACCGATGGCTCGGCGACAACGACGTCGACGGGCGCGTGGTGTTCGTCTCCGAACCGGTCGCGTGGACCGAGGCCCCCGAGAACCGGGCGGTGCTCCGCAAGCAGCGCCGGCGCTGGCACCGCGGACTGGCCGAGATCCTGACCAAGCACCGGGGGATGGTGCTGCGGCCGCGCTACGGCCTGGTCGGGATGCTGTCGATGCCGTGGTTCGTCGCCTTCGAGCTGTTCGCGCCCTTCCTGGAGATCTTCGGTCTCGCCTACCTCGTCGTGGTCCTGGTGCTGCTCGGCGTGGAGGAGACCGGCTGGGCGGGCTGGGATCTGGTCGACGGCGAGGTGGTCTGGCTGCTGCTGGTCGCCTCCCTGCTCTACTCCGCGGTGCTCACCGTGGTGGCGCTGCTCGTGGAGGAGTTCTCGTTCCGTCGCTACCGCGGCCTGCGCGACCTCGGGATCGCCCTGTGGGCGGCGGTCGAGGAGAACTTCGGCTACCGCCAGCTCAGCGCCTGGTGGCGCATCGGAGGCGCGGTCGAGGCCTGGCGGAGGACCACCCACGTGTGGGGCGACATGCAACGCAAGGGGTTCGGCGGCCGATGAGGATCCTGGGCGGCGTCCGCGCACAGGTGCGTGCGCTCGTCGGCGGTATGGCGCTGCTGGTGCTCGCCGTGGGCGTGGCCGGGATCCTCGGCGTGGTCTTCGCGACCGGCACGGTCAGCCGGGTGACCGAGGAGCTGGCGCCGGCGGACGCGGCGAACGCCGCGATCCTGCAGGACCTGACCGACATCGAGACCAGCGTGCGCGGCTGGGCGTTCTCCGGCGAGGAGTCCCACCTGCAGCCGCTCCGCCAGGCGATGGCCGTCCTCCCGCAGCACCAGGCGCAGCTCGAGACGCTGGTCGCGGAGGACACCCGGCTGCGGCGCCTGGTGGCCGAGCAGCAGCGGGCGACCGAGGACTGGCTGGACACCTACCCCCGGGTGCGGTTGGACCTGCCCGCCGGACCGGACACCTTCCGGCCCGGACTGTTCGAGGCCGGCCGGCAGACGTTCGCCGACGTCCGGGCGATCAACAACGACATCGCCGAGGAGCTCGAGGTCCAGATCTCCGACGCGCAGGAGTCCGCGGAGAACCAGCTCGGCTGGACCGTGTTCTCGGTCGCCATGGTCGCGCTGCTGGGCACCGGCGTCGCGGTGTTCTTCGGTCGGCTCACCGGTCACGAGATCAGCAACCCGCTGGTGCACATGCAGGAGGTGGTGGACCGGTTGGCGTCGGGTGACCACTCCGCCCGGACCGTTCCCTCGGGGCCTCGGGAGATCCGCCGGGTCGCCTACGCCGTCAACGACTTCGCAGACGAGAACCAACGGGTCCGCGCGCTCGAGCAGCAGGTCGTCGACCAGCTGCGCGACCTGGACCGCGCGAAGACCGACTTCCTGTCCAACGTGTCCCACGAGCTGCGCACGCCACTGACCAGCATCGGTGGCTACATCGAGCTGTTCGAGGACGACTTCATCGGCGAGATCAGCCCGTCGCAGGCCGGCATGCTGCAGGTCATCAAGCGCAACGTCGACCGGCTCAAGGCACTGATCGAGGACCTGCTCACCTTGTCCAGCGCGGAGTCGGACGCCTTCCGGACCTCCTTCGACAGGCTCGACCTGAACCACCTGACCTCCGACGTCGCGTTCGACATGCAGGGGCTCGCCTGTGCGCGGGACGTGACCATCACCGAGGTGCACCCGGACCGGCCGATGCGGATGCTCGGCGACTCCGGCCAGCTGTCCCGGGCGCTGCTGAACCTGCTCAGCAACGCGATCAAGTTCAGCCACCCGGGCGGCGAGGTGATGGTCCGGCTCACCCGGGACGACGGCTGCGCGGTGGTCGAGGTGGTCGACCGGGGGATCGGGGTCCCCGCGGCGGAGATCCCCAAGCTCGCCACCCGGTTCTTCCGGGCCTCCAACGCCGTGGACGCGGAGATCACCGGCACCGGGCTGGGGCTGAGGATCGTGCAGACCATCGCCGACAACCACGGTGGCCGGCTCGAGATGGAGTCGGTCGAGGGCGAGGGTACGACGGCGCGCCTCGTCCTCCCGTTGCACGAGCCGGAATAAACCGCACCGGGGCCGGCTTACCCGGGGGTGACCCGTATCCCCGCCGCCACCCAGACCCCGGAGACCGGGCCGGTCCCCGTGCGTGCGGGATCGCAGCGGGCGGTGGAGGTGCCCACCGGACGGCGCTACCTCCAGCTGGTGCTCGTGCTGGGCGCGCTGATCGCCCTCGGGCCGCTCACCATCGACATGTACCTGCCGGCGTTCCCGAGCCTGGCCGAGGACCTCGACGCGTCGGACTCCGCCGTCCAGCTGACCCTGACCGGCATGCTCGGCGGGCTCGCGGTGGGCCAGCTGGTGATCGGCCCGCTCTCGGACGCGTTCGGCCGCCGGCTGCCGCTGCTGGTCGGTCTGGTCACCCATGCCCTCGCGTCGCTGCTGTGCGCCGTCGCCCCCAGCATCCTGATGCTCAGCGGCGTCCGGGTCATCCAGGGCTTCGCCGGAGCGGCGATCTCGGTCGTCGCGATGGCCACGGTCCGTGACCTGTTCTCCGGCGTCGGGGTCGCCCGGATGATGTCCCGGCTGATGCTGGTGATCGGGCTCGCGCCGATCCTGGCTCCGTCGATGGGCGGGCTGATCCTGCAGTGGACGGACTGGCGCGGCATCTTCGTGGTGCTCGCCGTGGCCGCGGTGCTGCTGATCGGGGTGGCCCTGGCCGGCCTGCAGGAGACCCTGCCGCGGCACCGGCGTCGACCGCTCGGTCTGATGCCGACGCTGCGGACCTACCGCTCGCTGCTGCGCGACACCACCTTCGTCGCGCTCGTGTTCATGGGCGGCCTGATGTTCTCGTCGCTGTTCATCTACGTCTCGGGCGCCTCGTTCGTCCTCCAGGGTGCCTACGGGCTGGACGAGCAGACCTTCGGCCTCGTGTTCGGCGCCAACGCCGCCGCGCTCACGCTGTTCTCCCAGCTCAACCCCACCCTGATCCGCCGCTTCGGGCCGACCAACGTGCTGACCGGGGCGATCCTGCTGTCGATCACCGCCTCCACGGCGCTCGTCGTCACCGGCGCGACCGGCCTCGGCGGTCTGGCCGGCATCCTGATCCCGCTCGGGCTGGTGCTCGGGGCCGCCGGTCTGGCGCTGCCGAACACCCCGGCGCTGGCGTTGACCCGGCACGGTGAGGCCGCGGGCACCGCGGCGGCGCTGCTGGGCTGCGTCCAGTTCGGCGTCGGTGCCCTGGTGGCGCCGCTGGTCGGACTGATCGGCAGCGACAGCGCGGTCCCGATGGGGGCGGTGATGCTCGCGGTCACCACGCTCGCCGCAGTGCTGATGTTCAGCATCGTCCGCCGGGATGAATCCGTCACCTCCGTGCGTTGAGAGGGTGACGGAACGGTCCGGGCCGGTGATTAACGCCGGGGGCGGATTGTTTGGCACACTAGGTGGCTGGTTCCGGTTCACGTCGACGCGACGACCCGGCGACTGAGGCCCCTCGAGAGGAAAACCATGAAGAAGGACATCCACCCGAACTACGTGGACACCCAGGTCACCTGCACCTGCGGCAACACGTTCACCACCCGCAGCACCGAGGCGAAGGGCAACATCCACGCCGACGTGTGCTCCAACTGCCACCCGTTCTACACCGGCAAGCAGAAGATCCTCGACACCGGCGGCCGCGTCGCCCGCTTCGAGGCCCGCTACGCCAAGAAGGACGCCGCGAAGAAGTAGCTTCGCGACAGCGCCGGTCCCCGCACCCCGTGCGGAGGCCGGCGCTTTGTCTGTCCCTTCCCACGAACGCCAGAGGTGAGCGATGTTCGAAGCCGTTGACGGGCTGGTCGCCGAGCACGCCGAGCTCGAGCAGCGGCTCGCCGAGCCGGGCCTCCACGCCGACCAGGTCCTGGCCAAGAAGCTGAACCAGCGGTACGCCGAGCTCAGCGCGATCGTGCGCACCTACCGGGACTGGCAGCAGCTCGGCGACGACATCGAGGCCGCCCGGGAGCTGGGCCAGGAGGACGAGAGCTTCGCCGAGGAGGCCGACGCGCTCGCCGAAAGACGGGTGATCGCCGAGGAACGGCTGCGGCACCTGCTGGTCCCGCGCGACCCGGCCGACGCCAAGGACGCCATCCTCGAGATCAAGTCCGGTGAGGGCGGTGAGGAGTCCGCGCTGTTCGCCGGCGACCTGCTGCGGATGTACACCCGCTACGCCGAGCGGCGCGGCTGGAAGACCGAGTACCTCGACGCGACCGAGTCCGACCTCGGCGGCTACAAGTCGGTGACCGTCGCGGTGAAGGCGAAGGGCACACCGGAGCCGGGGGAGGCTCCCTATGCGCTGCTGAAGTTCGAGGGCGGCGTGCACCGGGTCCAACGGGTGCCGGTCACCGAGAGCCAGGGACGGGTGCACACCTCCGCGGCCGGCGTGCTGGTGATGCCCGAGGCCGAGCAGGTCGACGTGTCCCTGGAGGAGAAGGACCTGCGGATCGACGTGTTCCGGTCCTCCGGTCCCGGCGGGCAGAGCGTCAACACGACCGACTCCGCGGTGCGGATCACGCACCTGCCGACCGGGATCGTGGTCAGCTGCCAGAACGAGAAGAGCCAGCTGCAGAACCGCGAGCAGGCGATGCGGATCCTGCGCGCGCGGATGCTGCAGGCCGCCCAGGACGCCGCGAACGCCGAGGCGTCGGACGCACGCAAGTCGCAGGTCCGCACCGTCGACCGGTCCGAGCGGATCCGCACCTACAACTTCGCGGAGAACCGGATCTCCGACCACCGCACCGGCTTCAAGTCCTACAACCTCGACCAGGTGCTCGACGGCGCGCTCGAGCCGGTGATCGCCTCGTCGGTCGAGGCCGACCTGGCTGCCCGGATGGACGCGATCGGTGAGTGACCCGCGGCGGCTGCTCCAGGAGGCGGCCGCCCGCCTCGCGGCCGCCGGCGTCGCGAGCCCCGAGTACGACGCCGCCGA
>DATFGA010000225.1:0-7187 GCA_035249775.1 Nocardioidaceae bacterium | reverse complement strand
ACCCACCGGGTGCTGCCCGGGATCGTCGCCGGGGTCGGCGGCTACGGCAACTGCCTGGGCCTGCCCAACATCGGCGGGGAGGCGGTCTTCGACGAGACGTACGCCGGCAACCCGCTGGTGAATGCGCTCTGCGTGGGCGTGATGCGCCACGAGCAGCTGCACCTCGCGAAGGCGTCCGGCGCCGGGAACCAGGTGATCCTCTACGGCGCGAAGACCGGGGGCGACGGGATCGGCGGGGTGTCCGTGCTCGCGTCCGAGACGTTCGAGTCCACCGGCCCGACCAAGCGGCCGGCGGTCCAGGTCGGCGACCCGTTCCAGGAGAAGCTGCTGATCGAGTGCACCCTGGAGATCTTCGCCGAGGACCTCGTGGTCGGCATCCAGGACCTCGGTGGGGCCGGCCTGTCCTGCGCGACCTCCGAGCTCGCGAGCGCCGGTGACGGCGGCATGCACGTGTGGCTGGACCGGGTCCCGCTGCGCGACTCCACACTCGCGCCGGAGGAGATCCTGATGAGCGAGTCCCAGGAGCGGATGATGGCCGTCGTGGAGCCGGCCGACGTGGAGCGGTTCCTCAAGGTCTGCGAGAAGTGGGACGTCGACGCCACCGTGGTCGGCGAGGTCAACGACTCGGGCCGGCTGACCATCGAGTGGCACGGCGAGACGGTGGTCGACGTACCTCCGCGGACCGTTGCGCACGAGGGCCCGACGTACCAGCGTCCGTTCGCCCGGCCGGACTGGCAGGACGCCCTGCAGGCCGACCGCGCCGAGGACCTGCCGCGGCCGTCGACCGGCTCGGAGCTGAAGGACACGCTGCTTCAGATGGTGGCCAGCCCGAACCTGTGCGACAAGTCCTGGATCACCGACCAGTACGACCGCTACGTGCAGGGCAACACCGTGCTCGCGCAGCCCGAGGACTCCGGGATGGTCCGCGTCGACGAGAAGACCAACCTCGGGGTCGCGGTGTCGACCGACTGCAACGGCCGGTTCGCCAAGCTCGACCCGTACGCCGGAGCGCAGCTCGCACTCGCCGAGTCCTACCGCAACGTCGCCACCACCGGCGCCCGGCCGCTCGCGATCAGCGACTGCCTGAACTTCGGCTCGCCCGAGGACCCGGATGTGATGTGGCAGTTCGCGGAGACCACTCGCGGCCTGGCCGACGGCTGCCAGCAGCTCGGGGTCCCGGTCACCGGCGGCAACGTCAGCCTCTACAACCAGACCGGCGACACCGCGATCCTGCCCACGCCGGTGGTCGCGGTGCTCGGCGTGATCGATGACGTCACCCGTCGTACGCCGTCCGGCTTCGTCGCCGAGGGCCAGCAGATCTACCTGCTGGGCACGACCGACGTGGAGCTGTCCGGGTCCGAGTGGGCCCATGTCGTGCACGGCCACCTCGGCGGTACGCCGCCCCGGGTGGATCTGGCCGCGGAGAAGCAGCTCGCCGACATCCTGATCAACGCCTCACGCGACGGGCTGATCGACGCCGCCCACGACCTGTCCGACGGCGGCCTCGCGCAGGCGCTGGTCGAGTCCTGTCTCCGCAACGGCGTCGGCGCGCGGGTGTGGCTTCCCGACGACCTCGAGCCGTTCGTCGCGCTGTTCAGCGAGTCGGCCGCCCGGGCGATCGTCGCGGTGCCGAGGTCGGAGGAGGTCCGGTTCACCGACATGTGCAGCGCCCGTGGCTTCGCGCACGCCCGGATCGGGGTCACCGACGGCCGCGGCGACGACGCCGTCCTCGACGTGCAGGACCAGTTCTCGGTCCCGCTCGGCGAGCTGCGATCCGCCTGGTCCGGGACCCTCCCCGCCGCCTTCGCGTAACGGCTCAGTGCTGCAGGGACGCCCAGGTGTCGTCGGCGACCACGCCCGTGCGCGGCAGGCCGCTCAGCCGCTGGTAGCGGATCACCGCTCGGGTGGTGCGCGCCGTGAACACGCCGGTCACCCGCTGGTCCGCGCGGACGGCCGCGTTCAGGCCCCGCTGCAGCCGGCGTACGGCGTTGCTCGCGGAACCGTGCTTGAGCACGGGGGAGGCGCCCTCGGTCAGCAGCACGGTCCAGGTCGGCGTCGTGATCCGACCGGTGACCCGGAGGTCGCGCGTGCGCTGGAACGAGCGGACCGCCCGGAACGTGGCCCGGTCGTACCGGCCGTGGACGCGTCCGTCGTACACCCGCTTGCGCTTGAGCAGGCACTGGGCGGCCTTCACGTGCGCACCGGTGGCGCCACGGGCGAGCCGCCGGTAGCGGTCGAAGTCGATCCGGACCCCGCACGACGGCGCGGCCTTCGGGGCGACCGAGCCGCGGCCCACGTCGAGGTAGCTGCGGTCGATCTGCAGCGTGACACCGCCGTAGGTCGCCTCGGTGTCCAGCTCGTACTGGTGCACCCGGCCGCCGGGTGACCAGCTCCCCGAGCGCACCCACTTCCGGGGGATCCAGGTATTGGCGCGGCCGTTCGCCCAGGCGTACCAGATCTGGTCGGGCATCTCGTAGGAGCCGGGTGAGGCCGTGTCGGCGAAGTCGAGCGCGTGGATCGCGGCGGCCACGTTGGAGTAGACCCCCGACTCGAAGCCGAGCCGGTGCAGCCGGATCGTCCATGCGGACAGAAAGCTCAACGCGGACCGCCGGCAGTCGTCGGAGTGGCCGGGGTCGAAGTCCTCGAGGTCGTACCAGAGCGTGCTGCCCTGGGGTATCCCGAGCCGGCCGGCCGTGCGGGCCGCCTGCCCGGCCTGGGCCTTGCCCTGAGCACGGGCGGCGGCGTACTCGCGAGCCGGGCTCGGATCGATCAGGGTCGCGTAGCCGGTGCAGGACGCCTGTGGTCCGACCCAGATCGGGAGCACCTTCCAGCCACGCCGGCTCTGCCGGTTCACCCAGGCCCGGGTCGGGGCGGGTTCGGTGCAGGCTCGCTCGGCACCGCCGATGTAGACACCGACCCCGAGGAACGGCGACGTGGCCAGCCACTGGTCCATCTCGGACTGGGTCGGAGTGCACCGGGCGTCGAAGGCGTAGCCGGTGAACGACCCCGGCGTTACCCGGTTCGTGGCCTCCGCGGGTGCGGCGACCAGCAGGCCGGTCGACAGCATGGCGATTGTGGTGAGCACGCCGGTGGCGGCGCGGCGCGCAGAGCTCAGCCTCATGATTCCCCCGTGAAATCGATGTGGGCTCGAACCCTAGCCGATCGCGTTCCGGTCCTACGAGGAGCCGGCCGCCCTCGTCCTGCCGATCCGGCCGTTCGTCAGCTCGGTCCAGGTGTCCAGCGCGACCACGCCGTTCGCCGGCAGTCCGCGCGCACTCTGGTAGGCGCGGACGGCTGCCGTGGTGGCCGGGTCGAAGACGCCGGTGACCTCGAGGCCGCCGTCACCCACGGCGTTGAGCGCCCGCTGCACCCGGCGCACCGCGTGGGAGGCAGAGCCGATCTTGACCAGCGGCGTGGGTCCCATGGTGAGCAGCCGGCCCCAGCGGTTCGGGCTCATCCGGCCGGTCTGCTCCAGGCCGCGGGATGCCTCGAACCGTTCGACCGCTCGCTCGGTCCTCGGAGTGAAGATGCCGTGCAGACGCCCGCGGTAGAGCCGCTTCTGCCGCAGCAAGCACTGCAGGGCGGTCACCTGCTCGCCCTCGCGACCGGTCCACTGTCGCCGGTAGCGCGCGAAGTCGATCTCCACACCGCAGTGGTGCGGCTCCTTCGGCGCGACCGAGCCGCGACCGAGGTGCAGGTAGTTGGTGTCGATGTTGATCGTGACGCCGCCGTAGGTCTCGTCGTGGCCGCCGCGGTACTGCCGCATCACCTTCCCCTCCCAGGCGGAGGCGTCGAAGTAGGCCGAGTACAGGCTCGGCGGCTCGGGCGTGGGCGGCTGGCGGTAGCCGCCCGCGTCGACCCACTCGGCGACCCAGAGCTGGTCGGGCATGGTGTAGCGGCCGGGTGAGTACCGGCGTGCCTCGTCGAGCATCTTGATGCCGGAGGAGGCGCTGGAGTAGACGCCCGAGACGTAGTCCAGCTCGTGCAGCTTGGTGGTCCAGGCAGACAGGAACGCCAGGGCCGAGTCGCGGCACCGGACCTTGCCGATGTCGAAGTGCTCGATGTCGTACCAGAGCGTGGTGCGCTCCGGGATGCCGAGCAGCTGGGCGCGTCGTACCGTCTCCGTGGCCTCGGCCCTCGCCTGCTCACGTGCCGCGGCGTAGTCGTCGGTCGGGTCCGCCTTGATCCGGACCTTGTCCTTGTAACGGGTCGCGCACGAGGCCTGCGGCCCGACCGTGATCGGGATCAGCCGCCAGCCGTAGCTCAGCTGGGTGGCCACCCACTCGGGCGTCAGGTTGGTCTGCTTGTCGTCGCCGCAGTAGCGGCTGTCGCCGGCGATGTAGACGCCGACCGCCCAGTACGGCGACGAGGTGAGCCAGACATCCATCACGTCCTGGGGCTGGGTCACGCACTGGTCGAACGCGTAGCCGGAGAACGACCCGGGCGAGACCCGGCTGCGTGCCTCGGCCGGCGATGCGACCAGCATCGACGTGGCCACGGTGGCGATGGTGGTGAGTGCGGCGGCGACACGGCGCCGGCTGCGTGCGGAGATGCGCAACGGTTCCCCCGAAGGACGTGGATGTGCCGGAACACTAACCCGCGGGGCGGCCGGGCTGCGGGCGAACCGCGGGACCGATACTGGACCCGTGCCTGTTCGTCTCCGTCCCGCCGATCCGGTCCTCGTCGAGGCGGCGCTGTCCCGGTTCCGCGACGGCGCCGCGGACAACGCCGACCTGCGCCTGCTCACCAAGCACCTGCTCGCGCTGCTGGTGGCGAAGGCGCCGGGCGGAGCCGTCGAGGTGCGGGTGCCGCCGTTCGCGGTCGCCCAGTGCGTGGAGGGGACCCGGCACACCCGGGGCACGCCACCGGCCGTGGTGGAGCTGGACGCGACCACCTGGATCGAGCTGGCCACCGGTGAGCTCGGCTGGCACGACGCCGAGCACGACGCCCGGCTCGTCGCGTCCGGCGAACGCTCCGACCTCAGCCCGCTGCTGCCGCTGCTGTAGCTCAGGCGCGGCGGACCCGTGCGTGGTGCCGGTCCGGACGTGGGTTCCCGGTGTCGCCCTGGGCGAGCGCACGCCAGGTCCGGTGCGCGACCACGCCGGTGTCGGGCTGCCTGGTACGGCGCTGGTAGCGGCGTACCGCCGAGACCGTCCCGGGCCCGTAGACACCGGTGACCCGGACCGGCCGAGGAAGCGCGGCGTTGACCGCGCGCTGCACCCGACGCACCTCGTCGCCGACGGAGCCACGCTTGAGCACAGCGCGACGGCCGCCGGCCAGCAGGGCGGTCCAGGTCGAGGCGTTGACCCTGCCGGTGCGGCGCAGGTCGCGGCCGCCCTGGAACTTCCGGACCGCCTGCCAGACGTCGGTGGTGTACCGAGCGCCGATCTCCTCGCGGTAGAGCCCCTTCCGCTTCAGCAGGCACTGCGCGGCCCGCACCTGCGGACCGGAATGGCCGCGGTGCAGTGGACGGTAGTGGCGGAAGTCGACGCGGACACCGCACATCGGCGCGGGTCTCGGCGCCTTCACCCGGCCGAGGCTGACGAAGTTCTTGTCGATGCTCAACCGGATCCCGCCGTGGGACACGGTGGAGTTGAGCGCGAACTGGTGCACCCGCCGGGTCTGCTGCCAGCGCGGCGAGCGGACCCAGTGCCCGAGCCGGGCATCCGGCCTGCGGTTCGCCCACGCGAACCAGATGTGGTCCGGCATCACGAACGAGCGCGGGCCGCGCACGGGCGCCGCGTTCATCGCCTGGATCGCCGCGCTCACGCTGGAGTAGACGCCGGAGCGGTAGCCGACCCGGTGCAGCTGCGTGGTCCAGGCGGACAGGAAGCGCAGAGCCGACCGTCGGCAGTACGGGTTGCCGCGGTGCGCGAACGCCTCGATGTCGTACCAGAGCGTGGTGCCCTCGGGGATGCCGAGCGCGCGTGCGGCCGCCGTCGCCCCGCGGGCGGCGCGGACCCCCTGCTCCCGTGCGACCGGATACCTCCCCTGCGCGCCGGGCCGCGGCGAGATCCGGCCCCGGTAGTGGCTGCAGGACGCCTGCGGCCCCACCCAGATCGGCAGCAGCCGCCAGCCGCTCCGGGTCTGCCGCTTCACCCAGCCGCTGGTGAGCCGCGGCTGCTCGCAGGCACGCATGGAGCCGCCGATGTAGACGCCGACCCCGAGGTACGGCGAGGTCCGCAGCCACCTGTCCATCACCCACTGGGACGGGGCCGTGCACGCGTCGAACGCGAAGCCGGTCCACGGGCCGGAGCCGGTGTCGCGGTTGGTGTTCTCCGCGACGGCGGCCGACTGCACGCCGCCGAGGACCAGGGAGACGGCGACGAGGAGGACGAGCAGGAGGCTGCTGCGCCTGGCGGTGGTGGGCATGATGCCCGAGGGCATGGCGAAGGGGCGGCCGGAGGCGCGCATGGGTGGATCTCTTCTCGGGTGCGACGACGGGGTGCGAGAGCAGTGCGGGCACCGCGGCGGCACCCCTGCACAAGTGGGGGCAAAAGCCACCTGGCTCGCAGGAAATGCTAGGTCGGCCTGCCGGTCGGCGCTGAGGAATCGCGAGACTAGGGTGACGGCATGACTGCCGCGAAGAAGACGTCCGACGAGATCCGCGCCGCCGTGCGCGACGTGCTGCCCTCCGTCCGTGCCGACCTCGAGGCGCTGGTGAGGATCCCCTCGGTCAGTGCCGACCCGGCCGCCCGGGACGAGGTGCGCCGCTCTGCCGAGGCCACCGCCGAGCTGTTCAGGGGCGAAGGGTTCGACGACGTCCGGATCCTCTCCTCCGGAGGCGGTGCGCCGGCCGTTGTCGCCCGCAAGCCCGCCCCGGCCGGAGCGCCGACCGTGCTGCTCTACGCGCACCACGACGTCCAGCCGGTCGGCGACCTCGCCGACTGGGACAGCGAGCCGTTCGAGCCGACCGAGCGCGGCGACCGGCTCTACGGCCGCGGCGCGGCGGACGACAAGGCCGGCATCGCCGCGCACCTCGCCGCGATCCGGGCCCACGGCGGGAACCCGCCGGTCGGGGTCACCGTGTTCGTCGAGGGAGAGGAGGAGGTCGGCTCACCGACGCTGGCGTCGTTCCTCGCCGAGCACAAGGACCTGCTCCAGGCCGACGTGATCGTGATCGCCGACTCCACGAACTGGGAGATCGGGGTCCCGGCGCTGACCACGACCCTGCGCGGCAACGTCGA
>DATFGA010000224.1:0-2101 GCA_035249775.1 Nocardioidaceae bacterium | reverse complement strand
CACGGCCAAGACGATGGCAGAGGAGTGTGCGGCCATCGCTCACGCTCTCGGCTGCGATCCGGGCGATCCCCACGAAGCCCTGACCAAGCTGGCGACGTCCAGCCACCTGCAGAGCATCGCGCAAGACCTGCAAGCCGGCCGGCTGATGGAGATCGACGCCATGTTCCGCGTCCCTCTCGACCTGGCCGAGCTCGTCCAGGTTCCGACGCCCACCCTCGACCTGATCGTCGAGCTGGCCACTCAACGAGCCCGGGCCGCGGGTCTGTACGACAACTGACGACGTCGTGCCCCTTCGCGTGCCCGAGATCCCACCACCTCGCAGGTGCACTCGTGCCAGGGGCGACGTCCGAGCATGTCCGTGGGAGCTGTGTGTGCACGACGGAGTGGTCGTCCAGGTCGCCGTACCGTGCGATCCCTTGTGGAAGTTGTCCCGATCCGTGGGATATCGTTAACCGACCGGCGGAGGAGTAGAGGACGTCCATCACAGGTCGACAGAGGACCGATGGAGGCTGCCGCCAAGTCTCGCCGTCCGCGGGCGCACGGCCGGGCACCCAGACGAAGCGAGTCGACCGGTGGGGTAGGTCGGTGCGGCGCACTACGACATCGCCCCTTACCGCCTGACGCGTACGACGAACGCCGACGGTCGAGCCAGCACCGGCCGACGACGCCGCCCGGCTAGGCCCAGGAGGAGAGGCACGACATGCCCGCACGAGAGCCGGAAGAACCCGGCGCGACCAACATCCCTCTCCGGGTCGCCGTGATCGGTCTGGGCGCCATGGGCCTTCCAATGGCTTCCCGTCTTGCCACGGCGTTCGCGGTCACCGGGTTCGATCCGGCCAGCCCCCGGCGTGAGCTCGCGACGCGGAGCGGCATCGTCGCCGTAACCACCGCCGCCGCGGCGTGTCGGGAAGCTGACATCGCCCTGCTCTCGGTGCGTGACCGCACGCAAACCGAGACCGCCCTGTTCGGTGCGGATGGGGTGCTGACGACCCTGCCACCAGGATCCCCCATCGTCCTGACCAGCACGGTCGGGCCTGATGCCGCCCGCGAGCTGGCGGACAAGCTCGACGCCGAGGGCTACCCCTTGGTCGACGCCCCCCTCAGCGGCGGACCGGTCCGGGCCCTCGAGGGCGACTTGCTCGTCGTCGTCGGAGCCAGCGCCGACGCACTCGTCGGCGCGCAGCCCGTGCTGGACACCCTGTCGTCGGCACTGACCGTCGTCGGGCCCAAGCCAGGCGACGGCCAGGCGCTCAAGACGGTCAACCAGCTCCTCGCCGGCGTCCACATCGCTGCGGCGGCAGAGGCGATCGCTCTCGCGCGCGGCCTCGGCCTCGACCCGGCGCTGGTCGTCGACGCCCTCTCGCAGGGTGCGGCCAGCTCCTTCATGTTCGCCGACCGTGGCCCCCGCATGCTCCAGGCCTACACTGGCGGCGCCGAGGTCAAGTCCCGCGTCGACATCTTCGTCAAGGACATGGGCATCGTGACCGCGGTCGGCCGCAGCTCGCACGTGCCGCTTCCGCTGGCCGCAGCCGCGCAGCAGCTTTACCTAATCGCCGAAGCTGCAGGGCTCGGCGCGCACGACGACTCCAGCGTGGTGACCATCCTGTCCCCCGGCCGAGCCTCCGACCCTCGCGCATGAGCGAGGACCGCGACCGGCCCGCACACACAGCCAGAACCGCTGGCAGCGACACGAGTTCTTCAGCCCTGCCGCACGAGGACCTCGTGCACCACTTCGCCCGGTTCGCCGCTGGGGTCCAGTACGACCAGCTGCCGACCGACGCCGCCGAGACGGCCAAGAAGAGCATCGCCGACACGCTCGGCGTCATCATGGCGGCGAGCGGGCTGGAGCCGGCCGTCCGCCCGGTGATCGACCTCGTGCGGGAGAGCGCCGGAACGCCGGAGGCTACCGTCCTGGCGTTCGGCGGTCGGGTCCCGGCCGACCAGGCCGCCTTCGCCAACAGTGCGATGGCCCACTGCCTCGACTTCGACGATCAGACACCCTGGGGACAGCACGCCGGCAGCTCGATCGTCCCGGCCGTCCTCGCGGTCGCCGAGCGGCGCGGCGGAGTCGCCGGCCGCGACCTGATCGCCGCGGTCGCGG
>DATFGA010000223.1:0-3388 GCA_035249775.1 Nocardioidaceae bacterium | reverse complement strand
CCGCTCGGCCAACCGCCCGATGAGCCGGTAGCCGCCGTCCTCGGCCACGGCCTCGCCGGCCGACAGCATCCGCGAGAGAGCGACGCGCGCGGTGCCGTCGGCGATGCCGAACAGCTCGGCGGTGCGGACCAGCAGGCGGGTCGGCAGCCAGGGCGGCTCGGTGCCGAGCAGCACGGACGCCAGCACCGAGCGGGCCGTGAGGGCGGGACCGGTGGTGTTACGAGTTGCCGACATCTGGATTGAAATTGTAAGGTATGGGCATGGCGACCGTGCTGGAGCCTCGCACCACGATGGTGCCGTCGGCCGAGCTCCTGCCCGACGTGCTCCCGACCGACCGGCTCACCGAGACGGGCATGCCCATCCCGGAGATCCGGGCCGAGCTGCGGCGCATCGACGACGTCCGCAACGCCCTCACGGTGGTGGCGACCTGGGCCCAGGCCCTCGGGACCGTCGGGCTCGCCGTCTGGGTCGGGCACCCCCTGGCCTACGTGGTCGCCTTCGTCCTGATGGGCCCGGCCTTCGCCCGCTTCGCGATCCTCGCCCACGAGGCCGCGCACAAGCTGCTCTTCACCAACAAGGTCTGGAACGACCGCATCGGCCGGTGGGTCCTCGCCTACCCGGCCTTCGTCCCGCTCGAGGCCTACCGCCGGGGGCACTTCGCCCACCACAAGGACGAGTTCGGGCCGGCCGAGCCGGACCTCAACCTCTACAACGGGTACCCCATCACCCCGGACAGCTTCCGGCGGAAGCTCTGGCGCGATGCCCGGGGCACCTCCGGTTGGAAGAACCTCAAGGGCCTCCTCTCCGCCTTGCGGAGCGAGGAGGCCCGTCCGGTCGCGGTGCGGATCGTGGTCATGCAGCTGCCGTTGGTGGCGGCGGCCGTCCTCGTGGGGCGCTGGTGGCTCTACCCGCTCCTCTGGCTGGCCCCGTGGATGACGGTGTGGCGGGTCATCAACCGGCTCCGCTCGATCGCCGAGCACGGCGGCATGCAGCGGTCGAAGGACCGCCGGGAGACCACCCACCACGTGCGCCAGACCTGGCTGGCCCGCTTCTGGATGGTGCCCCTGAACACCGGGTGGCACCTCGCCCACCACGTGGACATGGGGACCCCCTGGCGCAACCTCCCGCAGCTCCACCGGGAGCTGGAGGCCGCCGGCTGGATCACCCCTGACCTCACCTACCCCACGTACCGCGCGCTGTGGCACGCCCTCCGCAGTCGAACCGGCTGAAAAAGGGGAGATTTACCTCTAGGGGACGGCAGGGTAAGTTTCCGGCACGACTGGGCGAAAAGGGGCGTACACGGTGGGTCTTCTCAGCAAGTGGAAGCGCGTACTCGCGGCGTCACTGACGCTCGGGCTCGTCGGCAGTGCGGCCGTGCTCCTGACGCCGGCCGACGCCACGTCAGGGTTCCAGTTCGTGCGGCCCTTCAACGGCCCGAACCGGTACGACACGGCTCGGCTCGTGGCGGTGAACTCGTTCCTCCAGAACGACAACGCCCTCATCGCGACCGGGACGGACTTCCCCGACGCGCTCGCGGCGAGCTACCTGGCCGGCAGCCTCGGCGCGCCGGTCCTCCTCACAGACCCCAACGGCGTGCCCGTGGAGACCGCGCTCGCGCTGCAGACGCTCAAGACGAAGAACGTGACGATCCTGGGCGGCACGTCGGCGGTCAGCCCCGCGGTCGAGAGCCAGCTGCGGAGCGCCGGCCTCTTCGTCGACCGCATCGCGGGTGCCAACCGGTACCAGACCGCGCTCGAGATCGCGAAGCGGCCGCTCGCGCACCACGTCGGCTCGCTGTTCAACGAGCGCACCGCGATCGTCGCCAGCGGCGCCAACTTCGCCGACGCGCTCGCCGGTGGCCCGATCGCCTACGCCCAGGGGTTCCCGATCCTCCTGACCCCGCCGGACTCGCTCGGCCCCGACGCCCACCAGGGCTTCCGGCAGCTGGGCATCCAGCGGGTCCTGCTCCTCGGAGGCACGGGGGCGGTGTCCGCCAACGTGGAGAACCAGATCAAGAGCCTGTCGATCAACGTCAACCGCATCGGCGGTGACGACCGAACCCACACGGCCACGCTGCTGGCCGACTTCGCGATCGGGAACCTCGGCTTCAGCACCACGCACGTCAACCTCGCCAACGGGGCCACCGGCGTCGACGCCCTCGCCGCCGGGCCGCACGCTGGCCGCGAGCGGGCGCCGATCCTCCTCACGGCATCGGCCGACTCGCTCGACACGGGCAAGGGCGCCAACACCGAGTACCTCTTCCGACGCTCGCCGACGCTGCAGTTCGGCCACGTGTTCGGCGGGTCCTCGGCGATCAGCGACGATGTCGTGCAGCGGGCTGCCTTCGCAGCGGGCGCGCTCCCGCCGGAGGGCCCCTCGGGCCAGCAGACGGTCACCGTCTTCCAGGCCAACATCGGCGAGCGCTACTTCATCAGCACCTCGGGCCGGACCTTCCGGTACGGCTTCGCCGGCGACACGTACCAGATCCAGGGCGTGAACTCGAACGAGACGAACTTCGCTGCGGTGCTCAGCCCGGGTGACGTGATCGACACCAACTACAACCCGTCGCACGCCAACCCGTCGACGTTCCACGTCACGCAGGACACGGTGCCGACGCCCGTGATCACGTCGGTCACGCGGTCCGGCCCGGCGGTGGAGGTCCACTATCAGGTGTCGCCGCTGCGCAGCATCGGCACCGTGTACCAGCTGCAGCGGTCCTCGTCGGCGCTGCCGGCGTGCCTCGGTCCGTTCGGCCCGTTCTCGAGCGTGGCCCAGGACGACAACTACGACGGGATCGTGGTCGATCCGGCGCCGCCCTCGGGCTGCCACCAGTACCGGATCATCGCGTTCACGCCGGTGCCCGGGGCCGGGTCGGCTGCGAGCGCGCCCACCGCGAACGTCCAGGTCTGATCCACGGATCCTCGGTGCTGGTGGAGCCGTAGGGACCTACGGCTCCACCACCGCCGCGTCCCCGAGCCGGATCGTGCCCGGCTCCCGGACCCACGCGTAGACGCGGCTCCAGCCTGGGTGCCGGTCGTGGTCCATGCGGCGGAACTCCCGGTCGGCGAACCAGGCCGCGTTCTTCGCGCAGGGCGTGGCGTACGCGGAGACCTCGGCGAGCACGTCGCCGATGAGCAGCTGCACACCCGTGCGCAGCGTCGACCAGTCGATCCCGCTGATCGTGACGTTCTCGCCCGCCGCGCCAGGCTCGATCGGATGGCCCTCGGCCTGCAGGGCCTGGATCACCTCGGTCGACCACAGGCACAGCGCCTGCAGCGGGCGGCCGTGGTTGCGCCGGTCGGCCTGGCGGTCGCCGACGAGGCCGCGGTCGCCGACCTCCGCCACCTTGACCGGCCGCTTCGGCACCCCGCCGTCGCTCGCGCTCAGC
>DATFGA010000222.1:0-5543 GCA_035249775.1 Nocardioidaceae bacterium | reverse complement strand
TGGCCCGAGGACAACACCGAGACGTTCGTGAAGCACGTGCTGCTGGTGGTCTCGATCGGTGCCCTGTTCCGGCTGCGCGCGATCCGCGGACCGTTGGAGGCGATCGTCAAGCAGCTCTCGGACACCGCTCGTGAGTCGGTGCGCCGGACGGCCGGTTAGACGTTCGCGAGCGCCTTGATCGCGGAGGTGAAGAACGCGAGCCCGTCGGTGCCGGGACCGGTGAGGTCCTCGACGGCGTGCTCGGGGTGCGGCATCAGGCCGACCACGTTCCCGCGGTCGTTGGCGATCCCGGCGATGCCGCGGACCGAGCCGTTCGGGTTAGCGCCGACGTAGCGGGCGACCACCCGCCCCTCGCCCTCGAGCATGTCCAGCGTCGCCTCGTCCGCGACGAACCCGCCCTCACCGTTCTTGAGGACGATCGTGATCTCGGCGCCCGCGTCGTACTCGTTGGTCCATGCGGTCGCGTTGTTCTCGATCCGGAGGCGCTGGTCGCGGCAGATGAACTTGCGGTGGTCGTTGCGGATCAGCGCGCCGGGGAGCAGGTGCGACTCGCAGAGGATCTGGAAGCCGTTGCAGATGCCGAGCACCGGCATCCCCTTCTCCGCCGCGGCGACGACCTCGGTCATCACCGGCGCGAACCGGGAGATCGCGCCGCAGCGCAGGTAGTCGCCGTAGGAGAACCCGCCGGGCAGGACCACCGCGTCCACGCCCTGGAGGTCGTGGTCGCCGTGCCAGAGCGCGACCGGCTCCGCGCCGGCGAACCGCACCGCGCGACGGGCGTCGACGTCGTCGAGCGAGCCGGGGAAGGTGACGACGCCGATCCTCATCGGGTCACCTCGGCCGGCTCGGTGTGCACGTGGAAGTCCTCGATCACCGGGTTGGACAGCAGGGTCTCCGCGATGGTGTGGATCTCGGTGAGCCGCTCCTCGGTCAGCTCGCCGTCCACCTCGAGCTCGAACCGCTTGCCCTGGCGGACGTCGCTGATCCCCTCGAAGCCGAGCCGGGGCAGCGCACCCTGCACGGCCTTGCCCTGCGGGTCGAGGATCTCGGGCTTGAGCATGACGTCGACGACGACACGGGGCACGGAAGGCTCCTTGGGACGTGGAGGGATCTCGGCGCTCAGTCTAGGTGATCGCCCACGACCCCTCCGACCGGCACTCAACGGCCGGAAGCCCCGGGAACCCGGCGTGTCGAGGGGTCCTGGGGCGCGAGTGCCGGTCGGTGTGGCTGCGGGCTCAGCTCAGCTCGCGCTTGAGGATCTTCCCGGTCGAGGTCATCGGCAGCTCAGGGGCGAACTCGACGACGCGAGGGTACTTGTAGGTCGCCATCTGCTCCTTGCACCAGCCGATCAGCTCGTCCTCCGTGACCTCGGCGCCGGGCGTCTTGATGACGTACGCCTTGATCTCCTCGCCGTGACTCTCGTGCGGGACCCCGATCACCGCGGCCAGCGACACCGCCTCGTGGGTCATCAGCACCTCCTCGATCTCGCGGGGGTACACGTTGAACCCGCCGCGGATGATCATGTCCTTGGCCCGGTCGACGATGTAGTAGAACCCGTCCTCGTCGCGGCGAGCGAGGTCGCCGGTGCGGAACCAGCCGTCCTTCATCACCTCGGCGGTGGCCTCGGGGCGCTTGTAGTAGCCCTTCATGATGTTGTGGCCGCGGATCGCGATCTCGCCGATCTCGTCGGCACCCTCGATCGTCTTCCACTCGTTGTCGACGAGCTTGACCTCGATGCCCCAGATCGGGACACCGATCGAGCCCGGCCGCGGGTCCCGTTCGGGGTCGCTGAACGTGGCCACGGGCGAGGTCTCGGAGAGGCCGTAGCCCTCGAGGATCTGTACGCCGAACCGCTCCTTGAACTGCTTGAGGATCTCGACGGGCAACGCGGACCCGCCGGCGACGGCCTGGCGCAGGTTGCCCGCGATCTTCTCCACGTCGACGCTGTCGTCGAGCGCCCCGAGCAGACCCCAGTACATCGTCGGCACCCCGGCGAAGAAAGTGATGTCCTCCTTCTGCATCAGTCCGATCGCCTGCTCGGCGTCGAACCGCGGCAGCATCACCAGGGTGGAGCCGACCGAGAAGCCGGCATTCATGTTCACCGTCTGCCCGAAGGAGTGGAACAGCGGCAGCACCAGCAGGTGGGTGTCGTGCTCGGTGGCCAGCGAACCGAACAGCCGGTTGGAGGTCAGCGCGTTCATCACCATGTTGGCGTGCGACAGCTCAGCGCCCTTGGGCTGCCCGGTGGTGCCGCTGGTGTAGAGGATGACCGCGGTGTCGTTGGGCTCGGTGGCCACCGACTCGAACACCGGCGACTGGCCCTGCATCGCCTGACCGAGGGTCTCCGTGCCCTCGACGGACGACGGCGCCGACGGGTCGGCCATGATCATGAAGAAGCTCTCGCAGCCCTCGGCGTCCTGGAACCCGGCGTACCCGTCGGTGCCCATCGGCAGGTCCGGGGTGCCCTGGAAGCAGAAGTAGGCCTTCGCGTCCGAGTCGTTGAGGTGGTAGGCGATCTCGCGTCCCTTGAGGAGCACGTTGAGGGGCACGACCACCGCGCCGGCCTTGAGGATCCCGTAGTAGATGATCGGGAAGAACGGCAGGTTCGGACACGACAGTGCGACCTTGTCGCCGGGCTGGATCCCTCGGGCGACGAGCAGGTTCGCGACCTGGTTGGCCGCACCGTTCAACTGGGCGTAGTTGAGCCTGGTGTCGCCGAGGACGACGGCGTCGCGGGTCGCGTGCGACCGGGCGCTGTCCTCCAGGAACAATGACAAGTTGAGCACGTGGCTACCTCCGTGGGATCAGAACTTCTGGCCGGTCAACAGCTCGAATGCCTCGATGTAGCGGGCGCGGGTGCGCTCGACAACCTCCTCCGGCAGCGGTGGTGGCGCTGCCCCGGAGTCCTTCGACCACCCGCTGGCGGACGAGGTGAGCCAGTCGCGCACGATCTGTTTGTCGTACGACGCCTGCGCTCGCCCTGGCTGCCAGAGGTCGGCCGGCCAGAACCGTGACGAGTCCGGGGTGAGGACCTCGTCACCGAGAACGATGACATCCCCAACGTCCGGGTCGCGGCGAGCCCCGAACTCCAGCTTCGTGTCGGCGAGGATGATCCCGCGTTCTCTGGCGATCTCCTCGGCCCGTTGGTAGATCCGCATGGTCAGCGTGCGCAGCTCGGCGGCCGCGTCCTCGCCGATCGCATGCACCACCGCGTCGTACGACACGTTCTCGTCGTGGTCGCCGAGGGCCGCCTTGGTGGCCGGGGTGAAGATCGGCTCGGGCAGCCGGCTGCCGTCCTCGAGGCCCTTCGGCAGCGGCACACCGCAGACCTCGCCGGCGGCCCGGTAGTCGAGGAGCCCGGAGCCGGTGAGGTAGCCGCGGGCGACGCACTCGACGGGGTACATGTCGAGCGCCTCACAGATCACCGCCCTGCCCTTGACGCTGGCCGGCACGTCGGTCGAGACGATGTGGTTCGGCACCAGCTCGCGGAGCTGCTCGAACCACCACAGCGACATCTGGGTGAGGATCGCGCCCTTGTCCGGGATCACCGTGTCGAGGACGTGGTCGAAGGCCGAGATCCGGTCCGAGGCGACCATGAGCAGCCGGCCGTCCGCGAGCCGGTACAGGTCGCGCACCTTGCCGGAGTGGACGTGCTCGGCCCCGTCGATCTGGGGTGCGGGCGGGATCCCGGCAGCGGTCATGGGGCCACCCTACCGACGCCTCCTTCCCCCCGTTGAGACGCGCCCTTTTCACCGTTCAGACGCGCCCTTTTCGCCGTCGAGACGTGCCCTTTTCGCCGTTCAGACGTGCCCTTTTCACCGTCGAAGCGCGGGTTCCTCCCCGCGCGCAGGTGGCCGATACTGGTCTCGTGTCGACCAAGCGGCAGGCGCCCATGGATCTTCTCGTGCACCTGCGGCGCGCCCGCGACCTGGCCGACCGGCGCTACGCGGAGCCGTTGGACCTGCAGGCGCTGGCGGATGCCGCGGGTGTGTCGAAGTACCACTTCCTGCGCAGCTTCTCCACCGAGTACGGACAGACCCCGGCGCAGTACCTCCGGCATCGCCGCATCGAGCGTGCCCAGGACCTGCTGCGGGCCACGAACCTGACCGTCACCGAGATCTGCCACCTGGTCGGTTTCACCAGTCTCGGCTCGTTCAGCTCCACTTTCCGCGAGCTGGTGGGGGTGAGCCCGTCGGCGTACCAGGCGAAGTACGCCGAGACCGGCGCGCCACGGATCCCCGGCTGCTACGTGTTCATGCACGGGCTCAGCGACAGGGCACACAAGGACCCCGCAATCGCGGAGAAGCAGCGGACCCAAGCGGCGCCGTAGGTTGTGGTCACCGACAACCGAAGGGACATCCCGTGATCACCAACATCTCGCTGCTCACCCTTTACGTCACCGACCAGGACGAGGCCCGCGACTTCTACGTCGAGAAGCTCGGCTTCGTCGCGAAGACCGACGTCTCGATGGGCGACGGTTTCCGTTGGGTGACCATCGGCCACCCGGACCAGCCCGAGCTCCAGGTGACGTTGATGAAGCCGGGTCCGCCGCTGGACCCGGACATGGCGCAGGCGGTCGAGCGCGCGCTGGCCAAGGGCAGCATGGGCGGCTTCGGGCTCAGCACCGACAACTGCCAGAAGACGTACGACGACCTGGTCGCCCAGGGCGTCGAGTTCCCGCAACCGCCGTCGGAGCGTCCCTACGGCGTGGAGGCCGTCATGCGCGACAACTCCGGCAACTGGCTGGTACTCGTCGAGCCGCGCGAGTACTCCGGCGAGGACTTCCCCCACTGAGCCCGGCGCGAAAAAGTCACGTCTCAACGGCGAGTTCTGCACGCTTCAACGGGGAAAAGGGCACGTCTCAACGGGAGAGGGGGTCAGAGGATGGGGTTGGGAGTGTACGACGCGGCGGCGGGATGCCGCTTGGTGACCTCGTCGATGCGTCGTACGACGGCCTGGACCTGATCGACCGCGGCACCGGTGAAGGTGATCGGCTCCGCGACGAGGGAGGCGAGCTGCTCCCGGGTGAGCCCGAGCCGTGGGTCCGCGGCGAGCCGGTCGAACACGTCGTTCTCCGCAGCGCCCTGCCGCATCTCCAGTGCCACGCCGACCGCCGCCTGCTTGATCGCCTCGTGCGCCGCCTCCCGGCCGACCCCGTTGCGGACCGCCGCCATCAGCACCTTGGTGGTGGCCAGGAACGGCAGGTAGCGGTCGAGCTCCCGCTGGACCACCGCGGGGAACGCACCGAACTCGTCGAGCACGGTGAGGAAGGTCTGGAACAGCCCGTCGGCGGCGAAGAACGCGTCAGGCAGCGCCACCCGGCGTACGACGGAGCACGACACGTCGCCTTCGTTCCACTGGTCGCCCGCGAGCTCACCGACCATGGACAGGTAGCCGCGCAGGACGACCGCGAGGCCGTTCACCCGCTCGCACGAGCGCGTGTTCATCTTGTGGGGCATCGCCGAGGAGCCGACCTGGCCCGGAGCGAAGCCCTCGGTGACGAGCTCGTGCCCCGCCATCAGCCGCAGCGAGAGCGCGAAGCT
>DATFGA010000221.1:0-9097 GCA_035249775.1 Nocardioidaceae bacterium | reverse complement strand
GTCCGCAGGTCACCCGCGGCGCCGGTCGTCTCCAGCGCGTCCGCGACCTCGACGATCCGTCGGCGCGAGCCGTCGTCGGCGTTCAGCGCGGCCAGCGCGGCGGCCGGTGGCTCGATGGCCGCCCGCAGCTGGGAGAGCTGGTGCAGCTGCTCCTGGCGCTCCGGCCCGGCCAGCCGCCACCGGATCACCGCCCGGTCGTAGACGTCCCAGGAGCTCCGGGGCAGCACCACCACACCGGTCCTGCGCCGGCTGTCGACGAGGTGCATCGAGGCCAGCACCTGCACCACCTCGCGGGCCACGGTCCGGGAGACGTCGAACTCCTGCTGCAGCCACTCGAGGTTGATCGCCGACCCCTCCGGAAGCGACCCGCTGACGATGCGGGGCCCCAGCCGGGAGAGCACATGCTCGTGCAGGGTCGACATGCGCGAAGCCTACCCAGCGCGGCCGGCGCTACCCCTTGACCGAGCCCGCGAGCAGCCCGCCGACGATGTAGCGCTGCAGGAACTGGAACAGGATCACCAGCGGCAGCGCGCCGAGGATCGCACCGGCGGCGAACACGCCCCAGTTCTGGCTGAACTGCTCGGAGATGAAGCCGAACAGCCCGACCGCGAGGGTCTGCTTCTCGACGTCGTCGCCGAGCAGGACCCGGGCCAGCACCAGCTCACCGATCGTGAACACGTAGGAGAGCAGGCCGACCACGACCAGGATCGGTGTCACCAGCGGCAGCATGATCCGGAAGAAGATCTGCGCGTGCGAGGCGCCGTCGATGTACGCCGACTCGTCGAGATCCCGGGGAACCGTGTCGAAGAAGCCCTTGAGCAGCCAGGTGTTCACGCCGAGCGCACCGCCGAGGTAGACCAGCATCAGGCCCAGCCTGGAGCCGAGCCCGAGCACCGGGAAGACCTGCCCGATCGCCGCCAGCAGCAGGAACAGAGCGATGTAGGCCAGCAGCTGCGGGAACATCTGCACCAGCAGCAGCCCGGTCAGCCCCGCGTCGCGGCCGCGGAACCGGTAGCGGGAGAACGCGTAGGCGGCCATCGCGCCCAGGAACACCGTGATCACGGCGGTGCCGACCGCCAGCACCTGCGTGTTGATGAACCAGTCCAGGAAGGGGTTCTGCGGGTCGTTGAACAGGTCCCGGTAGTTGTCCAGCGAGATGTTGCTGAACAGGTTGTTGGTGTCCGAGACGGTGCCGGTCGGGTTCAGCGACGCGGACAGGATGAACAGGACCGGGAAGATCGCGACCGTGAGCAGCGCGATCCCGTAGAGGTGCCTCCAGCCGGTCGCCTTGAACCATGGCATCTCAGCTCATCTCCTCGAGGCGTTTGGTCTGCCAGAACCCGATCACCGAGATCACCCCGACGAACAGGAAGATCAGGATCGAGATCGCCGACGCGAAGCCGTACAACGCCTGCTCGCCACCGAACGCGAGCTCGTAGACGAAGGTGATCAGGATGTCGGTGTGGCCGGCGGAGACCTCGGCGCCGGTCATCGGCGGTCCGCCGTTCGTGAGTGCGGCGACCAGCGTGTAGTTGTTGAAGTTGAAGGCGAACGACGCGATCAGCAGCGGCGCGGTCGCGACCAGGATGTAGGGCATCTTGATGTGCCGGAACACGTTCCACGGGCCGGCGCCGTCGACGGTGGCAGCCTCGACCACGTCGGAGGGGATCGCCTGCAGTGCTCCGGTGGCGACCAGGAACATGTAGGGGTAGCCGAGCCAGAGGTTGACCATCACCAGTGAGACCTTGGCCAGCCACGGGTCGCCGAGCCAGTCGAGGTCGGCGCCGAGCAGCAGCACCTCGTTGACGAACCCGAACTGGGTGTTCAGCATGCCCTTGAACACGCCGGCGGAGATGATCGCCGGGATCGCGTAGGGCATCAGCAGCAGTGAGCGGTACAGCCGCCGGAACCGCATCCGCGGGTCGTTGAGGGCGATGGCGGTGAACAGGCCGAGGGCGAAGGACAGGGCGACCGCGAGGAACGCGAACACGATCGTCCAGACCAGGATCTTGGCGAACGGGCCGCGGATGTCGTCGTTGGTCAGGATCCTCGTGAAGTTGTCGAGCCCGACGTTGACCTTCCAGCCGGGGGTCAGCTCCGCTCCGTCCGGTCCCACGAAGTAGCCGGTGTCCTCGTCGGCGGTGTAGACGACGCCGTCGCGGGTGATCGTGCCGGCCGCCTCGTCGTAGACCGCGGTCGGCTCGTAGACGTAGGCGTTGGTGGCGTCCTGGGTCTTCAGGCTGCCGTCACTGGCGTCCTCGCTGAACGGGACGCGGTACGCCGTGATCTCCTGTGCCCGGGCGCCGACCAGCTCCGCGTAGGGCAGCGTCGTGTAGCCGTCGAGGGCGACCGCCTTGCCGGAGTCGTCGAGGGTGGCGTCGTCGACCTCCTCGAGGGGCTCGTCCGCCGTCCCGACGAAGACCTCACCCTCGGGATCGGTGACCAGGAACGCGAGCTCGCCGTCCTTGTCGAGCACGGTCAGCCGGTACTGCGGAGAGTCCTCCACCCGACGCTCGTTCTGGGCGAGGATCACGTTCACCGCACGTTCCTGCGTGCCCTGGTTGAACTCCGAGGAGTTCGTGAGCGCCACAGCGCCGGTGTAGAAGACCACGTAGACCTGGTAGACCAGCAGCAGGATCAGGCCGGGCAGCAGGTACTTCATCGGCACGAAGCGGCCGGTGGCGTACACCGCGTCGATGGCCACGGTGGCCACCAGCACGGCCGTGAAGCCCTTCCACATGCCGAGGTCGCCGAGCGCCATCAGCGCATAGACGGCGAGTGCGTTCACGAGCGCCAACAACGCGTAGCGCGCGACCAGGCCGCTGCTGCTTCTCACTGCGGGACACCTCTGCCGGGATCAGGGGGTGGTGGACAGACGAGATGCCGGTGCCGCCGCCTCGTCCTTGCGGGACGGGCGCGACGGCACCGGCATCAAGACGGCGGTGCTGACTCTCGGGTGGTCAGCTGCCGTCGATCGTCTTCTGGATCTTGGCGGTCATGTTCTTCCAGAGCTTGGCGGGGTCGCCGCCCTTGATGATCGCCATCTCCGTCTTGCCCCACTCGGCCCAGACCGCGTCCATGGCCGGGATGTTGGGCTGCGGGACACCGTTCGCGCCGACCGTGCCGAAGCCCTCGTAGATCGGGTCGTCCTTGCTCTGCTCGAACACCGAGGTCATCGCGGAGGGACGGCCGCCGACCTCGAACAGCTTCTGCTGTGCCTCTTCGGTGCCGAGGTAGTTGAGCACGAAGTCGTTGGCGGCGACGGCGTTCTCGCTGTGCGCGCTGACCATCAGGCCCTGCACCCCGACGAACGGAACCGCCGGCTCACCACCGGGCGAGGGGATCTCCTCGACCGAGTAGTTGATCCCGCCCTCGTCGAAGGCGGCCAGCGCCCACGGGCCGGTGATGATGTAGGGCACGCGGCCCTTGGCGAACTCCCCGGTGGCGATGTCGTAGGAGACGTTGGGGTTGATCACGCCGTTCTTCGCCGCGTCGCTGAGCCACTGCGCGAACTCGATCCCGTTCTGGTCGCCGATCGTCAGCTGGCTCGCGTCGTACCCGCCCTCCGGGGAGGTGGCGAAGATCGAGGAGCCGAAGGACTGCTGGAGCGGGAACAGGTGGTACGGGTCGCCGTTGGTCGGGTCCTGCTGGATGGCGATCGGCAGCTTGGCCTTCTTGTCGGCGACGAGCTGCTTGCCGGTGGCGACCATGTCGTCCCACGAGCCGGGTGCCTCGGGGGCGAGGTCGGTGTTGCGGATCAGGGCGATGTTCTCCACGGCGTACGGCAGTCCGTAGGTCTGCCCGTCGTAGGTGAACGCCTCGACCGCCACGTCCTGGAACTCTGCGGCCTTGTCGCCGAGCTCGACCGGAGCGATCCCGCCGCTCTCGACCAAGGCTCCGATCCAGTCGTGCGCACCGATCAGGATGTCGGGTCCCTTGCCCGAGGGGGCCTGGGTGGTGAACTCGTCCTTGAGGGTGCCGAAGTCCTTCTGGACGACCTTGACCGTCACCCCCTTCTCGTCGGTGAAGGTCTTGCCGATCTCGCTGATGATCGGCGTCCGGGTCTCATCGGCCCAGACGGTGATCGTGCCGGTGGCGGCGGGGGCGGAGGTCTCTCCGCCGGGGTTGGAAGCCGAGTCCGAACCGTTGCTGTCCGAGCTGCTCCCGCAGCCCGCAGCGAACATTCCGACAGCGGCTAGCAGGGCGGCGGCCTTGGTGGTCGCCTTCACGCTCGTACGACGCATCGCGCTGGTCTCCTTGGGGTGAGGTGAATCTCGCAAAAGGTAGCAAGAAGTTGCAGATTCTGAAAGTGATTGCAGAACCTTGCGCCGCACTTGCGCGATTCTGAGTAATCTTCGCTGCATGCAGATCTCCGCTCCTGGGCCCAAGGCCCGTCTCGCCGATGTCGCCGCGCAAGCCGGTGTGAGCGAGGCGACGGTGTCCCGGGTGCTGAACGGCAAGCCCGGGGTCGGCCCCGACACGCGCCGGGCGGTGCTCACCGCGCTCGACGTCCTCGGCTACGAGCGGCCCAGCCAGCTGCGCACGAAGAGCGCCGGGTTGGTCGGGCTGGTCGTCCCCGAGCTCGAGAACCCGATCTTTCCGGCCTTCGCCCAGGCCGTCGAGTCCCTGCTCTCCCAGCGCGGCTACACCTCGGTCCTCTGCACGCAGACTCCCGGCGGGGTCACCGAGGACGAGTACGTCGACATGCTCCGCGCGCGCGGTGTCTCGGGGATCATCTTCATCTCCGGCCTGCACGCCGACTCCTCGGTCGACCACTCCCGCTACCAGCGGCTGGTCGACCAGGGCCTGCCGATCGTGATGGTGAACGGGTTCAGCGACGCCTTCCCTGCGCCGTTCGTCTCCACCGACGACGCGGGCGCGATGGCCCTGGCGGTGACCCACCTCGCGGCGCTGGGGCACCGCCGGATCGGGCTGGCGATCGGGCCCACCCGCTACGTGGTCGCACAGCGGAAGGTCGACGGCTTCGTCGCCGCGATGCGCGACAAGGTCGGGGTCCGCGACGCCGAGGCCGAGGGGTTCGTGGCGCGGTCGATGTTCACCGTCGAGGGTGGCCACGCCGCGGCCGTCCGGCTGCTGGAGGACGCCGGCGTCACCGCCGTGGTCTGCGGCTCGGACCTGATCGCGCTCGGCGTGGTCCGGGCGGTCCGCGCCCGCGGCGGGCAGGTCCCGGACACCGTCTCCGTCGTCGGGTTCGACGACTCGCCGCTGATCTCCTACACCGACCCGCCGCTGACCACGGTCCGGCAGCCGGTGGCCGCGATGAGCCAGGCCGCCGTCCGGGCGCTCGCGGACGAGATCGCCGGGGACGCCTATCCGAAGGGCGAGTACCTCTTCGCGCCCGAGCTGATCGTGCGCGGGTCCACCTCCGCCGCACCTCGGTGAGCCTGCTCAGCCCGACGGTTCCAGGAACACCGCACCGGGGCCGCGGTCGGCCACCTCGTCGTCGGGGTTGTTCAGCGCGCACTTGCGCAGGCTGAGGCAGCCGCAGCCGATGCACCCGTCCAGCTTGTCGCGCAGTCGCTCGAGCCGTTCGATCTGCGCGTCGATCCGTGGCCGCCAGCCGCGCGAGAGGCGTGACCAGTCCGCCTTCGTCGGGGTCCGCCCCTCGGGCAGGGTGCTGAGCGCGTCCTGGATCTCGTCCAGGGTCAGCCCCACTCGTTGCGCGGAGCGGATGAACGCCACCCGGCGCAGCATCGCCTGCGCGTAGCGCCGCTGGTTGCCGGCGGTGCGCTCGGAGAAGATCAGGCCCTGTCTCTCGTAGTAGCGCAGGGCCGAGGTCGCGACCCCGGACCGCTCGGAGAGCTGCCCGATGGTCAGGACCGCCCGGTGTGACGACATGCACACCAGGCTAACACTTGACTTAAAGTGAACTTCAACTTGCATGGTTCTGGGCATGACATCGATACAGACACTTCCTGAGCACAAGGGCTTCGGGTACGGCGACCTCCGCGGGCTGATGTCGCTGATGACGGGCGACGAGAAGCACTCGGCCGCGGCCACGTCCACGCTGGACGTGGTCTGGGTCCTCTACGACCGGATCCTGGACGTGACGCCCGAGACCGTCGACGACCCGGCGCGAGACCGGTTCTACCTGTCCAAGGGGCACGGCCCGATGGCCTACTACGCCACGCTGGCCGCGAAGGGGTTCATCCCGGTCGACTGGCTGGCCGACTGGGCGTCCTTCGAGTCGCCGCTGGGTCACCACCCGGACCGCAACCTGGTCCCGGGCGTGGAGATCTCCAGCGGTTCCCTCGGGCACGGGCTGCCGCTCGCCGTGGGCACGGCATTGGGGCTGCGCGCCCAGGGCATGGGGTCGCGCGTCGTCGTACTGGTGGGAGATGCAGAGCTGGATGAAGGGAGCAACCATGAGGCAGTCGAGCTGGCCGGCGCGTTGGGTCTGGAGGGGCTCACGGTCGTCGTCGTGGACAACCGGTCGTCGACCCACAACCGGCCGGGCCGGATCGAGCGGCGGTTCGCGACCGAGGGATGGAGCGCGGCCGTTGTGGACGGAAGAAACCACGCGGAGCTTGAACTCGCGCTGAAGCAACGGACCCCGCGACGGCCCTCGGTCGTCGTCGCACAGGTGGAGGAGAAGTTCTGATGAGCAACGACTCACGACGCACGTTCGCGCGGACCGCCGCGACTCTCGTCGACGAGGACCTGTCGGTGGCCCTGGTCTACGCCGAGATCTCCGGCCAGTTCTTCGGCGACGTCGAGGCGCGCCACCCCGACCGGGTGATCAACGTCGGCATCCGCGAGCAGCTGCTGGTCAGCACCGGGGCCGGGCTCGCGCTGACCGGGATGCGGCCTATCGTGCACACGTTCGCCTCCTTCCTCGTCGAGCGCGCCTTCGAGCAGATCAAGCTCGACTTCAACCACCAGGACGTGGGTGGGGTGCTGGTCGGCTCCGGCGGCTCGTTCGACGTCAGCGGCGGAGGCCGCACCCACCAGGCCCCGGGCGACGTCGCGCTGATCGACACGCTGCCCGGCTGGAACATCCACGTGCCCGGCCACGCCGACGAGGTGGAACACCTGGTCCGGCTGGCGGTGTCCGGGTCGGGCCGGGACTACGTGCGGGTGGTGGCCCAGCAGAACCGGACCGCCTTCCCGGTGACGCCAGGGCGGTTCCGACCCGTGCTGGACGGGAGCCGGGGGACCGTGCTCGCGGTCGGGCCGATGCTGGACCCGGTCCTCGAGGCGGTCGCCGGGCTCGACGTGTCCGTCCTCTATGCCTCCACGGTGCGGCCGTTCGACGGGCGCGGCTTGCGCGCTTCCCTGAACCGGCCGGACGTGGTGGTCGTCGAGCCCTATCTCGCCGGCACCTCCGCGCGGCTGGTCAACGACGCGCTCGCCGACCTGCCGCACCGCGTGCTGTCGCTCGGCGTACGCAACGAGGAGCTCCGGCGCTACGGAACGCCGGCGGACCACATCGCGGCGCACGGGCTGGACGCTGCCGGGCTGCGCAGGTCGATCACCGGCTTCCTCGCCGGGTCGGCCGACTCAGCCGACCCGGCCGCGGTCGCCTGAGGTTCAGCGCGCCCGGTGCCGGTGCTCGAAGACGTCGGCCTTGTCGTCGAAGTGCGGCGTGCCCAGCAGGTACTGCGCCATCAGGCTGTCGCCGTGGTGCTCGCGGGGTCGCACCGGCTCCGGGATCACCCGACCCTCGGCGTTGTCCCAGAAACGGTCGGCCACCGACCACACCCGGCGGGCGAGCGACCCGGCCACGCCGGTGTGCGGAGTCATCGGATGCGGTCGGGTCGGCCCCCGCACCTCCGACTGGTAGACGCGTCGGGCGAGCTCGCCGTGCTCCTCCTGGTCGAGCCGGGGCAGCAGCTCGGTCACCAGCGCCGACTCCATCTCGTTGTGACGCTCCAGTCTCGACTGCACGTCACGCCACACCCGCGGCCAGGACAGGTGCGAGGCGTACGTCGCCCCGTACAACCGTGCCTTGACCAGGGCCAGCGACTGCTCCAGGTCCCGGGCCGCCGCCAGGTAGGTATGACGCTTCTCGTGGCCGTCGGGGAGCCGCCGCCGGACCAACGGCATGAGCACGTCGTCCACGGCCGCGAGGTGTCTGCTCACCGCTGCGAGGAACGCGTCCGTGCGGGCGTAGGTGTCCCGTGCTCGTTCCTGGCCGGTGACGCGGCCGGTCGCCTCGCGGAGCCGATGTTCCAGGGACTGGTGCGTCGCATCGATCGTGAGCGCCAAAGTACTTTGCTGCATGGTGGCAACACCTCGCCCGGGCCGGTGGCGAGACGCCGCACCGTGCCGGCGACGCCCGCACATTCTCAGTGTTGCTCGCGCTCCGGCGGGGGACAAGAAGCCACAAGGGCGACCCTCGACGGGTCGCCCTTGTTCACCGAACAGCGTGGTGGGTCTACTTCTTGAAGGCGTCCTTGGCCTTCTCGCCGGCCTGCTTCAGGTCGGCCTTGCTCTGCTCGGTCTTGCCCTCGTTCTCCATGCTCTTGTCGTCGGTGGTGGCGCCGAGCTTCTCCTTGGCCTTGCCCAGCGCGCCCTCGGCGGAGTTCTTCAGCTTGTCCTCGTTGCCCATGGTTCCTCCTCGGATCGGGATCTGGTGATACCCCGGTTCGCGGGACGTCATGCGTGAGGGGGACGCGGCCGGGACGCGCGGTCGGGATTGGCCGGTGTCGGGTTCGGGCCGGCGGACGGGTCGGTCTACCATGGCGTTCGCGATCGGCGGGCGGGCTGACCAGAGGTCAGCAGGACCGGCCGGGTCCGCCGCGTTAGCTCAGTGGTAGAGCACTCGCCTTGTAAGCGAGCGGTCGTCGGTTCAATCCCGACACGCGGCTCCACAGCTGTTGGCGTTCACGTGCGTGGGAACGGTAGTGAGATCAGCCGTTCCGCGACCGGAGTCGTTCACGTGCGTGGGAACGGTAGTTCCGCGATGGCGATCGCGGCGCTCCGCTCCGGATCGTGGGGCGGCGCGCGCCGGTATGCCTGGGTTCAGCTCCCGGGACTTTTCCCGACCGCATGCCATGCATCGTCCGGCTGGAAAGTGCGTGAGCCGGTCACCGCGACCTGTTCACGCGGATCGGCGGGCTGGAAAGTGCGTGAG
>DATFGA010000220.1:0-3231 GCA_035249775.1 Nocardioidaceae bacterium | reverse complement strand
TTCCTGATGGACGCCGTCGGGATCAGCCTCCCGAGCACGTCGCTGCAGCTCGAGCCGCGCACGATCATCGTCTCGATGCTGGTCGGCACCTTGGTCACCGTGATTGCCGCGATCGTCCCGGCCCGGCGGGCCACCAAGGTGCTTCCGGTCGAGGCACTCCGTGAGTCAACACCAGGTGCGGAGCGGCCTTCGAAGCGGCGCGCGATCATCGGCCTCGCGATCCTCGGGGCCGGTGTCGCCGGCATGCTCGCGAACCTGTACGGCGATGCGCCGCTGTCGGTCTTCGGGATCGGTCTGCTCGCGATGATGATCGGAGTGATCGTGGCGCTGCCGCTCGCGGTGCGGCCGTTGTCCTCGCTGATCGGTGCCCCGATCACCCTGCGCGGCATGCCCGGGGAGCTCGCCACGCAGAACGCGATGCGCAACCCGCGTCGTACCTCGTCCACGGCGGCTGCGCTGATGATCGGTCTCACGCTGGTCGTCAGCATGAGCGTGTTCGCGTCCTCGATGCGGGCGTCGTTCGGCGACGTGCTCTCGGACCGGCTGAGCGCCGATCTGTACCTGACCGGCCCGAGCACCCAGAGCCCGGGATTCAGCCCTTCGGTCATCGACGCGGTCGCCGCCGTACCCGGTGTCGACCAGGTGTCGGCCAGTGGTTTCGGGATGGCCCGCTTCGACGACAGCGACGCCCCGTTCACGGCCGTCGACCCCGCGACGGCCGAGGAGATGATGAAGCTGCACACCTCCGAGGGCTCGGTCAGGGACCTCGGCGAGAACGGGATCATGGTCGCCAGGTCGGCGGCGACGTCACACGGGTGGCAGCTCGGTGACACCGTCGCCGCGGCGTTCGCCGCCAGCGGGGAGCACCAGCTCCGGATCGTCGGGATCTACGACAAGGGCTGGATCCGGGAGGACTACATCATCAGCCTCGCCCAGCGGACCGCCTTCGCCGGGCCGCAGCTGCTGCTGATGGGGCTCGTCGACGTGGCGCCGGGCGCCGAGCTTGCGACCGTCCAGGGCGCCGTGGCGAACGCCCTTGCCGACCACCCGGACGCCCTGGTCCTGGACCATGCCGGCTACGAGAAGCAGGGCATCGGGTTCCTGGACACCATGCTCACCTTCGTCACGGTGATGCTGCTGCTGGCGGTGCTGATCGCGCTGCTCGGGATCGTGAACACCCTCGCCCTGTCGGTTTTCGAGCGCACCCGCGAGCTGGGTCTGCTCCGCGCGGTCGGGATGACTCGCGGCCAGGTCCGCGCCATGGTCCGGTGGGAGTCCGTGGTGATCGCGCTGATCGGCGCGATGTCCGGGGCCGCGCTGGGGATCGTGATCGGGCTCGCGCTCTCCCGGGCGATGCAGGTCTTCGGGATCAACACGCTCACGGTGCCGGCGGCCCAGCTGGCCTTGTACGTCGCCCTGGCCGCGGTGGCCGGGGTGCTGGCGGCGGTCGGCCCGGCCCGGTCGGCCGCGAACGTCGACGTGCTCCGGGCGGTGGTCACCGATTGACGCCCGGGTGGGAAGGGTGCTACTCGTCGCCGGTCAGGTTGAAGGCGCGCAGCTTGCGGCCGGTGAGCCAGGTGCCGGCGACGAGAACGACGAGGGTGGCGGCGACGGCGTAGACCGTGCCCAGACCCTCGACGAGGTTGATGCCGTCGGTGACCTGGTCGATGATCGCTCCGGCCCACCGGGTGACGCTCAACCACCGCACGCCGTCGAGTAGTCCGCCGAGCAGGCCCTCCCAGATCAGCATGTAGATCAGGCCGACCACCACGGCGTGCCGGGTCATCACCGAGAGCAGCGCGAACACTGCGCAGTACGCCAGCCCGCCGGCCAGAGAGCCGAGCGCGAACCCGGCACCGAGCAGCGGGTCGTCAAGGGCCAGGACGAGCCCGGCGATCAGCATCGGCACGGCGGCGAACAGCAGCACGCAGCTCCCGGCGACGACCAGCTTGCTGACCACGATGGTGTGCCGGGAGATCGGCTTGGCCAGCAGGTAGGCGATCGACCCGTCGTCGATCTCCGGCGCCAGCACACCGGTGGTGGCGAGCAGGGCGACCAGCGGGACGATCACGACCAGTCCCAGGCCGTACAGCGTGTCCGCGGCGGCGTCGAGGTCGTCGCCGACGAGCACCCGCACGAGCACCGCCAACCCGACGAGGACCAGCGGCAGCAGGAACAACAAGATCCCGCGGCGTCGTCCGAAGACGCTGCGCACACCGAGCCGCACGATCGTCGGCGAGACCGAGGTCGTCATGCCGACACCAGGTAGGCGAAGACGCTCTCCAGCGACTCGTCGGTCGGGGTGACCTCGAGCAGCCGGATTCCGTGGTCGCGGGCCAGCTGCGGCAGCACCTCGCTGAACCGGCCGAAGTCGGAGGCCTCCAGCTCGATCCCGCCCTCGGAGCGGAGCCGCGCGCCGCGCACCGACGGATCGGCCAGCAGCACCGAGGCCATCCTCCGGTCGTCGGCGGTGCGCAGCACGAACCGGTTGGGGCGGTCGGTCATCAGTCGCCGGATGGCGCCGAAGTCCCCGGAGGCCGCGTGCCGTCCGGCGACCACGACCTCGATCTGCCGGGCCACCTGCTCGACCTCCTCGAGGATGTGCGAGCTGAACAGCACGGTCCGCCCCTCGGCTCCCATCTTTCGCAGCAGGTCCATCAGATGGATCCGCTGCCGCGGGTCCATGCCGTTGAACGGTTCGTCCAGCAGCAGCACCGCCGGGTCGTGCACCAGCGACGAGGCCATCTTGATCCGCTGCCGCATACCCTTGGAGTACGTCGAGATCACCCGGTCCTGTGCGTCGCTCATCTCCACCAGGGCGATCGACGTCTGGGCCGCCGTGTCCGCGTCCGGCAACCCGTGCAGCTCGGCGTTGGCCACGACGAACTGCCGGCCGGTCAGGTAGTCGAACAGCGCCTCCCGCTCCGGGACGAGGCCGACCTTGCGGTACACCTGCTCGTTGCGCCACAGCGGATCCCCGTCCAGGGTGACTGTGCCGGTGGACGGAGCCAGGAACCCGGACATCAGCGCGATCAGGGTGGACTTGCCCGCGCCGTTGGGGCCGAGCAGTCCGGTCACGCCTGGCCGGATCGTCATCGAGACGTCGTTGACCGCGACCACGTTGCGGTACCACCGCGACACGTGGTCCAGCTGGAGGGTGCTCATGCACTCACCCGCCGGAACCGGACCAGCATCGCGCCGACCGCGCCGAGCACGGTGACCACGGTGGCG
>DATFGA010000219.1:0-20735 GCA_035249775.1 Nocardioidaceae bacterium | reverse complement strand
GGAGACAGCCGCGGCCCGCGCGGTCGATGCCCACCTCGCAGATCGGCTCGACGCCGTGCTCGACCGGCTCGCCGCCCGGATTCCGGCTGCCGGCGTGGAGGTGCTGGGGCACGGCGGGTTCCGCGCCGGGCAGGTGCTGCTTTCCGACGACGGTCGACTCGTCGTGCTCGACACCGACGGGGTCTGCGTGTGCAATCCGGCCCGTGACCTGGGCACCGTCCTTGCGCACCTGACCTGGCAGGCAGTGCGGCTACCGGCCCAGCGGCCAGTTCTTCGCGGTGCGGAGCATGCCCTGCTCTCGGGCTACGAACGCCGCGCAGGAGCCCTGGAACCGGAGGCGCTGCTGTGGTGGCGTGCCGTGGGACTGCTCCAGGTGGTCGCGCGGCGCTACCGTCGGCTCGAGATCAAGCACTGGTCCGACGTACCCGCCCTCGTGGACGCCGCCGCGGACATGCTGGCGACCCAGTCACCGTCGACGCCGGGAGGCTCGACGGACCTGTTGGACATCCGCCAGATGTCGAAGGTCCTGCAGACTGTCCTGGCTCGCAGCGCTGACTCGTCCCAGAGCGTTGAGATCATCTCGGCCAGCCGGCTCGCCACCGCGCCGGGCCGTCGCGTGGTCGTCCGCTACTCCGTCCGCGGTCTGGAGGGTGTCCGGGCCGTCCCGCTCATCGGGAAGGCGCTCACCGAGTCACGGCGGGCGCGGCTGCTCCACGAACACCTTCGCCTGCTCCACGACGGCCCGTTCGGATCCGGCGACCTGCGCGTTCCCGAGCCCGTCGCACTGCTGCCGGCGCAGCGGGTCGTGCTCTACCGCCACTGCGAGGGCACTCCGCTGGACCGGATCACCGAGCCGGCGGACCTCGAGGCGGGCGTCAGGCGTGCCGCCCGGTGGCTTGCCCGTCTGCACACGTCCGACGTGGTGCTGCCACGGACCTTCTCGCTCGCCCAGGAAGGTGAGAGCACCCGGCAATGGGCAACAGCTGTCGGGCAGGTCCATCCAGCACTGGCTGCGCCCGCCCGTGCGCTCGCCGAGGGCTGGGTGACCGTCGCGATGTCGGCGGACCTGGTGCAGGAGGTGCCGATCCACAAGGACTTCCATCCGGGGCACGTGCTGGTCGGAGACGACCTGTGTGTGATCGACCTGGACGAGGCGCGACGGGGTGACCCGGCGTTCGACGTCGCCCATTTCTGCTGCTACCTCGAGCTCGCCGGCGGCTACGGGGCCAGCCGCTCGCACACCGCTGCCTTCCTCGACGAGTACGCCGTGGCGACGGGGTGGACGGACAAGGGAACCTACGCCCCCTTCTGCGCCTACACCTGGTTGAAGATCGCGAAGCAGTGGGCCCTCGGCAGCGGACCCTGCCGCGACACCGAGACCGCACGGCCCGCCGCGGAGGTAGAACGCGCCCTGGCGAAGGGGGCTGAATGCCTGAGCAGGTGATCTACATCGTGCGGAGCTGGCCACGGCTGTCGCAGACGTTCATCGTCAACGAGGTGCTCGCCCTCGAGCGACGGGGGCTGGAGCTGGCCGTGTTCAGCCTCGTGCGCTCCGGGGAGCAGCTGGTCCAGCCGCGGGTCGCCGACGTGCGGGCGCCGGTGCGCTATCTCGAGGACCAGCTCCGGCGGCCCTGGACGGCACGCGTCCGGTTACAGCTCGCCGGGTTGCGGGCCGCGCCGCTGCGCTACCTGCTCGTGCTCTGGTTCTGCCTGCGACATCCCGGCCTCGCAGCCGGCTACGGCGACTGCTCGACGCTTCGGTGCTTCCTCCACGCGGTCCGGATCGCGTGCACGATCGACGAGATGCGAGCGGCCGGCGCAAAGCCCGTCCACGTCCACGCGCACTTCGCGCACGACCCTGCACTGGTGGGGATGCTCGTGGCGAGGCTGACCGGACTCCCGTTCAGCTTCACCGCGCACGCCCGCGACCTGGTCCAGATCCCCGGTGCGAGCCTGGCGGCCCGGGCGGCCGACGCGACCGCCCTGATCACCTGTTGCGCAGCCAACGCCGACTACATCGACTCGGTGCTTCCACCGGCCGGCAGGCCTCCCGTCCTGGTGATCCACCACGGCGTGGAGCTCGGACGCTTCCTGCCTGCACCGCGGGACCCTGGGGTGGACGTCCCCCGCCTGCTGTCGGTGGGACGGCTGGTGGAGAAGAAGGGGTACGCCGACCTGCTGCATGCGTTGAGCACGGTGAAAGCCGCCGGTGTTGCCTTCGGGTGCCGCATCTACGGCGACGGACCTCTGCAGCAGGAGCTCACCGAGCTTCGCGACTCACTCGGCCTCCAGCGGCACGTGGAGCTGATGGGGGCCGAGAGCAACGAGCAGGTCCTGGCTGCGTTGCGGGTCGCCGACGCGTTCGTGCTGGCACCCAAGGTGGTCGACGGGGGCGACCGGGACGGCATCCCGAACGTGCTGGTCGAGGCAATGGCGTGCGGCCTGCCCGTGGCCACCACGTCGGCGGGTGGAATCACCGAGCTCGTCCAGCACGACGTGAACGGGCTGGTGTCCGAACCCGGCGACGCTGTCGCGATGGCGGCGGCGATCACCGGACTGCTCACCGATCCCGCGCGCCGGGCCCGGCTCGGAGCGGCCGCCCGACGCACCGTCGAACGTGGCTATGACATCGACGTGGCCGCTCGCCGGCTCGAGCGTGTGCTGCGGCCGCAGCACACCAACGTCCTCGAGGTGAGCCGGTGAGCACCACCCTTGCCAGCACGCCGGGTCCGACGACCGCGGCCGAGGCGGACTACGCCCGACCGGAGCTCGAACGGTTCGTCGAGGCCTTGCAGCCGGGAGTGATGGGCCTCAGGCTCGCCGCCGCCCTCGGGCGGGGACCGCTGACCTGCCACGTCATCGACGCCAAGTACGAGCCGGGCACGCGTGGCATCGTCCTCTACGAGCACGGCGGGCGGCTGCTCCGGGGCGACCTGCTGTCGGAGGACGAGAGCGCCGGAGGCGCAACGATCGTGGCACCGGGGCTGCGGATCTGCAGCTTCCCGCATGACCCGGAGCTACCCGCGCTTCCCTCGGTGATGGATGCCGATGACGTGGGGCCGGCGCTGGTCGCGGCATTGGGTGAGCGGTCGGGCAGGCTCGACATTCGTGGGCGCGTCCGGTGCCGGACGTCGCTGCTGCGCTACCGACCCGGCAAGAGGGCAACCGTGGGCATCTCGTTCGTCGGGGAGGCCGGCCGGTTCGTGGCCAAGGCGTACCACGACCCGGCGAAGGCGGCCGCTGTCGCGGAGGAGGCGCCGGCGCTGACCGCCTCGGTCCGGGCCGGGGGGACGCTGCGGTTCGCGCCGACCGTGGCGCACCTGCCCGAGCTGGCGCTGGTGGTCCAGCGGGCGGTGGGCGGGACGCCGCTCGACGGACTCATCGGAGCCTCCCCCGGAGATGCGTCCCCGGCGCCGGACGCAATGAGGAGCGCCGCCCGGGCGTTGGCCGAGCTGCACGGCAACGCGCACGTCACCGACCGGCAGCGCTCCGTCGAACGGGAGCTGCTCCGGTTCGGCGCCAGAGCCGCACGCATCGCCGACGTGGACCCGGAGCTCGGCGCGGCAACCGCGCAGCTCGCGCACCGGCTCCTCGAGCTCCACGTCGACCTGCCGGTCGCCGAGACAGGTGTGGTGCACGGCGACTGCAAACCCAGCCAGTTCCTGGTCGCGGGCCACCAGGTGTACCTCATGGACCTGGACCACCTGGGGGTCTCGGACCAGGCTGCCGACGTCGGCACCTTCCTCGCGTCCCTGCGCCAGGTCGTCGTCCGGGACTCGGTCACCGGACGAACCGTCGGACGAACCGACGACAGGTCCGGCGTGCTCACCGAGCTCTCGGAGCTCTTTCTGGAGACGTATCTGCAGACGCGTGGCGGCGACCGGGGGCGAGCCCGGATCCGGTGGCAGGAGGGTGTCGCCCTCGAGCGGAAGGCGCTCCGCGCCTTCGCGCGGGCACCGCGTTCACCCCTGGCGAGCGCATTGGTGAGGGAGGCGCATCGATGTCTGGACGGACTGACGGAGGCGGGATGACCATGGCGAACGAAGAAGGCCAGAGACCGCGACCCGCGGCCGGTGACCTGCGCCGCACGGTCCGGTTGTTCCGGCGGTTCATGGGCAGGCCGAGGGTCTATGTGGTGGGGCTGGTGCTGCTCGTCTTCGAGGCCGGAACCTCCGTGCTCGAGCCGCTGCCGATCGCCTACCTCATCGACTTCCTGCAGGGTGCCAAACCGACCCTCCGCGAGCTCGGCGCTCCCGCGCTGCTGGACTCGCAGCGGTTCGAGACGATCCTGCTGCTCACCCTGGCGATCGTGCTCATCGCTGCGGTCAACAGCGCGGCCGACTCGTTGACCGAGGTGTGCATGGCCCGCGGCGGACGGTCCCTGGGATACAGCATCCGGATCGCGATGTACTCCCATCTGCAGCGGCTGCCGCTGGCCTACCACGACAAGAGGCGGACCGGGGACGTCCTGACCCGGGTCACCGGCGACGTCCTCGTGGTCGAGGACTTCGTGGTCAAGTCGGTCAGCAACATCCTGGGAAGCGTGCTGGTCCTGGTGGGCAGCTTCGGCTTCCTGCTCTTCCAGTCATGGAAGGTGGCCCTCGTCGCGGTCGTGGTGATCCCGATGCTGGCCGTGGTGTCGAACCACTACTCCCGTCTGATCAAGGTCACCACCAAGACCCAGCGCAACCGCGAAGGGGAGCTCGCCTCGACAGCACAGGAGATGCTGACCTCGATCCGCCTCGTGCAGAGCTACGGCAGAGGCAGCGTCGACCTGGAGCGGTTCTCCGACCAGACGGCGAAGAGCATGCATGCCTCGCTCGGCGCCGCGAACATCCAGGCGCGGTTCAGCTTCGTCATCGCTCTCCTCGAGGCGCTGTCCATCTCGGCCGTCATCTGGCTGGGGGTGTGGCTGGTCGACGGCAACGCGATCACGGTCGGCACGCTGGTGCTTTTCGTCCTGCTGCTGCAGAACATGTTCAAGCCGGCCCGCAAGATCGTCAGCGAGTGGTACAAGATCGGAAAGGTCTTCGCGAGCGTCGAACGGATCGAGGACCTGCTCGACCGGGCCGTCGTCGTCGAGGACCTCCCCGACGCGGTGCCGGCGCCGCCGCTGGAGGGCAGGCTCACCTTCCGGCACGTCGGCTTCTCCTACCCGGTCGAGCACGAGGACGGCTCGAAGGGGATCAGCCGCTCGCCGGTGCTCCACGACATCGACTTCGAGGTGGCTCCCGGTGAGGTGGTCGCGCTGGTCGGCTTCAGCGGCGCCGGAAAGAGCACCATCGCGCAGCTCGTGCCGCGCCTGTACGACGCGGACCAGGGTGAGGTGCTGGTGGACGGTCTTCCCGTGCGAAGGCTCACGCTGGCATCACTGCGAGCCCAGGTCAGCGTGGTGCTCCAGGAGACCGTTCTGCTGAGCGGCACCGTCGCCGAGAACATCGGCTACGGGATCGCCGACGCCCGCCAGGAGGACATCGAGGCGGCCGCCCGGATGGCGAACGCCCACGACTTCATCATGGCCATGCCCGACGGTTACTCGACCCATCTCGGCGAACGCGGCTCCACGCTGTCGGGCGGGCAGCGGCAGCGCCTCGCCATCGCCCGCGCGTTCATTCGACGGGCACCGATCCTGATCCTCGACGAACCGACGACAGGGCTCGACCTCGAGTCGGCCCAGAGCGTGGTCGGTGCGCTCCGCAGCCTGATGCGTGGGACGACCACGATCGTGATCTCCCACGACCCGGGCCTGATCCGCTGTGCCGACCGGGTGCTGGTGATCTCCGGTGGCCGGATCGTCGAGGCGGGTCGCCACGAGACGCTCCTCGAGGCAGGGGGGCCCTACGCCACGCTGTACGCCCGCGACGTGGTCCTCAGCGGTGAGACGAACGGACGACTGCGGTCGGGCCGTTCCATGGCGCGCGGCACGGACACCGACGGGAACCTCCTCGACCGTCTTCGTACGCAGCTCCCGGGGCTCGAGCACGCACTGGACGTCGATGTCATGGCCGAGCGCATCCAGCGCCTGCTCCTGAGCCGGGACGCGAACATCGAAGGTATGTCGGTGAGCAAGCTGTGGCTGCGCGGGGACGGCACCTGCAGCGTGAGGTACCGGCTGCAGCTGCCGCACCGGTTGGTGGAGGGCGACCAGCTGACGGTCCTCGGACGGGTGCATCCGGACGAGGCGTCGTCCTCCGAGTCGGTCACGCGCATCCTGGACCTGTTCGCCGAGGCGCGGGACGGCGTACCGCCCGGTCCGCTGTGGCGCACCTCGCCAGGAGTCGTCGCCGAAGCCGGGCTCGTCCTGTGTCGCTTCCCCCTCGACCCGGACCTGCCCACGCTCGCGGCGGCGATGGACCCGGAGTTCGTACGGTCGCTGTCAGGTCGCTCGCACGCCAGGCCCGCGGTGGCAGTGGTGCATCACCCGAGGCAGGGTGCATGCGTGCTGCGCTACCGGTTCTCGGGGGAGACACAGGTGACCGGTCATCCCTGGTGCACGCTGTACGGCAAGGTCTATCCCGACGGCACCGGGGACGTGGTGGACGGGTTCCTGCGTGCGCTGGCCCGGGAGCAGGCCGGGCACGGCATGCTCTATCCGACCAGGTTCCCGAGGCCGGTCGCTTACGGACCCGCGACGCGACTGCTGATCACCGAGGAGCTGGCCGGGCAGCCCGTCGTACCCCAGCTGATGAAGTCCGTCCTCGCCGCCGCCGGTGACGCACACCCGGAGGAGGAGCTCGCACTGCGGGCCGCCGTGCGCGAGTCGGGCCGGGCCCTGGCCGTGCTGCACTGCAGCGACGTAGCCACGGCGCCGGTGCGCTCCGCGACCGATGAGCTCGCAGCGGTCCATCGTCAGCTCGAGGTGGTCGGCGCGGTCTGGCCCGAGGTGGGTGAGCGGGTGCGCCGCCGCATCGACCGGCTGGCCGAGGACGTGCCCGACGCGCCGGACCTCGTCCTCTCCCACGGTGACTTCACCCCGTCGCAGGTGCTGCTCGACGGCCGCACCCCTGCCGTCGTCGACTTCGACACGCTCTGCTGGGCCGACCCGGCGCTGGACCTCGGCCGCTACCTGGCTCACCTCGAGCTGCTGGTGCGAAAGATCGGAGGTCCGTCCGTCACCACTCTGGTGGAGGACCTGACCGACCAGTTCCTCACCGGCTACGGCGAGGCGACCGCGCGGACGGCGTCCGGGGCGGCCGCGCTCGACCGGATCGCGTTCTACCGGGCGACCACTCTGGCCCGCACCGCCCTGAACTCGTGTCGCCAGCTGAAGAGCTATCGCCTCGAGCTCGCCATCTCCCTGCTCGACAGCGCTCACGCCGGAAAGGGCTGAACCGATGACCATCACCTCCGAGAGCGACCGGCTGATCACCTCGCTGGCCGGGTTCGCCTCCTTGCCCGACTGGCTGGCGGCCGGGATGGATGCCGGACGGGTCGCCGAGAGCCTCGTGCGCCACGTTCCTGAGCTCGCCGCGGAACGCCCGCGGTTGGTGTCCTGCACCCCGGACCGCCTGCGGGCGAAGGACAGCGAGTGGCTCGTGCGGTACACCCTCACCGTCGCCCGACCAGCGGACGAGCCGCGGGAGATCGTGCTGGTCGGCAACCTGTGGCCCCCCGGGCAGGAGTTCGAGGCAGGCGTCGCCACCGACGACGTCCGGTTCGGTGAGCCGGGCTGGCGGTGCTCCCTACCGGAGCTGGGCCTCGTGCTGCGGGCGCAGGCGAGCGACGAGGCGCTACCGGCACTGCCGCTGCTGGTCGAACCGGTCGCCGCGGCCGGGCTGCTGCAGCCGATCCTCCGCGCTGCCGGCTACAGCGACGCGACCATCACCGCCTGCGAACCCGTCGTCGTGCGCTACAAGCCGGGTAGCCGGTGCACGGTCGTGGTCGGTGTGACCTACGCGAACCATTCCTCCGGCCGCGTTCCGCCCAGCCCGGTGGTCCTCAAGACGCATCAGGGGGACAAGGGGGAGGCCGCCTGGGCCGCGATGAACGCGCTGTGGCAACGCCCTCTGAGCTGGCGGGATGCGGTCAGGCTGGCCGAACCGTTGGGGTACCTGCCCGACCGGCGGATCCTCGTGCAGGGTCCCGTGCCGGAGGAGCAGACGCTGAAGGACCTTGCCCGGCAGGCGATCGCCACGCGCAGCAACGTCTTGCTCGACGAGCTCCGGAAAGAGCTGTCCAAGACCGCGAAAGGGCTGGCGGCCATGCACGGCTCGGGCGCGTCGTACGGCCGGACCGCGACGTTCGAGGACGAGCTCGCCGAGGTGACCGAGGTCGTCGAGCGGCTCTCGCTGAGCGTGCCCGGCCTCGGCGTGGCCGCCCAGCCGTTGTTGGAACACCTGGCCGGGCTGGCACGGTCGGAACCTCCCGACCCGGTCGTGCCGGCGCACCACGACTTCCGTCCGGCGCAGGTGCTCCTGCATCAGGGGGGCATCGGGTTCATCGACTTCGACGGGGCCTGCATGGCGGAGCCGGCTCTCGATCTCGGCAGGTTCCGCGCCAAGCTGAGGGACATCGGCATCTCTGCTCTGGGCTCGAGTGAGCGGCTGGACCTGCTGGACGAGCTGTGTGAGGGCTTCCTGGAGGCGTACCAGCACCACCGCCGGGTCTCGCGGAACCGCGTGCTGATGTGGGAGACCTGCGACCTGCTCACCACGATGCTGCACGCCTGGACGAAGGTGCGGGTGGCCAGGCTCGAACCGCGGCTGACCCTGCTCGTGCACCAGCTGCGGACCAGCGGCCTCCTCAGGACGCCGGTCGCCTCGCGTGTTGCGCCCGGTCGACCAGCTCCAGCAGGTGTCGGTGCACCGCCTCCGGCTGCTCCAGCTGGATGAAGTGCGAGCCGCTGAGCACGACGTACTCCGCCTCGGGGATGCGTACGGCGGCGGTGCCCATGTCGTGGGCCGAGGCGAGCAGGTCGTGCTTCCCCGCCACGAACGTCGTCGGCACCCGGATCGACCGCAACGAGACCCGGGCATGCCGGTCGGCGACCAGGGCCAGGTGCATGCCCCACTCCACCGGCGTGTCGAGGTAGGTACGCACGGCCCGGCGCAGGACCTCCGGGTCGGCGCCGGGGAGCATCAGTCCGCTGTGCTGCAGGACGTACGCCGCGAGCGGTCCGATCCGCAACCGGGTGGTGATCGGGCTGAGCGCGGGGCCCAACGTCCTCAGCGACGTGGTGACCGCCCGCGCGACCGGTCGTCGTGCGACCCGCGGGATGAACAGCGGAGCGCCCATCGAGGCGAACGTGCCCCCGGGGACGCCGGCGACTGCGAACAGGCCGGAGACCCGCTCGGGACGACGGACCGCGAGCTCGAAGGCCGTGTTCACGCCGATCGACCAGCCTGCGACCACGCACGCCTCGATACCGGCATCGTCGAGCACCGCGAGTGCGTCCTCGACGAAGGCGTCGATGCCGACCCGGTTCACGTCCTCCGGCCGCTCGGAGCCGCCGACGCCGCGATGGTTCCAGGAGAGCACCCGCACCCCGCAGTCAGCGCGCAGCAGCGCCGGCCACGCGTAAGGGTTCGTGCCCAGACCGTTGCAGAGCAGCACGGTCGGCCCGTCGGCGTCGTTGGTCCATGCCTCGATCTTCGTGCCGTCGGCACTGGTGACCTCGTAGAAGCGCAGGGCGAGTTCGTCGGCCATGCGCCGAGTGTGCCCGACATCGTCGCGCTTGCGACGGTTTGGTGCCGAGAGTCACTGGGCGTGCCGGTGCGACCCCGTCACGGCGAGCTCAGGGTGCTGGTCCACGGACGGCCCGTGCAGCGTCTCCAGGAACGCCTCCACCTCGACCCGTTCCCGTCGGCGGGCCGCCATCGCCGTCGAGGCGAGCATCGCGTTGCGCCGGGCGCCGTGCTGGGTGCGCACGGGCAGGGTGGGGAGCTGGATCAACTGCTTGAGTCCTGGCGGTGTCCACACGGTGGCCTCCGAGCCGGTTCGACGTGGCGTTGCACGACGACGCTAGGCGCGCGTCGCTACAGGGTCATCAACTGGCGGTGAACACCACGTAACACGACGGAGGCACTAGTCCGACATGGCCCATCCGGGCCATCTGGCTGTTCCCTCCGTCACCGCGGATAGGCTCATTGCGTGAGCGATGGGGAGAAATCGAACCCCCTCGTCTGGTTGCCGTTCTCGGTCGACCACATCGAGGGCGCACCGGCCGGCCTGCGCTACGAGAGCTGGCTCGTCGAGGACGGAGACGAGCTGCCGGGATGGCTCGAGGAGGTCGAGTTCTACGTGCCGGCGTACATGTCCCCGGTCCCACACGCGGACCTGATCGCCCGGATGCCTGCGCTCAAGGTGGTGCAGACGCTGACCGCCGGTGTCGACGACATCCGGTCCGCGGTGCCGGCCGGGGTGACGCTGTGCAACGGCCGCGGAATCCACAACGCCTCGACAGCGGAGCTGGCGGTCACCCTGACGCTGGCCTCGCTGCGCGGCATCCCCGACTTCGTGCGGACGCAGGACACCGGGACGTGGCGGCCGAAGGTGCTGCCGTCCCTGGCGGACCGCAGCGTGCTGATCGTCGGCTACGGCGAGATCGGCGCCGCCATCGAGGCCCGCCTCGCCGGCTTCGAGTGCGAGGTGGTCCGGGTCGCCCGCACGCCCCGCCTCGGCGTGCACGGCCTGGCCGAGCTTCCGGCCCTGCTGCCGGAGGCCGACGTGGTGATCCTGATCGTGCCGATCACCGACGAGACCCGCGGGATGGTCGATGCCGGCTTCCTCGCCCGGATGAGGGACGGCGCGCTGCTGGTCAACGTGGCCCGCGGTGCGGTCGTGGACACCGGCGCGCTCGTCGAGGCGCTCGCCACCGGCCGGATCTCCGCTGCGCTGGACGTGACCGATCCGGAGCCGCTGCCCGAGGGGCACCCGCTGTGGGCGGCGCCGAACCTGCTGCTCACCCCGCACGTCGGCGGCGCCAGCAGCGCGATGTGGCCGCGCGCCTACCGGGTGGTGCGCGAACAGCTCGAGCGGTTCGCGACAGGGCAGCCGCTCGCCAACGTGATGGACGGTCCCTACTGATGAGCTGCATCTTCTGCGACATCGTCTCCGGCGAGGCCGAGTCCTTCGTCGTGGCCGGCGACGAACGGGCGGTGGCGTTCCTCGACATCAACCCGTTCGCGAACGGGCACACGCTGGTGGTCCCGACCAGACATGTCACCGACCTGCTGGACGGCGGCGCGGACGTCCTGGCCGACATCGCACCGGTGCTCCACGAGGCCGCGCAGCTCCTGGTCGACCGGCTCGGCGCGGACGGCATCAACGTGTTCCAGAGCAGTGGAGCGGCCGCCGGCCAGGAGGTCTTCCACCTGCATATGCACCTTTTGCCGCGCTGGCGCGGCGACGGTCTGCTCCAGAACCTTGTCGGTACGCCGTCCGCGGTCGATGATCTGGAGAGGTTGCACCACCGGATCACGGCTCGCTGAGACCGCGATGAGTTCCGGGCCGTCGACGAGTCGGTAGGTCATGGCGGTGAACCGTGGCCCGGAGGCAGAGGAGAATCGATGATGGCGAACGGCACGCAGGCAGTCGTCCTGGTGGGGACGCGCAAGGGATTGTGGATCGGTCGGTCCGACGCGGACCGGACCGAGTGGGAGTGGGAGGGTCCGGCGTTCAACATGGAGGAGGTCTACTCCTGCATGGTCGACACCCGCCGGGGCACACCCCGGCTGCTGGTCGGGGCGTCCTCGATGTGGATCGGACCGCAGGTCGGACGGTCCGACGACCTCGGCCGCACCTGGGAGTCGAGCCCGGAAGGCGGGATCCGGTTCCCCGAGGACACCGGAACCTCGCTGGAGCGGATCTGGCAGCTGCAACCGGGTGTCGGTGACGACGAGGTGTGGGCCGGCACCGAGCCGGGGGCCGTCTTCCGCTCCGACGACCGCGGCGAGACCTTCTCGCTGGTCCGCGGCCTGTGGGACCACCCGCAGCGGCCCGAGTGGGGTGCCGGTTTCGGCGGCCAGGCGTTCCACACCGTGCTGCCGCACCCGACCGACCCGCAGTCGGTGACCGCGGCGATCTCCACCGGCGGGGTCTACCGGACCACGAACGGCGGGGATGCGTGGGAGCCCCGCAACAAGGGGATCCGTGCGGACTTCCTCCCCGAGGACCAGCGCTACCCGGAGTTCGGGCAGTGCGTGCACAAGGTGGCCCGGCACCCGTCGGCCCCGGAGCGGCTCTACGCCCAGAACCACGGCGGCGTCTACCGTTCGGACGACGAGGGCGGCAGCTGGCTCTCCATCGCGGACGGGCTTCCCGCGGACTTCGGGTTCCCGGTCATGGTCCATCCGCACGACCCCGACACGATCTACGTCTTCCCGCTCGCGGGCGCTGAGGGTCGGTTCCCGCCGGAGGGCAAAGCACGGGTGTGGCGGTCCAGCAACGCCGGCGAGTCCTGGGAGCCGCTCGGTGGGTCCAGCGCGGGTGGGTTGCCCGACGCCTTCTTCATCGGCGTCATGCGCGACGGCATGTGCACCGACAACCACGACCCGGCGGGCCTCTACTTCGGAGCCCGCAACGGCAGCGTCTGGGCGAGCAACGACGAGGGCGAGTCGTGGCGGGAGATCGCGAAGAACCTTCCCGACGTGATGGTGGTCCGCGCCGCGGTGATCTGAACCACGAACCTGAGACAGCCGCCCGTCGACCGGGACGGGCGGCGTAGGCTCCGAGCATGCCTGAGCGGAACGACCAGCCCGACATGAAGCCCCGAAGCCGCGATGTCACCGACGGCCTCGAGCGTGCCGCCGCGCGCGGCATGCTCCGCGCGGTGGGGATGGGTGACGACGACTTCAAGAAGCCGCAGATCGGCGTCGCCTCCTCCTGGAACGAGATCACGCCCTGCAACCTGTCGCTGGACCGGCTCGCCAAGGCCAGCAAGAACGGCGTGCACGCGGCCGGCGGCTTCCCGCTCGAGTTCGGCACCATCTCGGTGTCCGACGGCATCTCGATGGGTCACGAGGGGATGCACTTCTCACTGGTTTCCCGCGAGGTTATCGCCGACAGCGTGGAGACCGTGATGATGGCCGAGCGACTGGACGGGTCGGTGCTGCTCGCCGGCTGCGACAAGTCCCTGCCCGGCATGCTGATGGCCGCCGCCCGCCTCGACCTGGCCTCGGTGTTCCTGTACGCCGGGTCGACGATGCCCGGCCAGGTCGACGGCAAGGACGTCACGATCATCGACGCGTTCGAAGCCGTCGGTGCCTGCCTGGCGGGCAAGATCACCCGCGAGGAGGTGGACCGCGTCGAGCGCGCGATCTGTCCCGGCGAGGGCGCCTGCGGCGGGATGTACACCGCGAACACGATGGCCTCGGTCGCGGAGGCGCTCGGCATGTCGCTGCCCGGCTCCGCGGCACCGCCCGCGGTCGACCGGCGCCGCGACGGCTACGCACACAAGTCCGGTGAGGCGGTCGTCGAGCTGCTGCGCCGCGGCATCACCGCCCGGCAGATCATGACCAAGCCGGCCTTCGAGAACGCGATCGCCGTGGTGATGGCCCTCGGCGGTTCCACCAACGCCGTACTCCACCTGCTCGCGATCGCGAAGGAGGCCGAGGTCGAGCTGACCCTCGACGACTTCAGCCGGGTCGCGGACAAGGTGCCGCACCTCGGCGACCTCAAGCCCTTCGGCCGGTTCGTGATGAACGACGTCGACAAGGTCGGCGGCATCCCGGTGGTGATGAAGGCGCTGCTCGACGCCGGCCTGCTGCACGGCGACTGCCTCACCGTCACCGGCAGGACGATGGCCGAGAACCTGGCCGCCATCGCCCCGCCGGACGTGGACGGCGAGATCATCCGGGAGCTCGGCAAGCCGATCCACAAGACCGGAGGGATCACCATCCTGCACGGGTCGCTGGCGCCCGAGGGTGCGGTGGTGAAGTCCGCCGGCTTCGACACCGACGTGTTCGAGGGCGTGGCCCGGGTGTTCGACGGGGAGCAGGCTGCGATGGACTCGCTGGCGGCCGGGCAGATCAAGCCCGGCGACGTGGTCGTGATCCGCTACGAGGGGCCCAAGGGCGGCCCCGGGATGCGCGAGATGCTGGCGATCACCGGCGCGATCAAGGGCGCGGGCCTCGGCAAGGACGTGCTGCTCCTGACCGATGGCCGCTTCTCCGGCGGTACGACGGGGCTCTGCGTGGGACACGTGGCCCCGGAGGCCGTGGACGGCGGACCGATCGCGTTCGTCCGTGACGGCGACCCGGTCCGGCTCGACGTGGCGAACAAGACCCTCGACGTGACCATCGACGAGGTCGAGCTGGCCGCCCGCAAGGACGGGTGGACGCCGAACGCGCCGAAGTACACCAAGGGGGTCCTGGCCAAGTACGCCAAGCTCGTCCAGTCCGCCGCCGTGGGCGCCGTCTGTGGGTAGGACCCACCCACGGATCGACGGACGGCTCAGGGAGTTCATCGAGCGGCAGCACGTGTTCTTCGTCGCGACCGCGCCGAGCTCCGGCGGACGGGTGAACGTCTCTCCCAAGGGGATCGTCGGCACCTTCACGATCGTCGACGAGCTCACCGTGGCCTACCTCGACATCACCGCCAGCGGTGCCGAGACGGTCGCTCATCTGCGTGACGACGGCCGGATCACCCTCATGTTCTGTGCCTTCGACGGTCCTCCGAACGTCGTACGCCTGCACGGCCGCGGTCGGGTGGTGAGCATCTACGACGACGAGTACGACGCGTGGGCCGGTCGGTTCTCGGAGACCAGAGGAGCCCGTGCCGTGATCGTGGTCGACGTCGAACGGATCTCCGACTCCTGCGGTTACGGCGTGCCGCTGATGGACTACGCCGGCGAGCGGGACATCCTGCCGACCCACATGGAACGCAAGGGCGCCGAGGGCCAGGCCACCTACCGGCGCACGAAGAACCGCACCAGCATCGACGGCCTGCCCGCCTTCGACCACGACCCTCTCTAGGGCGACCCGTTCCGGGGGTCGGCGGCGAGTCGCCGGCGGGCCAGCGACTCCGCCTGGTCGGTGCTGACCGGGTTCCGGGAGATCGCGGAGAGGAACGCGTCGCGGTCGAGCGCGAGCGTCCGCAACCCGTCCGCGGCGGTGACCGTCGCGGTCCGCGGGCCGCCGTGCAGCAGCGCGATCTCCCCGAACGCGTCGCCCGGTCCGAGGGACGGCATCGGCGTGCCGCGCACCGTGACGGTGGCCCGGCCGTCGGTGATGAGGTGGAACCGGTCCCCGGGGTCTCCCTCGCGCATCACGTGCTCGCCGGCGTCATACTCCTGCACCCGGAGGGCTGCGGCCAGCTGCTCGACGACCACCATCGGAAGTGGCGCGAACATCGGCAGGCCGCGCAGCGTGACCGCCTCGGGCCGGGGAGCGGGCAGCGTCTTGTCGATGACGGTGAACCGCCAGGCGTAGGCACCGGCGAGCAGCAGGAGCATGCCTCCCAGCGCCGCCAGGGTGCTGCGCAGACCGAGCAGCTCGACCAGGACCGGCGCCGCCAACGAACCCGTGCCCATCCCGAAGAGGACGACGAGCTCGAAGGCGCCGAGAGCGCGGCCGGCGACCTGCGGGCCGAGCAGGCGTGGCATCAGGATGAACGCCGATGCATCCTCCATCGCGTTGCCGATCCCGACGAGCAGCAGCGCCGCGAACGCGGCCGCGGCCGTTGGTGCTCCGGCCAGGGCGAGCACCGCGGCCCCCCAGATGCCGAACGCGACGATGAAGCAGCGTCCCAACCGGGTCAACCGGACCACCGTCGCCGCCGCCACGGCGCCAAGGATCCCGCCGAGCCCGATCGCGGCGTTCAGCCACCCGACCGAGCTCTCGCCGAGCGCGAGCGTGTCGAGCGCGAGGACGATGACGAGCACCAGCAGCGCGCCGCGCACGAAGGTCTGCGCGAAGGCCAGCACGACCATGCCGGCCGGTGGTGCGATCCGGACCAGTGCGGCCGCGCCGACCGCCGCGCTGCGGACGATGTCGGTGACACCCGCCCGCTGGGCAGGAAGGTGCCGGTCCTCCTGTACGGCCAGCCGCAGCAGGCTCAGCCAGGCCAGCCCCATGCACACCGCCGAGGCGGCGAGCGCACCAGCGGGGTCGGCGACGGTGAGCATCACACCGGCCAGCAGCGGACCGGCGAGCGCTCCGATGTTCTCCGCGACCGTCGCAGTCACGGTCGCGGCGGTCAGCTCTGCCGGAGTGCGCGCCAGCCAGGGCAGCACCGCTGCCTGGACCGGCCGGACGATCGCCGCCATCGAGCTCGACGTCGCGGCCAGCGTGATCACCAGCGCCGCCGGGGCGTTCGCCGCGACCGCGGCTCCGGCCAGAAGGACCATCACCGTCCGGGCTGCGAGGGTGTATCGCAGGAGCCGGTCCTTGCGCACCCGATCGGCGAGGCTCATCAGCAGCGGCGTGACCACGGCGGCGGGCACCGTCGACGCGATGCCGTAGGCGGCGACCAACGTCGCACCGCCCGCGGAGTACGCATAGACGAGCATCGCCACGGTGGCGGTGAAGGAGGCGACCAGGGACAACCCCCAGCCCAGCTCGAGCCGCCGGATGTCGGGATGTCGCAGCGCATCCCGCCACGGACCAGTGACCGACGGTTGCATGCTCGACGGTAGCGCCGGATCGGCCGGTGGCGACACCGCGAGACCGATATGCCGCAATCCCACCTTCCGTCCTCGCGGACATCTACGTTGAGGCACGTGAAGCGCTTCGGACTGCTCCGGGCCGGTGTCGGCCTCACGCTCGGCGCGCTCGTCGCCGGCCTCGGCACCGGTTCCGTGGGCGCCGCACCGACCGCACCGACCGGCGCGGCCGTCGCGTCTGTCAGCTCGCCCGCCCGCGTGGTCACGGAGCTGCCGCTCGGCGGGCGGTCGATCTACCCGGGGCACGTCCTGGTTGCCTACTACGGGACCGCGGGCACCGGGGCGCTCGGCGTGCTGGGGGAGGACACCCCGGACCGGATCACCGAGCGGCTGCGCCGGGCGGCCCGCCCGTTCGGCGCGGACGGCCGCACGGTGCAGATCGTCTACGAGCTGATCGTCACCGTCGCCGACCCGCACGCGGGCGCCGACGGCGACTACAGCCACGACATCGACCGCGAGCACGTGCGGCGCTACATCCGGGCCGCCCACCGCAACGACGCGCTGCTGGTGCTCGACCTGCAACCGGGCCGCACCGACTTCCTCACCGTCGCGAAGCGCTGGCGGTGGGCGCTCCGCGATCCGTGGGTGGGCCTGGCCCTGGACCCGGAGTGGCGGATGGCTCCCGGACAGGTTCCCGCGCAGACCGTGGGGCAGGTCGGCGCGCGGGAGATCAACCGGGTCTCGAAGTGGCTCAACGACCTCGCGGTGCGCCGCGACCACCCGGAGAAGGTCTTCGTCGTGCACCAGTTCCGCAGCGACATGGTGATCGGGATCGACCGGGTCCGCGACCGCAAGCGGCTGGCGATGGTCCAGCACGTCGACGGGTTCGGCACGCAGGGGCAGAAGCTCGCGACCTACCACACCGTCGCCGAGCCGGACCGTTTCCGGATGGGCTTCAAGCTCTTCTACGACGAGGACTCCGGGTTGATGACGCCGGAGCGGGTGAGTCGGATCCGGCCGCGGGTCCGGTTCGTCAGCTACCAGTAGGAGCACCGCGTCCGTCGTACCGCCCCCGCTCCATCATGTGGGACCGCCGTTCCATATAGTGGGACCCGTGTCACACTCGCTTGACGAGGGAGCGCGCTTGCGGCGACGGTTGTCCCATGCGTTTTGAGATTCTTGTACGCACGCGACGCGTCAGCTGAGGCTTCCGGCCGAAGCCCACGCGTCACCCCTCGCTTGCCCACCGGGCCGAGGGGTTTTTTGTTGGAACGGGTCACCAGGGAAGGTAGATCATGAGCGAGCAGGTCACCGGCGCGCAAAGCCTGATCAAGGCACTCGAGTGCGCTGGAGCCGAGAACGTATTCGGCATTCCGGGCGGCGCGATCCTCCCGGCCTACGACCCGCTGTTCGACTCCACCAAGCTTCGGCACATCCTGGTCCGTCACGAGCAAGGCGCCGGTCACGCCGCTCAGGGGTACGCCGCGGCCACCGGCAAGGTCGGCGTGTGCATGGCCACCAGCGGTCCCGGGGCGACGAACCTGGTCACCCCGATCGCGGACGCGCACATGGACTCGGTCCCGTTGGTCGCGGTAACCGGTCAGGTCTCCAGTGCCGCGATCGGCACGGACGCGTTCCAGGAGGCCGACATCCGCGGCATCACGATGCCGATCACCAAGCACAACTTCCTGGTCACCGATCCCGCCCAGATCCCGCGCACGATCGCCGAGGCGTTCCACATCGCCTCGACCGGCCGTCCGGGTCCGGTCCTCGTCGACGTCGCCAAGGACGCCATGCAGCGGATGACCACGTTCGCGTGGCCGACCGAGCTGCAGCTCCCCGGGTACCGCCCGGTCACCCGCCCGCACGCCAAGCAGGTGCGTGAGGCCGCGAAGATGATCCTCGAGGCACGTCGACCGGTGCTGTACGTCGGCGGTGGGGTGATCCGGTCCCGCTCCTCCAAGGAGCTGCGCGTGCTCGCCGAGATGACCGGCATGCCCGTGGTGACCACGCTGATGGCCAGGGGCGCGTTCCCGGACAGCCACCCTCAGCACCTCGGGATGCCCGGCATGCACGGGACCGTGGCCGCCGTCGCCGGACTCCAGCGCAGCGACCTGATCATCAGCCTCGGCGCCCGCTTCGACGACCGGGTCACCGGCAACCTCGACTCGTTCGCCCCGCACGCAAAGGTGATCCACGCCGACATCGACCCGGCCGAGATCGGCAAGAACCGGCACGCCGACGTGCCGATCGTCGGTGACTGCCGGGAGGTGATCGCCGACCTGATCGTCGCGCTGCAGGCCGAGGCGGACGCCGGCAACCAGGGTGACTACGAGCAGTGGGTGGAGTTCCTGGCCGGCGTGAAGCTGAAGTACCCGCTCGGCTACGACCAGCCCAGCGACGGCTCGCTCGCGCCGCAGTACGTCCTCGAGCGGCTCGGCCGGATCGCCGGTCCCGAGGCGATCTACGTCGCCGGGGTCGGCCAGCACCAGATGTGGGCCGCGCACTTCATCGGCTACGAGAACCCGAACACCTGGATCAACTCCGGCGGCCTGGGCACCATGGGTTACTCGGTGCCGGCCGCGATGGGCGCGAAGGTCGGCTGCCCGGACACCACCGTGTGGGCGGTGGACGGCGACGGCTGCTTCCAGATGACCAACCAGGAGCTGGCCACCTGCGCGATCGAGGGGATCCCGATCAAGGTCGCGATCATCAACAACGAGTCGCTCGGCATGGTCCGCCAGTGGCAGACGTTGTTCTACAACGAGCGCTACTCGAACACCGACCTGCAGTCCAAGCGGATCCCGGACTTCGTGAAGCTCGCCGATGCCTACGGCTGCGTGGGCCTGTCCTGCGACAGCCCGGACGACGTGGACGCGACGATCACCAAGGCGATGGAGATCGACGACGTGCCGGTGGTCGTCGACTTCCGGGTCCATCGCGACGCGATGGTGTGGCCGATGGTCGCGGCCGGCACCAGCAACGACGACATCAAGTTCGCGCGGGACATGGCTCCCGAGTTCGACGAGGACGACCTGTGAGGGCGGAGCGCCCCGGAAGTGAGAGCATCCCGATGAGCAAGCACACCCTGTCGGTCCTGGTCGAGAACAAGCCCGGTGTCCTGGCCCGGATCGCCGGACTGTTCAGCCGCCGCGGCTACAACATCGACTCCCTCGCGGTGGGGCCCACCGAGCACGCCGAGATCTCCCGGATGACGATCGTGGTCAACGTCGCGGAGTCCCCGCTCGAGCAGGTCACCAAGCAGCTGAACAAGCTGGTCGAGGTGATCAAGATCGTCGAGCTCGACGGGCCCGCCTCGGTGGCCCGGGAGCTGCTGCTGGTCAAGGTCAAGGCCGACGCCGAGACCCGCGGTCAGGTGCTGGAGACCGTGCAGCTGTTCCGGGCCAAGGTCATCGACGTCGCCCCCGAGGCGGTCACCATCGAGGTGACCGGCAACGCCGAGAAGCTCGAGGCGTTCCTGCGCGTGCTCGAGCCGTTCGGCGTCCGCGAGCTGGTGCAGTCCGGGATGGTGGCGATCGGCCGGGGTGGCCGTTCCATCACCGACCGGACCCTGCGACCCATTCCCGTGCCGGCGCCTCCGGCCGCGAGCTGAACCCCCTGCCCGCCGTACCACCCACGAATCCCCGAGATGAAGTACAGAAGGAGAGCCCACCGTGGCTGAGATGTTCTACGACGACGACGCCGACCTGTCCGTGATCCAGAGCCGCAACGTCGCGGTCCTCGGCTACGGCAGCCAGGGGCACGCACACGCGCTGTCCCTGCGTGACTCCGGCGTGGACGTGCGCGTCGGCCTGCCCGAGGGCTCCAAGAGCCGGGCCAAGGCAGAGGCCGAGGGTCTGCGCGTGCTCACCCCGTCCGAGGCGGTCGAGGAGGCCGACCTGATCGTGATCCTGGCTCCGGACCACGTGCAGCGCACGCTCTACAAGGAGTCGGTGGAGCCGAACCTGGTGGAGGGCGACGCCCTGTTCTTCGGGCACGGCTTCAACATCCGCTTCGGCTACATCACCCCGCCCGAGGGCGTCGACGTGGCGATGGTCGCCCCGAAGGGCCCGGGCCACCTGGTCCGCCGTGAGTACTCCGAGGGCCGCGGGGTCCCGGTGCTGGTCGCGGTCGAGAAGGACGCCACCGGCAAGGCCTGGGACCTGGCGCTGTCCTACGCGAAGGGCATCGGCGG
>DATFGA010000218.1:0-29485 GCA_035249775.1 Nocardioidaceae bacterium | reverse complement strand
ATGATCCACGGCTTCTGGCGCCACCCTGAGCTGTTCGACGCGGCCGAGGAGTCGCTCGCCGAGATCGCGGAGTTCCTGCGCAGGGTTGTGCCCGCGGAGGCGGTCAGCCGGGAAGGCTGATGTGCACGACCTTCGTCGTCGTCATCTCGTCGAGCAGCTCGGGGCCGTAGCCGAAGCCCGCACCGCTCGAAGCACGCGGCTGGGCCGCACCGCCCGGCGCTCCGCCGAACACCGCGTTGATCTTCACGGTGCCCACCGGCAGCTCCCGCCAGGCCTGCTGGGCATGGGCCATGGACCCGGTGAGCACCGAGCCGGCCAGCCCGTAGGGCCCGCGACGCGCCGCCTCGAGCGCCTCCTCGAACGAGGCCACCACCCGGACCGGGGCGACCGGGCCGAACGTCTCCTCCCGCAGCACCGCCATCTCGTCGGTGCAGTCGGTGAGCACGGTGGCGGGGTAGAACGTGCCCGGGCCGTCCGGGACCGTCCCGCCGGTGAGGACGCGCGCTCCGGACGAGACCGCCGCCGCGACCTGGGCATGGACCTCGTCGCGCATCCGGGCGTCGACCAGAGGACCCAGCTCGGTGTCCGGGTCGGTCCCCGGTCCCGTCACGAGCGCCTCGGCCCGGCGTACCAGCTCCTGCAGGAACGCGTCCGCAACCTGCTCGACCACGTAGATCCGCTCCACCGACGTGCAGATTTGGCCGGCGTTCGCGAACGAGCCCAGCGCCGCCTGCTCGGCCGCCCAGACCGGGTCCACGTCCGCGTCCACGACCAGCGGGTCGTTGCCGCCGTTCTCCAGGATCACCTTGGCGCCGGAGCCGGCCGCGGCGGCCGCGATCGACCGACCGGTAGCGGTGGACCCGACGTGCGCGACCACGTCGACCTTCGAACCGGCGAGCGCGGCGCCGGTGCTCCCGTCACCGACGACGACCTCGAGCACCCCCGGGGGCAGCACCTCGGACAGCAGCCGGGCCAGCTCGAGACCCGTGTGCGGCGTGCGCTCGGACGGCTTGAACACGACGGTGTTGCCGGTGACCAGAGCCGCGCCGAGGATCCCGGCGGGTACGGCGACGGGGTCGTTCCACGGGGTGATCGCCGCGACAACGCCACGCGGTTCATGGACCATCAGGTCGGTGGCGTCCCAGCCGCCCTGGAGCGAGTGGCCCCGGTGCAGCGGGCCGAGCTGGGCGTACTGCTCGAGGGTGCCGACGCCGGCGTCCACACCGCCGCGGGCATCGGCGAGCGGCTTGCCCATCTCGCGGGTGGTCAGCGCGGCCAGGTCGTCGGCGGCCGTAGCCACCCGGCGTGCGCCGGCGGTGACCATCGCGGCTCGTTCCGCCGGTGCCGTGCGGGCCCACTCGTGCGCGGCCTTCCGGGCCGAGTCGACGGCAGCGCCGACCTCCTCCGCGCCGGCGACGTCCAGCTCTCCGACGAGCGACCCGTCGGCCGGGTCGAGAACGGTGATGCGGGTGGTCCGGTCGGTCGGCACGGGCGGCTCCTCCTTCGTTGGCGGGTGACGTCGCTTCGTCGTACCCACCTGCCCTCTGGATAACCTGTGCGCCATGCGCGTTCATCTCGGCTCCGACCACGCCGGCCTGGAGCTCAAGGACCACCTGCTGGACTGGCTCGTCGACCAGGGGCACGAGGCTGTCGACCACGGCCCGTTCGTCTACGACGCCGCCGACGACTACCCGGTGTTCTGCCTACGAGCGGCCGAGGCGGTCGCCGCGGACCGGCAGGACGGGATGGACAGCCTCGGCATCGTGATCGGCGGCTCCGGCAACGGCGAGCAGATGGCCGCCAACAAGGTCACCGGGATCCGCGCCGCGCTGGTGTGGAGCGAGGAGACCGCGACCCTGGCCCGCGAGCACAACGACGCCAACGTGATCTCGGTCGGCGGCCGGATGCACACGGAGCAGGAGATGACCCGGTTCATCGAGGTCTTCCTGAGCACGCCGTACAGCGACGAGGAGCGGCACACCCGCCGGATCGGGATGCTGGCCGACTACGAGAAGACCGGGAACCTGCCGCCGCTGCCCGAGTCCGCACTCAAGTCACAGGGCTGACATGCCCGAGGGGCACACCCTGCACCGCCTCGCCCGGGCGCTGACCGACCGGTTCGGTGGCCGGGTGATGGAGGTCTCCAGTCCGCAGGGCAGGTTCGCCGAGGCCGCCCGACTGTTGGACAACACCGAGCTGGTCGACGCGGAGGCCTGGGGCAAGCACCTGTTCGTCCGCTTCGAGAGCGACCGGTTCGTGCACGTGCACCTGGGTCTCTACGGCAAGTTCGACGTGTACGACGGGCCGGCCCCCGCGCCGGTGGGCCAGGTCCGGCTGCGGCTGGTCGCCGCGGCCCCGGCGGGCTCGACCAACGGCGATGCGGCGTACGCCGACCTGCGCGGCGCCACCACCTGCGACCTGGTCACGGACGAACAGCGCGCCGCGATCCTGCAGCGCCTCGGGCCTGACCCGCTGCGCGGCGACGCGGACCCGGAGCGCGCCTGGAAGCGGGTCAGCCGGAGCCGGACGCCGATCGGTGCGCTGTTGATGGACCAGACGGTCCTGGCCGGGGTCGGCAACGTCTACCGCGCGGAGGTTCTGTTCCGGCACCGGATCCATCCGCTCCGCCCCGGCAACACGCTGCGCCGCGGCCAGTTCGAGGCGATCTGGCACGATCTCGTCGACCTGATGCACGAGGGGGTCGGCAGCGGGCGGATCGACACCGTCCGCCACGAGCACACTCCGGAGGCGATGGGCCGCGAGCCGCGCCGCGACGACCACGGAGGAGAGGTCTACGTCTACCGCCGGCACGGCCAGACCTGCCACGTGTGCGGCAGCAAGGTGCGGACCGAGGTGCTCGCCGCGCGCAACCTGTTCTGGTGTCCGAGGTGTCAGCCGCGGTTCCGCTCGCGCGCCGTGTCGCGTTGACCACGCCACGCCGTACCGTTGGGGCGATTCGTTCACACGGATCACCCCCCGACACTAAGGTCGACCTGTGGTTGCAGCTTCGCAGAACGAGCGGCTGACGCGCGTTCCCGCTCGTCGGCTGAGCAGGCGATGGACCCTCACGATGCGCCGGCTGCGCCATTCGGAGCTGTCCTGGTTGATGCTGCTGTCGGTGGTGACACTCATCATCGGAGCCGGGATAGCCACGGTCGGCTGGGTCCCGGTGACCACCTTGGTCATCCCGCTGGTCGTCGGCAACCTGATGTTCAACCCGCGCTCGCTGCCTTGGTTCGTGGTCTTCACCCTCGGCGTGCTGGTGCTCGCGGTGGCCGCCGGGGATGAGAAGCTGCTCGACCCACGACGGATCGGCGGCATCATCGTCTGCTTCGCGGTCGGCCTGATCATCCTGGTGTCGTCGTTCCGGCGTTCCCGGCTCGGCGTCGCGGGCTCGATGGGCGAGTCCATGCTGGTCGACCTGCGGGACCGGCTCAGCAAGCAGTCGGTGCTGCCGCCGCTGCCCAGGGACTGGTTCGTGGACGCGGAGATGCGCTCGGCGGGCGGTTCGTCGTTCGCCGGTGACTTCATCGTGGCCAGCACCACCCAGGAGGGTCGTCACCTCGAGGTGGCCGTCGTCGATGTCTCCGGCAAGGGCGTGCAGGCCGGCACCCGGTCGTTGCTGCTCTCCGGCGCGTTCGGTGGCCTGCTCGGTGCGCTTCCCGCCGCCCGCTTCCTGCCTGCGGCCAACGACTACCTGCTCCGTCAGGACTGGAGCGAGGGGTTCGCGACCGCCGTACACCTGTCCCTGGACCTGACCACCGGTGAGTTCGAGATCCGCTCGGCCGGCCACCCGCCCGCCGTGCAGCTGCACTCCGGATCCGGGCGCTGGGGCGTGCACGACTCCGAGGGGCCGGTCCTCGGCCTGATGAAGAAGGCCGAGTTCATCGGCGTGACCGGATGCCTCCAGCGCGGCGACGCCCTGCTGCTCTACACCGACGGGGTCGTGGAGACTCCGCAGCGCGACATCTCGCTCGGGATCGACAGGCTGATCGGCCAGGGCGAGCGGCTGCTCCGGGACGGGTACGACGGTGGCGCGCGTCGGCTGATCGACCAGCTCGAGTCGATGAGCGACGACCGTGCGCTGCTGCTGCTGCACCGCCGCTGACCTCCGTCGTACGACGGGGCGGGCGGTTCGATCCTCGGAGCGGATGACGGGAATCGAACCCGCGTAATCAGTTTGGAAGACTGAGGCTCTACCATTGAGCTACATCCGCGCGTGACGGGCCTGACCGGTCCGACAGCGGGACAATGGTGCCACACGACCCAGCTCCGTCCCAATCGGCTCACCGGGAGACCGGACGGGCCGGTGGACGGTGCCATCGGACGATTACGGGGAGCGGGCGGCCGTCCACTAGACTCCTCGGGGTCATCCACCGGGGCGTAGCGTAGTGGCTAGCGCGCCTGCTTTGGGAGCAGGAGATCGCAGGTTCGAGTCCTGTCGCCCCGACCATGCTTTCCAGGTCCACGCGGACCGGACCAAGCGTGCCTGCATCATCAACGACGACTGAGGAGAAACACCTGTGAAGAGCGCCGTCGAGACTTTGAGCCCCACGCGGGCCAAGCTCACCGTCGAGGTGCCCTTCGAGGAGCTCAAGCCGAGCCTCGACGCGGCGTACAAGAAGATCGCCCAGCAGATCAACGTCCCCGGTTTCCGCAAGGGCAAGGTGCCGCCGATGGTCATCGACCGCCAGGTCGGCCGCGGGCCGGTCCTGGACGAGGCGGTCAACGAGGCGCTGCCGAAGCTCTACGTGCAGGCACTGCAGGACAACGACCTGCAGCCGCTGGCGCAGCCGGAGATCGAGATCACCAGGTTCGAGGACCACGAGGCCCTCGAGTTCACCGCGGAGATCGACGTCCGCCCGGAGATCACGCTTCCCGAGTACGACGGGATCGAGGTCACCGTCGACGACATCTCGGTCACCGACCAGGAGGTCGAGGACCAGGTGCAGAGCCTGCGTGAGCGGTTCGCGACGCTCAACGAGGTCGAGCGGGCCGCGGCCGACGGTGACTTCGTCGTCATCGACCTGAAGGCGACCAAGGACGGCGAGGTCGTGGAGGGTGCCGAGGTCAGCGGGATGAGCTACCAGGTCGGTCGCGGGGGCATGCTCGACGGCCTCGACGAGGCGCTGGCCGGGATGAGCGCCGGCGACGAGAAGACGTTCGCCTCGCAGCTGGTGGGCGGCGACCAGCTCGGCCAGGACGTCGAGGTCGAGGTCAAGGTCACCGCCGTCAAGGAGCAGGAGCTCCCCGAGCTGGACGACGAGTTCGCGCAGACCGCGTCGGAGTTCGACACGATCGAGGAGCTGACCGAGGACGTGCGGACCCGGCTCGAGCGGAACAAGCGTCTCGAGCAGGCGGCCGGCGCGCGTGACGCGGTCCTGGAGAAGCTGCTCGACATGGTCGAGGTGCCGCTGCCCGACACCATCGTCGACGCCGAGCTGCAGGCCCGCCGCGAGAACATCGAGCAGCAGCTGACGTACGCCGGGATGACCATGGAGCAGTACCTCGACTCCGAGGAGCAGACGGTCGACGAGTTCGAGTCCGACCTGGAGAAGCGGGTCCGCGACGCGGTGGCCGCCCAGTTCATCCTCGACGAGGTCGCCAAGAAGGAACAGCTCGGTGTGGACCAGAACGAGCTGACCCAGCACATCTTCCAGCGGGCCCAGCAGTCGGGCCAGAACCCCGACGAGTTCGCCCGCCACATGGTCGAGCACAACCACATCCCGGAGATGGTCTCCGAGGTCGTGCGCGGCAAGGCGCTGGCCACCATCGTCGACACGGCGAAGGTCACCGACGAGTCCGGCAGCCACGTGGAGCTCAAGCTGCTCCAGCCGGACGGCACGATCGGTGAGCCGGTCGAGGAGACCGAGGACGCCGCGGTCGAGGCGGCCGACGACACCCAGGGCGAGGAGCCGGCCAAGTCCGACGAGGCCTGAGCGCACTCTCCGGCACGCGGTCGTTGACATACCTACGGTATGCACCGGAGACTGTGCCGGATGACTGCGCCGAGCCCCACCAGCAGCGGCCGCGGTGCCGGCGTCCTGGGGGCGTATGCGTTGGCCGGCGACTGTGTCGACGACCTCGTCCTGGGCACCTGCCGAGACGTGCACGGCGCCGTCGCCCGCCGCGCGTTCGACCTCACCAACCGCGCCACGGGTGGGTCGGCCCGCGGGGCGCAGGTCGTCCACGACGGCATCACCCGGACCCTCTACGCCGGCATCGGCGCCGGGATCCGGGCCACGTCCGCCGGGCTGCGCGCGGCCGAACGTCGGGGCGTCGGCCCGCGGCTCGAGTCCGGTCCCCGCGGTCGACAGGTGCTCGCCGCGGTCAACGGATTCCTCGGTGATCGGCTGGCCGAGGACCATTCCGAGCTCGCCATTCCCATGGCAGTGCGCGTCGGAGCATCCGACGTACCCCTCGACCCGGCCAGCCTAAAGGCTGCGTTCCCCGACGCGACCGGTGACGTGGCGGTGTTCCTGCACGGGCTCGGCGAGAACGACGACTCCTGGAACGCGCGCGCTGACGAGCTCGACGGCAGCTACGGCACCCGCCTGGCGGCCGAGACCGCGTGGACGCCGGTCTACCTCCGCGCCAACACCGGGCTGCCGCTCGCCGAGAACGGCGTCGCGCTGGCCGCGCTGCTCGACCGGTTGGTCACCGCGTGGCCCGCCGAGGTACGTCGGATCGCGCTGGTCGGCCACTCGATGGGCGGCCTCATCATCCGCGCCGCGTGCGCGGTCGTGACCTCGGCGGAGACACCGTGGACCGACCTGGTGACCAACGTGGTCACTCTCGGCAGTCCGCACCTCGGTGCGCCGTTGGAGCGCACGGTCAGCCTGGGGGCGCGGGCCCTCGGCGTGCTGCCCGAGTCCGCTCCGATCGGCCGGATCCTGGAGTACCGCAGCGTCGGCATCCTCGACCTGCGCCTAGGGCTGGCCGCCGACGTGCAGCACCTGCCGCACGCGCGCTACCACCTGGTCGCGGCGACCCTCGCCCGGTCGGCCCGGCACCCGGTCAGCGAGGTCCTCGGTGACCTGTTCGTGCGCTACCCCTCGGCGGTCGGCAAGGCGCGCCGCGGCCGGGCCATGTTCCCCGACGCCGACGTGCTGCACGTGCCGCGCACCGGGCACTTCGGCTTGCTGAACCACCCCGACGTCTACACCGCGATGAAGGCCTGGCTCGCCTGAGCCGGTCCGCCACCCGAGGAGCCACCGATGAACCAGCCCCTGCCGATCACGGCGTCGGTCGACGTCGCAGCCGCGCCCGAGAAGGTGTGGGCCGCGGTCTCCGACGTACGCCGGATGAGTGAGTGGAGCCCGGAGTGCCGGCGGATCTTCGTGGTCGGGTCGCCGACGTCCGGGGTCGGCACCCGGCTGGTCGGGATCAACAGGCGGGGCCGCGTGGTGTGGCCGACCTGGTCGCGGGTGGTGCGCTTCGAGCGCGGTCGCGCGGTGGCCTGGAAGGTCCGCGAGAGCGGAGCCACCTGGACCTACGAGGTCGAGCCGACCGAGGACGGCACCCGGCTCACCGGTCGCCGCGACCTGGACGGGTTCAGCCCGCTGACCCGGCTGGCCGCGCCACTGATCGGCGGCGCCACCGGCCACGACCGCGAGCTGACCGACGGGATCCGGACGACGCTGGAGCGGATCAAGGCAGCCGTCGAGCAGGACGCCGGCGTGCCGAGCAGCTGACCGGTGATCCTGGTCCGCTGCCTCGGCACCACTACCGTTGCGGTTCACGTGCGCGACAACGGTAGTGACTTCGGATGTTTCGGCAACCGTTCGGGTTCACGTGCGGGGGAACGGTAGTCGGCCGAGCCGGGAGGCCGGATGACTCACGACACGCGGGATCGGCGGAATCCGCTGTTGGCGAACAAGGCGGGATTGCCCGTGGAAGTGTCCGGTGTTCCGGCTAGGGTCGGGAACGTGAATGAGACAACGGTTCCCCAGATGAACGGTGGCGGCTCGTCCTACGGGCTCGACGACCACATTTATCAGCGACTCCTCAAGGAACGGATCATCTTCCTCGGCTCCGAGGTCCGCGACCAGAACGCGAACGCGATCTGCGCGCAGATGCTGCTGCTCAGCGCCGAGGACCCCGAGACCGACATCTTTCTCCACATCAACAGCCCCGGTGGCTCGGTCGACGCCGGGATGGCGATCTACGACACGATGAACTACATCCCCAACGACGTGGCCACGGTCGGCATGGGCCTGGCGGCGTCGATGGGACAGTTCCTGCTCTGCGCCGGCACGGCGGGCAAGCGCTACGCCCTGCCGCACGCGCGGATCATGATGCACCAGCCTTCGGGTGGCATGGGCGGTTCGGCCTCGGACATCAAGATCCAGGCGCAGCAGTCCCTGCACATCAAGAAGGTGCTGTTCAACCTGATCAGCCAGCACACCGGCCAGCCGCTCGAGCAGGTGGAGACCGACGCGGATCGTGACCGCTGGTTCACCGCCGACCAGGCCAAGGAGTACGGCTTCATCGACCAGGTCATCCGGTCTGCCGCGCAGGCCGCCGACGAGGGCCGACCGGCCCGGAACAAGTGAGTGGAGGAACTGACATGAGTAGCACTCACATCCCCGGCCTGGCCGCGACGGGCAGGGCCAGCGAGCTCGCGACGCCGAACATGAACTACTACATCCCGCAGTGGGAGGAGCGCACGTCGTACGGCTTCCGCCGGATCGACCCCTACGGCAAGCTCTTCGAGGACCGGATCATCTTCCTCGGCACCCCGATCAGCGACGACATCGCCAACGCGGTGATGGCCCAGCTGCTCTGCCTGGAGTCGATGGACCCGGAGCGGGACATCCAGATCTACATCAACAGCCCCGGCGGCTCGTTCACCGCGCTGACCGCGATCTACGACACGATGCGGTTCGTCAAGCCCGACATCCAGACGGTCTGCCTGGGTCAGGCGGCATCCGCCGCGGCGATCCTGCTCGCGGCAGGGGCGCCGGGCAAGCGGCTGGCACTGCCGAACAGCCGGATCCTGATCCACCAGCCCTACACCGAGGGGTCCTACGGACAGACTTCGGACATCGAGATCCAGGCGAACGAGATCCTTCGGATGCGCGAGCTGCTGGAGAAGATGATCGCCGACCACACCGGCAAGGAGCAGTCGGAGGTCAGCCGCGACATCGAGCGCGACAAGATCCTCACCGCCGACGCGGCGGTGGAGTACGGCCTGATCGACGCGATCCTGGAGTCCCGCAAGGCGACCATGCCGGTCGGCGCGGGGACCGGGCGCTAGTCGTGGCCGGCCGGGTGCCGATCCGCCGAGGTGGCTCCCGGCCGGCAGAAGGACTCGCCGTGTTGCCATCCCTTTTGGGGGCGCGACGGGGTACCTTCGAGTTCGAAGGAAATGTGGCAATGCCGTCGACGATCGCTGGTCCAGGAACCGGCCCCGTCGGCCCGATCGAAGGAGTCGTCGCCTGTGGCACGCATCGGTGACGGAGGTGACCTGCTGAAGTGCTCTTTCTGCGGGAAGAGCCAGAAGCAGGTCAAGAAGCTCATCGCTGGACCAGGTGTCTACATCTGCGACGAGTGCATCGATCTCTGCAACGAGATCATCGAGGAGGAGCTCAGCGAGGGCACCGAGGTAGGACTCGAGGAGCTGCCCAAGCCGCGCGAGATCTTCGACTTCCTGAACTCCTACGTGATCGGCCAGGAGAACGCGAAGAAGTCGCTCGCGGTCGCGGTCTACAACCACTACAAGCGGGTCCAGGCCGGGGTCGGGGCCGGCACGCCGCGCCACCGTCAGGACGAGGGCGTCGAGCTGGCCAAGTCCAACATCTTGGTGATCGGCCCCACCGGGTGCGGCAAGACCTACCTGGCGCAGACGCTGGCCCGGATGCTCAACGTGCCGTTCGCGATCGCTGACGCCACCGCGCTGACCGAGGCGGGGTACGTCGGTGAGGACGTCGAGAACATCCTCCTCAAGCTGATCCAGGCCGCCGACTACGACGTCAAGAAGGCCGAGACCGGCATCATCTACATCGACGAGATCGACAAGGTGGCCCGCAAGGCGGAGAACCCCTCGATCACCCGCGACGTGTCCGGTGAGGGAGTGCAGCAGGCGCTGCTGAAGATCCTGGAGGGCACGACCGCCTCGGTGCCGCCGCAGGGTGGTCGCAAGCACCCGCACCAGGAGTTCATCCAGATCGACACGACGAACATCCTGTTCATCGTCGGCGGCGCGTTCGCCGGCCTGGAGAACATCGTCGAACAGCGGATCGGCAAGAAGACCCTCGGCTTCGGCGCCTCGCTCCCCACCAAGGAGGAGCGGGACATGGAGAAGATCTTCTCCGAGGTGATGCCCGAGGACCTGCTGAAGTTCGGGCTGATCCCGGAGTTCATCGGCCGGCTGCCGGTGATCGCCACGGTCGACAAGCTGAACCGTGAGGCGCTCGTCCAGATCCTCACCGAGCCGCGCAACGCGCTGGTCAAGCAGTACCAGAAGCTGTTCGAGCTCGACGGGGTGGAGCTCGAGTTCACCCAGGACGCGATCGACGCGGTCGCCGACCTCGCGATGGTGCGGGGGACCGGTGCCCGTGGCCTGCGCGCGATCATCGAAGAGGTGCTGCTGCACGTGATGTACGACGTGCCGTCGCGCGAGGACATCGCCAAGGTCGTGGTGACCGGCGAGGTGGTCAGCGACAACGTGAACCCGACGCTCGTGCCGCGCGAGGCGGAGCCGAAGAAGAAGAAGTCCGCCTGACGGCTCGCCCGACAGGTCAGCGAGGACCCCGCCACCGGACACCCGGGCGGCGGGGTCCTCCCTGTCCGTGAGGTCTGCTCCATGGTGTGACACGGGTTATGCCCCGGTTCGCCGGTTCGGCAGACACCGGCTTGCGGGTGTGGCAAGAATGAGCCGACGCCTGTTCCATCTCTTCTCTCGGGAGCACCCTGGTGAGCAACCAGCACAAGAAGCCGATCCTTGCCTTCGTCGTGCTCGCCGTCATCGCCGCAGCCCTCGTCGGCAGCCAGGTGCACGCTCGCGCCGATGGGAGCCGGTTCGTCGCGGCCGGGCCGATCGCCGCGCACACGCAGGTGCAGGGCGGTGTCCTCTCGTTGCCGAATGCGCACGACCGTGACAATCCGGCCGACCGCTCCGAGGACCGTGCCGCCGCCCCGGACGCAGCATCCGACAGCTCGGATGACGCGACGGACGCCCCTGGCCCCGCGGCGGACTCCCGGGCCGCGCAGGCACGCCCGAAGCCATTCGCGGTGGTGCTGACCGAGCCTCTGGACGTCCCGGTGGAACGACCGGTCCGCCGCAAGGACACGCGAGGCGACAGCACCCGGCCGGACCGTGCGGAGTCGCACAAGACACTCCCCGGGCACGCCGGACATCCGGGCGTCGGTGCAGCCGGGAAGTCACGGCCGGACCGGCACCCTGGCAAGCACCTAGGCCCCGGGGACGCCCTCGGGCACTCGCGGGGACGCGACCTGGGCCAGGCTCGAGGTCGCGATCACTCGCACACCAACCCCGGGCCCGCCGGCCGCCCGTCCCGCTGACCCGCGCGGTCGCGCAAACCGGTCGTGCCCGGCCCGATCGCTGGCTAGGCTCACCGGCGTGAGTCCTGAACTGCGCCCGCTCGAGCTGCCCGCGTCCACCTCCGAGTGGGGAGGGTGGTTCGAGCGACGCTGCGACGAGCAGCTCGCCCGGGCGCGCGACCTCGCCACCGAGCTGAAGCAGATCCCGCCGGAGCCCCGGACGGCCGAGGAGACCCTCAACCTGTGGAACGACGTCAACCTCGCCCTCGGCAACGCGTTCGCGGTCTCGTCGCTGCTCTCGCAGGTCCATCCCGAGGAACCGGTCCGCACCTCGGCGGAGAAGGGGGAGCAGGAGGCGCAGCGGCTGCTCACCGAGCTGGGCCTGGACCGGGAGCTCTACAACGTCCTGGCCGCGGTCGACGACAGCACCCTGGACGAGGGCGGTCGACGGGTGCTGCGCCTGTCGCTGCGTGACTTCCGCCGGTCCGGCGTCGACCAGGACGACGCGGTGCGCGAGCGGATCCGGGCGCTGTCCGAGCGGGAGACCGAGGTGGCCCAGGAGTTCTCGAAGAACATCCGCGACGACGTGCGTTCGGTGTCCCTGCGAGTCGAGCAGCTCGACGGGCTGCCGGCCGACTACGTGGCCGCGCACCCGGCAGGACCGGACGGGACCGTGACGATCACCACCGACTATCCGGACTACATTCCGTTCATGTCCTTCGGCAGGGACCGCGCGGCTCGCCGCGCGCTGCTCGAGGCGTTCCTCAACCGGGCCTGGCCAGCCAACGACGCACTGCTCGAGGAACAGCTGAAGCTCAGGGACGAGCACGCCCGGATCCTCGGTTATCCGGACTGGCCGAGCTACGACGCCGAGGTCAAGATGATCGGCCAGGGGGCAGCGATCCCGGACTTCGTGGACCGGATCGCCGCCGCCGCCGAGAAGTCGGCTCGCCGCGACTACGACGTACTCCTCGACCGGCTCCGCCAGGACCACCCCGACGCGACCGGGGTGGACAGCACGGACAAGAGCTACTACATCGAGGTGATCGGCCGGGAGAGGTTCGACGTCGACGCGCAACGCGTGCGGGAGTACTTCGACTTCGCGAAGGTCCGCGCCGGTCTCCTCGAGGTCACCGGTCGCCTGTTCGACCTCGAGTACGTCCCGGCACCGGACGCGCCGACCTGGCACGAGGACGTGGCGGTCTACGACGTGCGCTCCGCCGGTCGCACGCTCGGCCGGATCTACCTGGACCTGCACCCGCGGGAGGGCAAGTACAAGCACGCGGCCCAGTTCGACCTGGTCCCGGGGATCGCCGGCCGGCAGCTCCCGGAGGGCGTGCTGGTGTGCAACTTCCCGCGCGGGCTGATGGAGCACGACGACGTGGTCACCCTGTTCCACGAGTTCGGGCACCTCGTGCACCACGTTCTCGCCGGGCGGCACCGCTGGGCGCGGTTCTCCGGCGTGGCGACCGAGTGGGACTTCGTGGAGGCGCCGTCGCAGATGCTCGAGGAGTGGGCCTGGGACGCCGACGTGCTGCGGTCGTTCGCGAGCAACCAGGCCGGCGAGCCGATCCCCGCGGACCTGGTCACGAAGATGCGGGCAGCCAACGAGTTCGGCAAGGGCTTCTTCGCTCGCACGCAGATGTTCTACGCAGCCCTCGCCTACCAGCTGCACCAGCAGGTGCCCGACGACACCACCGCGATGGTGCGCGACCTGCAGAGCCGGTACGACCTGTTCGGCTACGTTCCGGACACCCACTTCCAGGCGTCGTTCGACCACCTGCAGGGCTACACCTCCGGCTACTACACCTACATGTGGAGCCTGGTGATCGCCAAGGACCTGTTCTCGGCGTTCGACGCCGAGCACCTGTTCGACACCGAGGTGTCGCACCGCTACCGCGACCGGATCCTGGCCGCCGGTGGCAGCAAGGACGCCGCCGACCTCGTGGAGGACTTCCTCGGCCGGCCCTACGACTTCACGGCGTTCGAGACCTGGCTGAACCGGGGCTGACCCGGTCCGTTGCCATCGTGCCCGGCCCGGCGCATGCTGAGGGCATGCGTACCTGGGTGCCCGGGCTCCTGCTGCTCGCAGCGGTCGGTGCCGGGTGCGGTGCCACCGGGTCGGACTCACCGGCCCCGGACGGGACCCCATCGTTGGAGCAGACCGGGGGACCGCCGATCGGCTACGTGCTGACCAGCGGCGACTGGCACCGCCTGCACCGGGTCGAGTGCCGGCAGCCGCAGCAGCACAGCTACGGGTTCTGACCCGCTCCTAGGGCTGGTCCTGCGGTGCGACCTGGGCGTCGACGGTGATCTCCTCGCCCGACTCACGCGGGACGAAGGTGAGGTCACCGACGATGTTGCCGGCGGCGCGCAGGTCGTCGGCCGCCTGCTCGGCCAGCTGCAGCGCGGCCGCCGGACCCGACACCGTCACCGACGACAGCTCGGTGCGCATCTTCACCTTGGCCTGGGACTTCGCGCCCCGGATGCCGGTGAGCACGCCTGCCACGGCGGTCAGCATGTCCGGACGCGCGGACGCCGCGGAGCCGAGCTCCGGGGCGGTCGGCCACGGCTGACGGTGGATCGAGCCATCCTGCCACCACGACCAGACCTCCTCGGTCACGTAGGGCAGGAACGGTGCGAGAAGCCGCAGCTGCACGTGCAGGGCAATCGCGAGGGCGGCCTGTGCCGACGCAGCCGCATCGTCACCCCGGGCGCCGTACGCCCGTTCCTTGACCAGCTCGAGGTAGTCGTCGCAGAACTCCCAGAAGAACTTCTCGCAGACCTCGAGGGCGCCGGTGTAGTCATTGGCCTCGAACGCCTCCGTCGCGCGGGCGAGCACGACGGCCAGCCCGCCGAGCATCGCGCAGTCGACCGGGGCGGTCACCGCCGACGTCGAGATCCGCACGGCACCGAGCCCGAGCACGAACTTCGACGCGTTCAGCACCTTCATCGCCAGCCGGCGACCGACCTTCATCTGGGTCTCGTCGAACGGCGAGTCCAGCCCCGGCCGCGCCATCGCGGCCCGCCAGCGCACCGCGTCGGCACCGTACTTGTCGAGGATGTCGGTGGGCACCACGACGTTGCCCTTGGACTTGCTCATCTTCTTGCGGTCCGGGTCGACCACGAAGCCCGAGATCGAGGCGTGCGACCAGGGCACCATGCCGTTCTCGTGGTGCGCGCGGACCACGGTCGCGAACAGCCAGGTGCGGATGATGTCGTGGGCCTGCGGGCGCAGGTCCATCGGGAAGGTCCGCTCGAACAGGTCCTGGTCGCGTTCCCACCCGGTGACGATCTGCGGCGAGAGGGACGAGGTCGCCCAGGTGTCCATCACGTCGGGGTCACCGATGAAGCCACTCGGCTTGCCGCGCTGGTCCTCGTCGTAGCCGCGCGGCGCCTGCGCGGACGGGTCCACCGGAAGCTCGGCCTCGCTCGGCAGCAGCGGGTGGTCGTAGTCCGGCTCACCGTCGGCGTCGAGCGGGTACCAGACCGGGAACGGGATCCCGAAGAACCGCTGGCGGGAGACCAGCCAGTCGCCGTTGAGCCCCTCCACCCAGTTGGTGTAGCGGTGCTTCATGTACTCCGGCACCCAGGTGATCTCGTTCGCGCGGTCGATCAGCTCCGAGCGCAGCTCACGGTCCCGGCCACCGTTGCGGATGTACCACTGCCGCGTGGACACGATCTCCAGCGGCTTGTCGCCCTTCTCGTAGAAGTTCGTCATCCGCTGGGTCGGCTTCGGGTCACCCTCGAGGTCACCGGCCTCCCGCAGCTTCTCGACCATCGCCTCGCGGGCACTGAACGTGGTCTTGCCGGCCAGGTCCGCGTACGCCGACGCGGCCGGCTCGTGCGCCAGCCAGTCGGGCGTCTCGCGCAGGAGCCGGCCGTCGCGTCCCACGACGGTGCGAACCGGAAGCTGCAGCTCGCGCCACCACTGCACGTCGGTGAGGTCGCCGAACGTGCAGCACATCGCGATGCCGGCACCCTTGTCCGGCTCGGCCGCATGGTGCGGCAGGACCGGGATCTCCACGCCGAACACGGGCGAGGACACCGTGGTGCCGAACAGGTCGGTGTAGCGCTCGTCGTCCGGATGCGCGATCAGCGCGACCACCGCCGGGACCAGCTCCGGGCGTGTCGTCTCGATGTGGACCGGGGAGCCGTCGCCCTTGCGGAACGCGACCCGGTAGTAGTGGCCGGCGTACTCCCTCGACTCGAGCTCGGCCTGCGCCACCGCCGTCTGGAAGGTGACGTCCCACAACGTCGGCGCGTCGTTCTGGTAGGCCTCACCACGCGCGTAGTTGCGAAGGAACGCGCGCTGCGAGGCGATCCGCGCCGCCTCGCCGATCGTGGTGTAGGTCTGCGTCCAGTCGACGGACAGGCCGACCTTGCGCCACAGCGCCTCGAAGGCCTCCTCGTCCTCGACCACGAGCTGCTCGCACAGCTCGATGAAGTTCTGCCGGCTGATCGGCACCTGCTTCTTGGCGTCCGGCTTCTCCGGCGGCGTGAAGTCCTCGTCGTAGGGCAGCGACGGGTCGCAGCGCACGCCGAAGTAGTTCTGCACCCGGCGCTCGGTCGGCAGGCCGTTGTCGTCCCACCCCATCGGGTAGAACACCTCCTTGCCCGCCATCCGCTGGAACCGCGCGATCAGGTCCGTGTGCGTGTAGGAGAAGACGTGCCCGACGTGCAGCGACCCGGACACGGTCGGCGGGGGAGTGTCGATCGAGTAGACCTGCTCCCGGGTCTTGGTGCGGTCGAACGCGTAGGTGCCGTCCTCCCGCCAGCGCTGCACCCACTTGTCCTCCAACCCCTCCAGCGCGGGCCGGTCCGGTACGACGACCGCGCCGGTTGCGGCGGTCGTCGTGGACAGGTCCGGGGCGGGGTTCTCAGTCATGGGCGAAATCTTACGGACCCACGTCATCGTGCTGCGACTCAGTTCCTGCCGCGCCCTACGATCGGAGCGTGATCACGATGCCGGTCGAGGAGCTCCTGTGGTTCGTCGACGACTGCCTGTCCTCGATGCTCGACGTGGTGGAGGGGCTCGGCGACGACCTGGCCAACACCCGTCCCGAGCTGGCCGGCGCGAACTCGCCGTACGCGATCCTGACGCACTGCCTCGGCGTCATCGACTGGTGGGGCGGGGTGATGATCTCCGGTCGTCAGGTGGTGCGCGACCGGGACGCGGAGTTCGTCGCGACCGGTCCGGTGTCGGGTCTGCGGGAGCAGGTACGGCGCACGCGGGACCGTCTCGGCGAGGACGTCCGGCAGCTCGACCCGCAGGCCGCGCCCCTGGGGCCGGTGGACGAGGAGCTGGCCGGCCTTCCCTACGGCAGGACCCGGTCCGCCGTACTCCTGCACGTCTTTCACGAGCTCGCGCAGCACCTCGGCCAGATGGAGATCACCCGCGACCTGCTCGTGGCGGGGGAGCGGTCGGCCGCCCCGTAGACTCGGCACGCGATGTCAGACACCTCTTCCACACCTCGAGCGGCCGAGACCTACGACGAGGCCGAGCAGGCGCTGCTCTCCCGCTGGCCCGAGACGAGGCTGGAGCCGTCGCTGGACCGGATCCGGGCGTTCACCGAGCTGCTCGGCGACCCGCAGCACGCCTACCCGGTGATCCACCTGACCGGGACGAACGGCAAGACCAGCACCTCGCGGATGATCGATGCGCTGCTGCGGGCTCTCGGCCTGCGCACCGGCCGGTTCACCAGTCCGCACGTGGAGTCGATGACCGAGCGGATCTCCATCGACGGCGAGCCGCTGACCGAGGACCAGTTCGTCACCGCGTTCAACGAGATCGCTCCGTACACCCACCTGGTGGACCGGAGCTCGGACGCCGAGGGCGGACCGCCGCTGTCGTTCTTCGAGACCGTGGTCGCGATGGCCTACTCCGCGTTCGCGGACGCGCCCGTGGACGCGGCGGTCGTCGAGGTCGGCATGGGCGGCACCTGGGACGCGACGAACGTCGCCGACGGCAAGGTCGCGGTGATCCTGCCGGTCAGCATCGACCACGCGAAGTACCTCGGCGAGCGGCCCGAGGACATCGCCGTCGAGAAGGCCGGCATCATCAAGCAGGGTGCCACCGTGGTGATGGCCCAGCAGTCCGAGCCGGTCACCGCGGTGCTGCTCGAGCAGGCGGCGGAGAAGGGCGCGACCGTGGCCCGCGAGGGCGTCGACTTCGGGGTCGCCTACCGGGTGCCGGCGGTCGGCGGGCAGATGCTGAACCTGCAGGGGCTGCGCGGCGAGTACGACGAGGTGTTCCTCCCGCTCTACGGGGCGCACCAGGCGCAGAACGCCGCGGTCGCCCTGGCGACGGTCGAGGCGTTCCTGGGTGACGAGCCGCTGGACGCTGAAGTCGTCCGGGAGGCGTTCGGGCAGGTCACCTCACCGGGTCGCTTGGAGATCATCCGCCGCAGCCCCACCATCGTGCTGGACGCTGCACACAACCCGCACGGCGCCGCGGCGGTGGCCGACGCGTTGCAGGACTCGTTCACGTTCAGCCCGCTGGTCGGTGTGGTCGGCGTGATGGCGGACAAGGACGCGGAGGGACTGCTGGAGGCGTTCGAGCCGGTGTTCGCGCAGATCGTGTGCACCCAGAATTCCACCCGTCGCTCGATGCCGGCCGAGGAGCTCGCCGAGGTCGCCCGCGGCATCTTCGGTTCCGACCGGGTGCACGTGGCGCGTCGCCTCGACGAGGCGGTGGACAAGGCGGCCACCCTCGCCGAGGAGGGCGGTGTCTACGGCGAGGCGATCGGCTCGGGCGGCGTACTCGTCACCGGGTCGGTGATCACCGTCGGCGAGGCCCGCTCCATGCTGAAGCCACGCGAGAAGGAAGCACGCTGATGGGTTCGGCGCAGCGCTCGATGTGCGCGGCGATGCTGATCCTCCAGGCGGTCGTTCTCGGGCTGACCACCCCGGTGATGATCAGCGTCTCCCAGGTCGATGTCGCCACGGCGCTGTGGGTCGGCCTCGGTCTGACCGTCGCCTGCATCCTGACCGCCGGCCTGCTCAAACGGCCCTGGGCCTACCTGGTCGGCTGGGCGATCCAGGTCGCCTCGGTCGGGCTCGGCTTCGTGATCCCGATGATGTTCCTGCTCGGCGTCATCTTCGCCTCGCTGTGGGCCGGTGCCTACTACCTCGGTCGCAAGGTCGACACGGAGAAGGCCGAGCGGGCGGTGCTCGAGGAGCAGTGGACGGCCGAGCACGGGCAGGGCGAGCCCGGCCGATAGGCTGCCGGGCATGTCTCAGCGCACTCTGGTCCTGCTCAAGCCCGACGCCGTCCGCCGTGGTCTGGTCGGCAACATCCTCAGTCGGTTCGAGGCCAAGGGCCTGTCGATCGTCGCGCTCGAGATGCGCCGCATCGACGCCGCCAAGGCCGACGAGCACTACGCCGAGCACGTGCAGAAGGACTTCTACCCGCCTCTGCGCGACTTCGTGACCAGCGGTCCGATGCTCGCCGCGATCCTCGAGGGCGACGAGGCGGTGGACGTGGTCCGCGCGATCAACGGCGCCACCGACGGGCGCAAGGCGGCGCCCGGCACGATCCGCGGGGACCTGTCGCTGTCCAACCGGGAGAACCTGGTGCACGGGTCCGACTCCCTCGAGTCTGCTGAGCGTGAGATCAAGATCTGGTTTCCTGACCTGCAGGGCTGATTCGCCTCCGCGCCTCCTCGCGCCCTCTCGCGCCCTCGCCGCCCGCTACCTGCCGCGGCCCTGGCCGCGCCCGGCTCCGCCGGCGCTCCCTGAAGTCGGGGCGGGTCGCGGTACGACGTGACGAGATGCAGGTTTCTTCGCCTTGAAACCTGTCTTGCGTCACGAACTATCTTGCGGCGGGGTCATCTGGGGTCATCGTGGGGCGTCGGCTGCAAGGAAGGAGATTCTCCCGGCTGGGGGGCCGGAGAATCTCCTTTGTTGAGCGGCCCGGGGGCAGGTGCCCGCGGGGGAGGGGGATCTTCCGCGTTCGGTTCCAAATGGTTGGCCCGCGAAGGTACTGGGAGCCGTTTGGGACCGAACGCGGCGTCGGGGACGTATCCGGGCCCGCGTGTCCTGCCGGGTAAAGGCACATTGCGCTCTTAGGCTTTTGCCCAGGGTCGGTGAGCACGTTCGCCGTACCCGTTCACGGGAGTTCTAGGGGCGGCAGGGCAACATGGCGAACAGCTTCATCGGTCGGGACATGGCCGTTGACCTCGGCACCGCCAACACGCTCGTCTACGTCCGCGGCAAGGGCGTGCTGCTCGACGAGCCGTCGGTGGTCGCGCTGAACTCCACGACCGGCGAGATCCTCGCCGTCGGTCACGAGGCGAAGCGGATGATCGGCCGCACGCCCGACAACATCACCGCGATCCGCCCGTTGCAGGACGGCGTGATCGCGGACTTCGACTCGACCGAGCAGATGCTCCGGTTCTTCATCCAGCAGGTGCACCGCCGCCGCTACTTCGCCAAGCCGCGGCTGGTGATCTGCGTGCCGAGCGGGATCACCGCCGTGGAGCAGCGCGCCGTCAAGGAGGCCGGCTACCAGGCCGGCGCCCGTCGCGTCTACATCGTCGAGGAGCCGATGGCCGCGGCGATCGGTGCGAACCTCCCGGTGCACCAGGCGACCGGCAACATGGTCGTCGACATCGGCGGCGGTACGACGGAGGTGGCGGTCATCTCGCTGGGCGGGATCGTCACGAGCCTCTCGATCCGGACCGCCGGCGACGACCTGGACCAGGCGATCATCGCCTGGATGAAGAAGGAGTACTCCCTGATGCTCGGGGAGCGCACCGCCGAGGAGATCAAGATGACCCTCGGCTCTGCGTTCCCGCTGCCCCAGGAGCCAGAGGCGGAGGTCCGCGGCCGGGACATGATCTCCGGGCTGCCGAAGACCGTCGTGGTCTCCAGCGCCGAGGTCCGGCAGGCGCTCGAGGAGCCGCTGCACGCGATCATCGACGCGGTCCGCACCACCCTGGACCAGACGCCCCCCGAGCTCGCCGGCGACATCATGGACCGCGGTCTGGTGCTTACCGGCGGCGGAGCGCTGCTGCGCGGGCTCGACGAACGGATCCGCCACGAGACCGGGATGCCGGTGCACATCGCCGAGGACCCGCTGCACTCGGTGGCGATGGGCGCCGGCAAGTGCGTCGAGGAGTTCGAGGCTCTCCAGCAGGTGCTCGTCTCGGAACCGCGCAGGTGACCTGAGATGGCCATGCACGACCACTACAAGCGGCCGTCGAGGACGGTGCTCGTCCTGCTGCTGCTCGCCAGCTTCACGTTGATCACCCTCGACGCGCGCGGCGGCGAGGACTCACCGGTCGAGCCGTTGCGCTCCGCGGCAGGTGCCGTGTTCGGGCCCGTGGAAGAGGTGACCGCCACCGTCGTACGCCCCTTCCAGGCGGTGCCCGGCTTCTTCGAGACCACCGGTGACCTGCGCAGCGACCTCGAGCGGCTCGAGGCGGAGAACGCCGCGCTGCGCGGCAAGCTCGCGACCGGTGTCGTGGACCGGAACCGGGCCGCCGAGCTCGACGGTCTGCTCCGCAGCTCGGACAGCACCGGTTACGCGCTCGTGCCCGCCCGGGTGATCGCGATGGGGCCGGCGCAGTCGTTCTCGCGCACCGTCACCATCGACGCCGGCACCAGCTCCGGGGTGTTCCCCGACATGACCGTGCTCAACAACGACGGCCTGGTCGGCCGGGTGATCCGCGCGGACCGCGGCACCGCCACCGTGCTGCTGATCGTCGACGCGGAGTCGGTCGTCGGCGGCCGCCTAGGCTCCAGCATGGAGGTCGGCTTCCTGCGCGGCCGCGGAGGCGTCGGCGACGGGACCCGCCTCGACCTCGACCTCGTCGACAACGCGGTCACCCCGAGCGACGGCGACATCCTGGTGACCTGGGGGTCGAAGAACGGGGCGCCCTACGTCTCCGGCGTCCCGATCGGGCGGGTGACCGCGGTCTACAGCAGCCCGCGCCAGCTCTCGAAGCAGGCGGTCATCGAGCCGCTGGTCGACTTCTCCTCCCTCGACCTGGTCGGTGTCGTCGTCGACGCCGACACGCGGAGCGACCGGGCCGTGATCGAGGCCGGCGACGTGCGCTCGTCAGGAGACCGGTGATGGCCGCCGTCCGCGCCCTGGTCGTGACCCTGGTGGTGATGCTCGCCGTGGTACTCCAGGTCGGCCTGTTCCCCTATCTCGCTTACGACGGCGTCGTCCCCAACCTCGCGCTGCTCGTCGTGGTCGCGGCCGCGCTGGTCCGCGGACCGGAGTTCGCGGCGGTGCTCGGCTTCCTGTCCGGCCTCGCGATCGACCTGGCACCTCCCGCCGACCATGTCGCGGGCCGTTGGGCGCTGGCGCTGGTGGTGGTCGGCTATCTCGCCGGCCGGGTCCGCCACGACGCGCGCACGTCCGCTGTCGCCGCGGTGATCGCGGTGGCGGCGAGCTCCTTCGTGGGCACCTCGGTCTTCGCGCTCAGCGGCCTGGTGCTCCAGGATCCGGCGGTCCCGGTGGCCGAGGCGCTCCAGGTCGTCCCGGTCGCCGTGCTCTACGACGTGCTGATCACGCCGTTCGTGCTGCCGCTGATGATGCGGCTGTTCCGCCGGCTCGAGCCGCACCAGGTCGCCTACTGATGGTCTCGACAAGCCCGACCGGTGGGGAGCGGGTCCGCGCCACCAGTGACACCAAGGGACGACTGCGCCTGATCGTGGTGCAGGCGCTCGTGCTGACGTTGTTCGTCACGTTGTTCGCGCGGCTGTGGTACCTCCAGGTCCTCAGCGGCGAGGCCTACCAGGCGCAGGCCGCCGAGCAGTCGATCCGCGAGCTCGTCGTCCAGCCGGCGCGGGGGCTGATCGTCGACGACATGGGCCGGCCGTTGGTCGCCAACCGCAACTCGTGGGTGGTCACCGTGGACCGCACCCTGCTGAACAAGATGGAGGAGCCGGCGCAGGAGAAGCTGCTGCGCCGGGTCGCGACGATGGTGGACGTGCCCTACCGCGAGATCCACGAGCGCACGCTGCTGTGCGGGGAGCCCGGTTCGATGCAGGGCACGTGCTGGAACGGGTCGCCGTACCAGCCGGTGCCGGTCGCCGAGGACGTCAGCCAGCAGACCGCGGTGTCGATCCTGGAGCAGGGCGAGGACTTCCCGGCGGTGCTCGCCGAGTCGCGCAGCGTGCGCGCCTATCCCGCACCGTTCGGCATCAACGCCGCGCACCTGCTGGGCTACCTGAGCCCGATCACCGAGGAGGAGCTCGACCGGGCGCAGGCCGAGGAGGACACCTCGGTGCACGGCGCCTCCGTGGTCGGCCGCGCCGGTGTGGAGAAGCAGTACGACGAGTACCTGCGCGGCTACCCCGGCTACAAGCGGGTCACCGTCGACTCGATGGGCCGGGTCCTCGGCGACTCCGGCGAGGTCGAGAGCCGCGCGGGCGACACCCTGGTCACCTCGATCGACGCCCGGGTGCAGGCCGTCGCCGAGCAGCAGCTCGAGCAGACCATCAAGACGGCGCGGAGCACCTTCGACTCGGTGACCGGCAGGAACTACAAGGCCGACTCCGGTGCCGTGGTCGTGATGGATGCCACCAACGGCCGGATCGTGGCGATGGCCGGCCGGCCGACGTACGACCCGAGCGTGTGGGTCGGCGGGATCAGCTCCAAGGACCTGTCCCGGCTGTACTCCGAGGAGGCCGGGACGCCGCTGCTGTTCCGTGCCACCCAGGGCCAGTTCGCGCCCGGTTCGACGTGGAAGCCGATCATGACCGCCGGTGCCCTGTCGAACGGTTACGGCCAGGGCACTCGGCTGAACTGCTCCTCGTCGTTCACCGTCGGCAACCGGGCCTTCAAGAACTACGAGTCCGGCTCCTACGGCTACATCGGGTTCGACAAGGCACTGCAGGTCTCCTGCAACACCTTCTTCTACCGGGTTGGCTTCAACTTCTGGCAGAAGTTCGGCAGCGACGTCGACGACGTGGACGCCAGGGACCCGCTGGTGTCGATGGCGAAGATCTTCGGCTTCGGGTCGGAGACCGGCATCGACCTGCCGGGGGAGGCCAGCGGTCGGATCGCCGACCGGCACTGGAAGCTCGACTACTACAACGCGAACAAGGACTACTACTGCAAGATCGGCAAGGAGCCAGGCGAGGACTTCCTGCATCGGTTCGCGCGTGAGTTCTGCATCGAGGGCTACACCTACCGGGCGGGCGACGCGGTGAACTTCGCGATCGGCCAGGGCGACACCATCGTCACTCCGCTGCAGCTGGCCCGCGCCTACGCCGCGCTGTCCAACGGCGGCATCCTGTGGGAGCCCCGGGTGGGCAAGGCGATCGTCAGTCCCGAGGGCGAGGTGATCCGGCGGATCCACCCGAAGAAGGCGTCCCGGGTGAAGGTCTCGAAGAAGGACCTGGAGTACATCGACCAGGCGCTGCTCGGCACCTCGAAGACCGGCACCATGTCGTGGCGGCTGATCGACTTCCCGCTCGACGAGGTGAAGATCCGCTCGAAGACCGGGTCGGCCGAGGTCTACGGCAAGCAGAGCACCTCATGGGTCGCCTCCTACGACGAGCAGTACGTCGTGATCATGATGGTCTCGCAGGGCGGCACCGGGTCGGGCACCTCCGGGCCGGCGGTGCGCAAGATCTGGGAGACGCTGTACGGCGTGCGTGGCAGCGAGGTGCACGAGGACAAGGCCGCACTGCCGAACGCGCAGCCGCCGGAGGGCCTGCCGGTGTTCGCGGAGGACGGCGAGATCCTTCCTCCGGTCGCCCCGGCCGCGACCCGGGCAGGAGCGCGCCGATGACCGTCACCCCTCAGGCCCGGCCCCGGATGATGCGGATCGACGCGCCGAGCCGCTCCAAGACACCGCGGCTGGACTGGCTGCTGATGCTCGCGGTCGCCGGTCTGCTGGCGATGGGCACCCTGCTGGTGTGGTCGGCCACCGTCGCCCGCGACGACCTCACCGGCGGTGACCCGGAGTCCTACCTGAAGAAGCAGCTGGTCAACATCGCCATCGGCGTCGTGCTCGGGGTGATGATCATCGCCACCGACCACCGGTGGGTGCGGATCCTGGCGCCGCTCGTCTACGTCGGGTCGGTGGTCGGCCTCGCGCTGGTGCTGGTGATGGGGTCGACGATCAACGGCTCCCGGTCCTGGCTGATGCTGGGCGGGATGTCGATCCAGCCGGCGGAGTTCGCCAAGCTCGCGGTGATCATCGGGATGGCGCTGCTGGTCGCCGAGCGCACCGAGAACTCGCTGCGGCAACGCCAGGTCAGGCACCTCGACGTGCTCGGCATGCTGGCGATCGCCGCGGTCCCGGCCGCGCTGATCATGCTCCAGCCCGACCTCGGCACGATGCTGGTGCTCTCCGCGACGGTGTTCGGGGTGGTCGCCCTGTCCGGTGCACCACGGCGCTGGCTGGTGGCGCTGGCCGTCGGTGCCGTGTCGACGGCGGTGCTTGCGGTCCAGCTCGGGCTGCTCGAGGACTACCAGCTCGACCGGTTCCTGGCGTTCACCAACCCGGAGCTCGACCCGCGCGGCGCCGGCTACAACACCACCCAGGCGCGGATCGCGATCGGCAACGGCGGCGTGTTCGGGCAGGGCCTGTTCGACGGCTCGCAGACCAAGTCCGGGTTCGTCCCCGAGCAGCACACCGACTTCATCTTCACCGTCGCCGGTGAGGAGCTCGGGCTGGTCGGCTCGGCGGTGCTGATCGCGCTGCTCGGTGTCGTGCTCTGGCGGGCGCTGACCATCGCCGCCCGCGCCGACGACCTGTTCGGCCGGCTCGCGGCAGGCGGGGTCGCCTGCTGGTTCGGCTTCCAGGCGTTCCAGAACATCGGCATGTGCCTGGGGATCATGCCCGTGACCGGCGTACCGCTGCCGCTGGTGTCCTACGGCGGGTCGTCGATGTTCGCCACGCTGATGGCGGTCGGCCTGCTGCAGAACATCCACCTGCGCACCGAGCGCTCGATGGGCCTCGGCGTGACCCGCTCGACCCTGTCCCGCTCCCGCTTCTGAGCCGTAGCCTCGGAGCAGGCGGTGTCTGCGATGGGCTACGACGACTATCTTGCGGCGGCTGTCGAGCGGGCCGTGCTGGCCGAGCATCCGGGGAGGTCCGGCGCGGCACTCGAACGGCTGCTGCTCGCCGACGGACGGCGCCTGATCGTCAAGCGCTTCGACCCGGCGACCGACCTGGCGATGGCGCTGACCGGCGACGACGTCGGCCGCGAGTACCAGCTGTGGTCCACCGGCGTGCTGGACCGACTGCCGCCGCAGGTCGAGCACGCGGTCGTCGACGGCTGGCGGGAGGCGGAGACGACGGTCGTCGTCATGCGCGACCTCGGCGCGACCGTTCTGGACTGGTCCGACCGGCTCAGCAGGGAACGGTGTCGATGGCTGCTCGAGCGGGTGGCCACGATGCACCGCGCGTTCCTCGGTCGGCCGCCGCGGCACCTCACCCCGCTGCCGGAGTTCCTCGCCGTGTTCGCGCCGCACCGGGTCAGGGCACACGTGTCCGGGGAGAACCCGCTGGCCGCCATCGTGCTGCGTGGCTGGGAGATCTTCGCCGACACGGTGCCGTCCGACGTCGCAGACCCGGTCCTCTCGATGCTCGCCGATCCCGGCCCGCTCGTCAGGGCCCTCGAGAGCCGGCCGGCCACCATGGTGCACGGCGACCTGGCCACCGTGAACATGGCGATCGAGGACGACCGGCTCACGCTGCTCGACTGGAGCATGCCGGCGGCCGCTCCCGGAGCGGTGGACGTCGCCCGGTTCATCGCCGGGTGTGCCTCCGTGGTCGAGGCGACCCGTGAGCAGCTGATCGCCGACTACGCGCAGGCGGCCGGGCCGGCGTACGACGAAGCGTCCATGCGTCTCGGGCTGCTGAGCGCGCTGATGTGGCTTGGGTGGAACAAGGCGGTCGACGCCGTCGAGCACCCGGACCCGGAGTCCAGGGAGCGCGAGCGGCTCGACCTCGCGTGGTGGGTGGCGCGGGCCCGGCTGACCCTCGAGACGGGGTTGCTCTGAGAGGCCCGCCCGCCGGTCTGCCCGAACGCCCCATGGACGGAACCGGCCCGCGGGAGCACGCTGAGAGATGCGGGGACCACGAGCGGAGGCCGTCATGGATCTGGCCACGGTGTACCGACGGACCATGGAGTGCTGGGCGGTGCGCGTCAATTCTGTCCGCCCCGAGCAGTGGGGGGACCCGACCCCGTGCCGGGACTGGACCGTGCGCGACCTGGTCAACCACGTGGTCGGCGAGGACCTGTGGACCGTTCCGCTGATGCGCGGAAGCACCATCGAGGAGGTGGGCGACCGGTTCGACGGGGACCAGCTCGGCGAGGACCCGATCGTGACCGCGTTGCGCGCGGCGGCAGAGGCGGAGTCGGTCGTCGCCGAGACGCTGCCGTCCGGTGGCACGGTGCAGCTGTCCTACGGCGAGGAGACGATGGCGGAGTACGTGCACCAGCTCGCCGCCGACCACCTCATCCACGCCTGGGACCTCGCGGCCGCCACCGGCGGTGACACCAGGCTCGACACCGCGCTGGTCACCTCTGTCGCCGGCTGGTTCGCCGACCGTGAGGAGATCTATCGGGCGTCCGGCGCGGTCGGGCCACGCACGTCGACCACCGGTGCGGCCCAGCACGACCTGCTCGCCGGGTTCGGGCGGGACGCGGAGTGGGGACCGAACCACGCAGCGCTCGCCCGCTTCTCGACCGCGTTCGGCCGCGGCGACGTCGAGACGATCATGGCGCTGATGACCGACGACTGCGTCTTCGAGGCAACCGGACCGGCCCCGGACGGCGTACGCCACGAGGGCGCGGAGGCGGTCCGCGCGGTGTGGCTGGACCTGTTCGGATCGACCGCGGACGCCGCGTTCATCGAGGAGGAGTCGTTCGTGTGCGGGGACCGGGCGGTGCTGCGGTGGAGGTTCACCTGGTCGCGGCCCGACGGCGCACCCGGTCACGTGCGGGGCGTGGATGTGCTCCGGCTGCGCGACGGGAAGGTCGCGGAGAAGCTCTCCTACGTCAAGGGCTGACTCTGACGGCCGACGAGAACGCGCTGTCGTGGTCCGCGGAGATCTCCTAGGGTGACCCGGGTGCGGTCGGTCTCCTCGCTGTGCGCGGCGCGCTTGGTCGCGCTGCCGTTGCTGTGCGCCCTGGTCGCGGCCTGCACTGCCTCCGACCGGCAGCAGAGTCCTGCGTCGGACCAGCCCGCCCTCGACGCCTCGATCACCCAATTCCGGCACGACGAAGGGACCCGCAACCTCCGCGCCGGAGTGACCAACATGGGCAGCGCCGCGGTCACGGTGACCCGGGCGACCCTGTCCTGGTCAGGGTTCGCGCCGACCTCGGTGGAGCTCGAGCCGTGGACCCTGGAGCCGGGCAGGACCGCCGGGTTCACGCTTCAGTACGGCGCTGCCCGCTGCGAGAGCGAGCCCACGGACAGGCCCCGGCTGGACGTGGTCGTCGACGGCCGGGAGCACCGGCTGCCGCTCACCGTCGAGGACCCGGAGCTGCTGGAGCGCCTTTACGCGAACGAGTGCGCCGAGCAGCGGCTCGACGCCACCGGGACCGTGTCCCTGCGGCTGGCCGACGCGCCCGTCGAGCGGGCCGGGGAGGAGTACCTTCCCGGCGACGTGCTCATCCGGCGCAAGCCCGGGTCGACCGACCGGCTCACTGTCGTCGACGTGGGCGGCAGCGTGCTGCTGCGGCTGACGCCGAAGGAGACCGGTGCGCTGCCGACCCACCTGGACGCGGACCAGCGGTCGCTCCGGGTGCCGGTGCTGGTCGGGTCCGCACACCGGTGTGACGCGCACGCCCTCGGCAACAGCTCCCAGACGTTCCTGCTCAGTGTCTACGTGCGGCGCGGCCAGGACCCGGTGCACCGGGTGATCACCGTCCCGGACCGGGGCAGCAAGGCGCTGCTGACCGAGCTGATCGCCCGCGACTGCCGCTGACGCCTGGGACGAAACGCGGTGGCGCGGGCGTGCGCTCGACGACCCGGGCTGCAAGGATCCCGGTATGACTGCTGCGCACCAGCCGGATCCCGTCATCGTCGACGCCGTCGAGCACGTGAGCAACCGCTTCGGCGCCCAGGGGCTGCGGGAGATGATCGATCTCGCGCGGGCCGAGCTCGCCCAGGCGGAGGCAGCGCTCGAGGAGCTGTCCGACCTCGAGGGTTAGATCGAGCGCCGCGTCCGACGTACTCTTGAGGGTCTCCACCCCCTTCCTCGAGAGGTCGATGCATGCCCGCCGCAACCGCCGAGTCCCTCTTTCCGCGACTTGAGCCGCTGCTGCCGTCGGTGCAGAAGCCGATCCAGTACGTCGGGGGCGAGCTGAACTCGACGCAGAAGGCCTGGGACTCCACCGAGGTCCGCTGGGCGCTGATGTACCCAGACGCCTACGAGGTGGGCCTGCCCAACCAGGGCGTGCAGATCCTTTACGAGGTGCTCAACGAGCGCGACTGGATCATGGCCGAGCGCACCTACTCGGTGTGGCCGGACATGGAGCGGACGATGCGCGAGCACCGGATCCCGCAGTTCACCGTCGACAACCACCGCCCGGTCCGCGCGTTCGACGTCTTCGGGATCTCCTTCGCAACGGAGCTCGGCTACACCAACCTGCTGACCGCGCTCGACCTGGCCGGCATCCCGTTGCACGCCGCCGACCGGACCGCCGAGGACCCGGTCGTGCTCGCCGGCGGGCACGCCGCGTTCAACCCGGAGCCGGTGGCCGACTTCATCGACGCCGCGGTGCTCGGTGACGGTGAGGAGATCGTGCTGGCGATCTCCGCCGTGGTCCGGGAGTGGAAGCAGGAGGGCTGCCCCGGGCTGGAGGGCCGCACCCCGCGCGACGAGCTGCTCTACCGGCTCGCCGTGTCCGGTGGCGTCTACGTGCCGAAGTTCTACGACGTCGACTACCTGCCGGACGGCCGGATCAAGCGGGTCGTGCCGAACACGTCGGGTGTGCCGTGGCGGGTGCACAAGCACACCCTGATGGACCTCGACGCGTGGCCGTACCCGAAGCAGCC
>DATFGA010000217.1:0-3417 GCA_035249775.1 Nocardioidaceae bacterium | reverse complement strand
CTCCAGCACGTCGGGCGGCAGCAACCCGATCTTGGTCAGGTCGATGCGCTCGATGAGCTGCCGGTGGATCCGGGTCTTGAGGTCGTAGTAGCTCGCGTGATGGCCGCGGACCTCGGCGTGGCCATTCGCCGACGCCGGCGTGGCGGTCGGGACCGGACTCGTCTCGGGCTGTCGACGGAAAAGCGGCATCTGCCTACACTCCCTGCTTGGGGTTCCAGACCAGCCGCCGGAGCGAGAAGGACCGCTTGTCAGGCGCGGCGGTGCCGCCGCCCCTGGCCTGCGCCACCCACTCTGCCAGCTGGACGAAACTCCGGGCCAGCTTGGACCGCGGAGACGCGGTCACCACGGGCTCCCCGGCATTGATCGAGGAGACGTTCGCCTGATAGTCGTTGGGCACCTTCCAGAACACCGGCATGTCCAGAGCGTCGCGGACGTGCTTGGTGGTCACCTCGTCGCTTGTCTCGTCGCGCGTGACCACCACCCGCACGCGCTGGGCGCTGATCCCGAGCTGCCGGAGCCCGGCGACACCGGCGGCGGTCGACCGGACCGAAGGCACGTCCAGGCTGGTCAGAACCAGGATGGTGTCGGCCGCCTCCAGCGCGGCGACCGTGCCCGCGTCGAGATCGTGCCGGAGGTCCACGATCACGTGATCGAAGTGCGACCGCATGATCTCGATGCCCACCCGCACGGGATCGGCGCCGAGCTGGATGCGCTCGATCCGCGACGGCCCCGGCAGCACCCACAGCCCGCTCGAGTGCCGGGTGAGGAGCCCGCGCAGGAACGACTCGTCCATGCGGCCCACGTTCTCGAAGGCGTCCAGCACCGAGTAGCTGCCGCGCAGGTTCAAGAAGGTCGCCACGTCGGACTGGCGGGTGTCGAGGTCGACGAGCAGCGTGGTCGTGCCTCGCTGGGCCAGACAGACCGCCACGTTGGTGGCCAGCGTGGTCACGCCCACGCCGCCCTTCGTCGAGAACACCGCAGTGACGCGGCCCGGCTTGCGGTCGGAGCCCGCGCCCCCGCCCCGCCGGAACCGTGTCAGCTTCTCGAGCGCCGATACCAGATCGGTCCGCTCCACCGGGCGCGTGAGGAACTCGACCGCGCCCGCGCGCATGACCCGGAGGACGAAGTCGGCGGAGACGTCAGCCGCCGTGGTGAACACTGCGGCGTCCGGCAGCGCCTTCGTCAGCTCGGACACGAGCCGGCTCGCGGACTCGGGACCCTCTGCGACCTGACGGGCAGGGATCTCCACCACCACGAGGTCGGGCCGCCGGACGGGCGCCTCGACGAGCGCCTCCGCCACGCTACCGAACTCCCCGACGATGACGGCGGAGGCGGTGGTGGCCAGCATCCGCCGGAGCGAGGCCAGCGACTCGCCGTCACTATCGATCAGAACTGTACGGAGCACGGCGCCCATGCCCGGAGCTACCGAGGCTCCAGGCTGCTCGAGCCGAACGGCCGCTCCACCACCTCGCCCACGCCCGGGATCCCCGGCAGGAGCGTGAACTCACGCCGCTCCGCATCCCGCAGCTCCATGAGCCGTGTCGGGTCCGCGGCCGCCACGCCGGGCTGAGTCGGACGCACCAGCTTCACCGTCACCACGAACAGCAGCTCCGACTCGTTGTTGCGGAAGCGCACGGACCGGAACAGGGCGCCCAGGATCGGAATGTCGCCGAGCACCGGGATCTTGGCGACCGCCTGGCGTACGTCGTTGTTGATGAGCCCGGCTATGGCGAACGACTCCCCGTCCTTGATGTTGATGGTCGTGAAGGTCTCGTTCTTCCGGATGACCGGAATGGCGATGCCCGCCGAGATGAGCCCCTGGCTGAAGTCGAGACTCGACACCTCGGGCCGCACGGTCATCGTGATCGTCTCGCCGTCCGTCACCACGGGCCGGAAGACCAGGCCGATCCCGAACTCCTTGAACTCGATCGAGATCTGGTTGACGCCCGAGGAGACGGGGTAAGGGAACTCTCCGCCGGAGATGAACTTGGCCTCGGTGCCGCTCTGGGTGACCAGGTTCGGCTTCGCCAGGGTCCGGAACAGGTCGCGCTCGGCCAGGGCGCGGATGACGCCCGCGTAGTCGCGCTGGCCGCTCGAGAGGAAGAAGTTGCTGCCATCGAACGCGAAGTCGGGGGTACTCCGACCGACGGCCGAGCCCGAGTCCGTCACCAGGCCGAGGGCGCCCAGCGCCGGGGTGAAAGGTACGCCGGGAAAGAACCCGGCCTGCAGGGTGCTGCCGAGAGCGCGGATGTTGAAACCGAGCTCCTTCAGGGCCGCCCGGTTCACCTCGCCCACCTGCACCTGCAGCATCACCTGCTGCGGCTTGACGTCGGTGAGGCCCATGAGGTTGACGACCTTTCCCTGCCGGGCGAACACCGATGCGATCTCCACCGCCGCCTGGGACACCGCCGAGCTGGACACGCTGCCCGTGAGCACGATGGCGTCGCGGGCGGCGTGGACCTCGATGTTGTCGCGCGGCGCTACCTGCCGGAGACGCTCGCGCAGCAGCTCGGTGTCCGTGTGGACGACCACGTCGAAGAACACCGTCCGATCGGGGTAGAAGACGACGAGCGAGGTGACGCCGACGGTCTTGCCGTTGACCAGGATCTGGTTGGGCGTCACCACGAACACGTCGGCCACGGCCGGATTGGTCACGGACACGCGCGTGAACGAATCCTTCAGGTCGACCACCTGCGAGCGTCCGATCGTCACTTCGAGCCGGATCAGCCGCTGCTCGCTGGGGTCGGCAGCCCGGGCGGGTAGCCGGGACCCGGCGACGACGGACAGGGAGGTGAGCAAGGCCACGGCAAGCAGGAACGGTCGCGTCATTTGCGGGGCGCCTCGGTGGCGGGCCGGACCGTGCCGAGCTCGAGCCACTGCTGGTCGCGGTTCTTCACGAACACGTGGTTGGACTCCTTGTCGGCCCGCTGGACTCGCACCGTGTAAGGCTCGCTCGCCGGGTCGGCCACGGATGCCTCGCCCACCGGCGGGGGATAGACGATCAGGTCGAACTCCTGCATCTTGCTGCCCTGGAAGATCACCAGAGACGTGCTGCCGGTGTCCCTGGCGTTGATGAGCAGCTCCTGAGGCGAGATCACCACCACATCGGCGATGCGTGGGCTGGCCACCGAGACCTTGGTGATGCGTTCCGCCGTCACCAGGTGCTTGGACTTGTCGAGCGTCAGGTACAGCCGGGCCGGCTCAGCAGCGCCGCCGACCCCCGCGAGGGCCGCGACACCGAGCGCGGCGACGGCCAAGGCGCAGAGGCGGAGACTCGAACTCGTCGCCGTCCTCACTGTCTCACCCCCGGCTTTTCCACCCACTGGTCGGCCCCCTTCTTGACGAACTCGTGCTCGCTCACCTTCGTGCCTCGCAGCACGGAGACGCTGACGCTCTCGATCACGGGCGGCGGCAGCA
>DATFGA010000216.1:0-3536 GCA_035249775.1 Nocardioidaceae bacterium | reverse complement strand
AGGGCACCGTCGTCGTTCTTGCGGGCGGTCGAGGACCACAGCAGCGGCACCAGCGCGTTGACGTCGCGCGGGGTGCTCAGCCAGGACGGTCCGCGCTGGTTGATGTCGGCATGCAGCGCCCCTGCCTCATGTGCACGCACCCGCGATCACATCCGCTCCGGCGCCGAGACGCCGAGCAGGGTCAGGCCGGTCCCGAAGACCGTCTTGGTGGCCTCCACCAGCAGCAGCCGCGCGGCGTGGATCGGTGCCGGCTCCTCATCTCCTTGGGGCAGCACGCGGCACGCGTCGTAGAACTTGTGGAACGACGACGCGGTGTCCTCGAGATAACGCGCCACCCGGTGCGGTTCGCGCAGCTGCGCGGCCGACGCGACGACCCGCGGGAACTCAGCGAGTGCCCGGAGCAGGTCGCCCTCCTTCTCGTGCGACAGCAGCGAGGGGTCGAAGTCGGCCGCCACCCCCAGGTCCTTCGCGTTGCGCAGGATCGAGGCGAGCCGCGCGTGGGCGTACTGCACGTAGAACACCGGGTTGTCGCTGGACTGCTTGGCCCACAGGTCCAGGTCGATGTCGATGGTGGTGTCGCTGGTGTAGCGCGCCAGGGCGTAGCGGGAGGCGTCGACGCCGATCGCGCCGACCAGGTCCTCCATCGTGATCCCCGTGCCCGCCCGCTTCGACATCCGCAGCGGCTGCCCCTCGCGGAGCAGGTTCACCATCTGGCCGATGAGCACCTCGAGGTTGACCCCCGGCGTGTCACCGAAGGCCGCACACATGGCGTGCAGACGTCCGACGTACCCGTGGTGGTCGGCACCGAGCATGATCAGGCACCGGTCGAAGCCGCGCTCGCGCTTGTCGAGGTAGTAGGCCAGGTCACCGGAGATGTAGGCGCCCTTGCCGTCGGACTTGATGATCACCCGGTCCTTGTCGTCGCCGTACTTCTCGGTGCGCAACCACAGCGCGCCGTCCTGCTCGTAGGTGTTGCCCATCTCGGTGAGCCGCTCGACGGCGCGGGAGACGGCGCCGGACTCGTGCAGGTTGTTCTCGTGGAAGTAGACGTCGAAGTCGACCCGGAAGTCGTGCAGGCTCTGCTTGATCTCGTCGAACATCAGGTTCACGCCGACGGACCGGAACACCTCCTGTGCGTCGTCGTCGGGCAGCTCGAGGACGTTCGGCTTCTCGGCGAGCACGTGCTGGGCGATGTCGGCGATGTACTGGCCGCCGTAGCCGTCCTCGGGCGCCGGCTGGCCCTTGGCGACCGCGAGCAGCGAGCGCGCGAACCGGTCGATCTGCGCGCCGTGGTCGTTGAAGTAGTACTCCCGGGTGACCTCGGCGCCGCTGAAGCTGAAGATCCGGCCCAGCGCGTCACCGACCGCGGCCCACCGCACCCCACCGATGTGGATCGGTCCCGTGGGGTTGGCCGAGACGAACTCGAGGTTGATCTTCTCGCCCTTGAACGCGTCCGAGGAGCCGTACGACGCACCGGCCTCGACGATCTGCGCGGCCAGAGCACCCTGTGCCCCTGCGTCGACCCGGATGTTGAGGAACCCGGGGCCGGCGATCTCCGCGGACGCGATCCCCTCGGCGGTGTTCAGCCGCTCCGCGAGCAGGCCGGCGAAGTCGCGCGGCGGCATCCCGGCCTTCTTCGCGAGCTGGAGGGCGACGTTGGTGGCGTAGTCCCCGTGCTCCCTGACCTTGGGTCGCTCCACGACCACCTGCGCCGGCACGCCGTCGGGCAGCGTCACGGCGCCCTCGTCGGTCAGTGCGGTCAGGGCGTCGACGATCGTGTCGGAGAGCTGTTCGGGAGTCACCGGTCAAGCCTATCTGCGCAGGATGCGACCACTCATCCCGATACCGCTCCGCGGATGGTCGCTGACTCAGTCGGTGTGCGCCGGACGCCCGTACCGGGCCAGCCGGGTGACCACCTCGACCAGCTCGGCGGGCTCGAACGGCTTGGTGAGGTAGGCCTCCACGCCGAGCGCCTCGCCGCGACTGAGGTCGACGGCCTGGGCGCGGCCGGTGACCACGACGATCGGGATGTGCGCGGTCGCCGGGTTGTCCCTGAGCCGGGTGACCGTCTCGAAGCCGTCCAGCCGGGGCATCTTCACGTCGAGCGTGATCACGTGGGGACGGACCGTGGTCACGATGTCGAGAGCCTCGATCCCGTCCCCGGCGGTGGTCACCTCGAAGCCCTCGAGCTGCAGGTTGACCGAGATCAGGTCGCGGATGACCGCGGAGTCGTCGACCACGAGCGCACGCAGTGGAAACTCCCCCGTTGACCCACTCATCTCGCTGCCCCCAATCGGTGGTGCCGCGCGGTCAGGTGTACGCTCTAGCGCGCAGCCTGAGCCCCCGTAGCTCAGGGGATAGAGCACCGCCCTCCGGAGGCGGGAGCGTAGGTTCGAATCCTACCGGGGGCGCTCTTCGTTTCGCGCCCGTGACGCGGCACACAGTTTCTTTACTTTACTTGCCCGTCACGTTTTTACATTCTTGTCGTTGTCTTTACCGAGCGACCAGGGCCCCTTCTCGGGTTGGCGGCAGCGCGCTCGACATCCAGCACTGAGTGAACGGGGAGTCACTTGAGAACACGTCCGACCCTGCTTGCCCGCACGGCAGCAGTGATCACCAGCATCGGGGTCACCCTCACGGGTGCGCTGGTCGTCACCGCCCCGCCGGCACAGGCGAAGCTGAGTGAGACCGACTTCGGCTACCAGTCCACGGCGTTCGGCACGCGGGTGAAGGGCCCGACGCTCGGGCTCAGCTCAGGCCGGACGGCGTACTCCTACATCGGCTGCACCCGGCTCGCCGGCATCAGCCGCGACATCGGCGCCGACGACCTGGCGAAGGTCAACATCGAGGACATGGTCCAGGTCGCCGCGATCGACAGCCGCAACCGGACCTATCGCCAGCCCCGCAAGGGGATCAGCGGTGTCCTGGGCGTGAACACGATCGGCGAGGTCACGCTCGGCCCGGCAACCGACGGCCCGCGCCTGGTGATCACCGGGCTGCGGACCACGGCGCGTGCCTGGCACAAGAAGGGCGCGGGTTTCCGCACCGCCACGACGCTCGACAGTGACCCGATCAAGCTCACCGGCGTGGTTCCCGCCGAGGCTCCCGAGGAGCTGCGCGGTCCCCTCGAGGACCTCCTGGGCGGGGTGAACGAGGGTGTCCAGGGCGTGCTCGACGCGCTGCGCGACAACGCCGGTGCGATCGAGATCCCGGGTCTGGGCACGGTGAGCCTGGGTTGGGAGAAGCACGTCAAGCGCAGGACCTTCGCCTACGCGAGCGCCTACGCGCTGCGGATCCGGCTCGCCGGTCAGGACACGGTGGTCGGCACGCCAGACGACATCGACGTGCAGCTGGGCCGTGCCTGGGCGCGGATCAACGCGAACCTTCCGGCCGGTGTGTTCCAGGGGCTCGGCTACGGCCTGCAGGCCGATGTGGCGCAGCGCAAGATCCAGACCGGTCGCCTCAACGCGCAGCCGCTCCCCTGCGCCGGCACCAACCGGCAGGTCCGCAGCTCCGCGCCGGCTGACCTGAACCTC